>NZ_JBCEBL010000005.1:0-334857 GCF_049472615.1 Azospirillum sp. 11R-A | reverse complement strand
TGGACGACCTTGATGGAGTGGCCGTTGACGATCAGCACGCCATTTCCGTTTTCATCGGCACCGGTCTCGATGGTGCCGGGGAAGCGGCCGTGGACGCTGTCGTACTTCAGCAGGTGCGCATTGGCCTTCAGATCGGCGAGGTCGTTGATCGCCACGACCTCCACGTCCTTGCGGCCGCTCTCGTAGATGGCGCGCAGAACCAGACGGCCGATGCGGCCAAAACCGTTGATCGCTACCCGTACAGCCATGACTTCCTCCAGTTGGATGTGGGGCGCCCGAATTCGGCTGGACGCCCCTTCGGCTTTTCTCAGAGACGCGCCCTTAAAGACGAGCTTTGACGGCGTCCACGACCGCTTCGGCGGTGATGCCGAAGTGCTTGTACAGTTCCTGGTAGGGGGCCGATTCGCCGAAGCCGGCCATGCCGACGAAGGCGCCCTTGTCGCCCAGCCAGCGGTCCCAGCCCAGACGGATCGCCGCCTCGACGCCGACGCGCACGCCGGTGCCGAGCACGGACGCCTTGTAGGCGTCGTCCTGGCGTTCGAACAGTTCCCAACTCGGCATAGACACAACGGCGGTGCCGATGCCCTGGGCCTGCAGGGCCTTGCGGGCCTCCACCGCCAGCGACACTTCCGAACCGGTGGCGAGGATGGTGGCCTTGCGCTCACCCTCGGCCTCGACGATCACGTAGGCGCCGCGGGCCGACAGGTTGTCGGCGGTGTGCTCGGTGCGCAGCGTCGGCACGTTCTGACGGGTCAGCGCCAGCACCGACGGGGCGCCGGTGGCCTCCAGCGCGATCTGCCAGCATTCGGCGGTCTCGACCGCGTCGGCCGGGCGCAGGACCAGCAGGTTCGGGATGGCGCGCAGCGCGGCCAGATGCTCGACCGGCTGGTGGGTCGGGCCGTCCTCGCCGAGACCGATCGAGTCGTGGGTCATCACGAAGACGGTGCGCTGCTTCATCAGCGCGGCCAGACGGATCGCCGGGCGGCAATAGTCGGCGAACTGCATGAAGGTGCCGCCGTAGGGGATGATGCCGCCATGCAGCGTCATGCCGTTCATCAGCGTCGCCATGCCGTGCTCGCGCACGCCGTAGCGGACGTAGCGGCCGGCGAACTCGCCCTTGCCCTTCACGTCGGCGGTGTTCTTGACCTTGGTGTTGTTCGACGGGGTCAGGTCGGCGGAGCCGCCGACCATCTCCGGGATCGCCGGCACCAGGACTTCCAGCGTGTTGCCGGAGGCGACGCGGGTCGCCCAGCTCGGCTTCTCGGCGCTGATCTTCTGCTTGAAGGCGACGATGGTGTCGGTCAGCGCGCTCGGCACGCCATGGCTGAACGCCTCGTCGAAGGCCTTGCCGGCCTCGGCGCTCAGGGTGGCGCGGCGGCTGCTCCAGGCGTTGTACGCCTCGACGCTGCGGGTCCCGGCGGCCCGCCAGGCGGACAGCACCTCGTCGGGAACGACGAAGGGCTCATGGGTCCAGCCGATGGCGGTGCGGGTCGCGGCCACCTCGTCGGCGCCCAGCGGCGAGCCGTGGCAGGCGTGGCTGTTGGCCTTGTTCGGCGCACCCTTGCCGATGATGGTGCGGCAGGCGATCAGCGTCGGCTTGTCGGTGGAGGTACGGGCCTGGGCGATGGCCTTCGACACCGCGTCGGTGTCGTGGCCGTCGACGGCGATGGTGTTCCAGCCGTAGGAGCGGAAGCGCGCCTGGGTGTCGTCGGTGAAGCTGAGGTCGGTCGTGCCGTCGATGGAGATGTGGTTGTCGTCCCACAGCACGATCAGGCGGTTCAGCCCGAGATGGCCGGCCAGCGAGCAGGCCTCGTGGCTGACGCCCTCCATCAGGTCGCCGTCCGACGCGATGACGTAGGTGTAATGGTCGATCAGCTCGTCGCCGAAGCGGGCGTTGGTGATCCGCTCCGCCAGCGCCATGCCGACGGCGGTGGAGACGCCCTGGCCCAGCGGGCCGGTGGTCATCTCGATGCCGAGGCTGGGGTCGACTTCCGGGTGGCCGGGGGTCAGGCTGTACAGCTGGCGGAAGCGCTTGATCTGGTCGATGGTCATGCGCTCGTAGCCGGTCAGGTAGGCCAGCGAGTAGAGCAGCATCGAGCCGTGGCCGGCCGACAGCACGAAGCGGTCGCGGTCGGCCCAGGTCGGGTTTTTCGGATCGAACTTCAGGAACTGCGTGAACAGGACCGTGGCGACGTCGGCCATGCCCATCGGCATGCCGGGGTGGCCGGACTTCGCGGCCTCGACCGCGTCCATGGAGAGCGCGCGGATCGCGCTGGCCATCGTGTGGAGGGAGGGCTGGGCGGAGTCAGCGGACATCTGGCGTTTCCTGCGGGTCGGGCGCGGTTGCGGCGTCGGCAACGGTGGTTGCGCGGTCACCCCGAAAGGCGCCGCGAAACGGGCGCACCATGCAGAACCGCCGTCCGCAGGTCAACATGGGATTGGGGTAGGGAATGGCATGGCAGAGGCCTCTCGTCCGTGTGGGAAGCCCTCGCGCCGGTTAAAGGTTCGACACTGATGCATCGGTTGCGACGTTCCGTCACGCCCCGGTATTCAGTATGGGCATTCGGTGGAAGAGTCCGTCGTGACGGTTGACGCGGTCGGTGTGCCGGCCCAACTCTAGGCGCTCCGATAAGGCAGCGGCTCGGCTTGGCGAAAAGCCGGTCCGGGTCCGCTGTCCATCGAACATGACGTGCCCACAGGTCGAGGTTGACGTCCATGGATTCCCTGAAAGCCGCACTCGACCGCCTCGGCCGTGCCGTGGAACGCCTCGACCATGCGGCTGCCGCCCGCGAGGAGCGGGTCGTCCGGCGTGAGCAGGACCTGTCGCAGGCGCTGGAAACCGCGCGGGCCGACCGGGCGACCGCCCAGGCCACCGCGGAAGCGGTGTCGCAGCGGCTGGAGGTCGCCATCGCCCGCCTGCAACACGTGCTGGAGAGCTGACGCCATGGCGCAGGTCGACATCGAAGTGAACGGCCGCTTCTACCGCATGCTGTGCGAGGACGGGCAGGAGGGCCGGCTGCGCGAGCTGGCGGCCTATGTGGACGACCGCCTGCGCCGGCTGACCGGCGGCGGGCGCAGCGGGTCGGAGGCGCAGATGATGCTGATGACCTGTCTGGTGCTGGCCGACGAGTTGCAGGACGTGATGTCCGGCAAGGGCATCGCCCCTGCAATCGACGAGGCCGCGGTGGCCGGCGAACTCGATCGTGTCGCAAAACGCATCGAAGAGGTTGCCGCGCGGCTCGAGCGCGCCTAGATTGGTACACGGAAGGACCGCTGCCTGGTTCGACAGGCTGCAATAATCCCCAGGGCCGATAACCTTGAACTCTAGGGAGCTGTCCCTGTCCGGCCCATCGGGCCGGGTACACGGCGCCCACCTGCTCATGCAGGCCATGGAGGATAGGCATATGGCCACCGGCCGAGGCGGCGCCTTCCACCCTATTCCGGGGCCACCCTGTTCCAGGGTTGCCCTGTTCCCTCCCTCCGCACGCAGTCCGCGATGACCGATCCGCAAGCCAAGGACGCCGCCCGCCGCGAGGCGCGCGCCCGGCGCGACGCCATCGCCGACCGCGACCGCTCCACCGTCTCCGCCGCCGTGCGCGACCGCATCGCCGAACTGGCGCGCGACGGCCATCTGCCGCGCGGCGCCGCCGGGGGCTACTGGCCGCTGGGCTCGGAACTCGATGCGCGGCCGGCTTTGCTCCTTCTTAAAGAACTGGGCCATCCGGTCGGACTGCCGGTCTCGGGGCCGCGCGGCACCGCGCTGCTGTTCCGCGACTGGGACCCGCAGGCGCCGATGACGGCCGGGCGCTACGGCATCCGGGAACCGGCGGAGGGGCGTGCGATCCTGCTGCCCTCGCTGCTGCTGGTGCCGCTGCTGGCCTTCGACCGCTCCGGCCACCGGCTGGGCTATGGCGCCGGCTATTACGACCGGACGCTGGACGGCCTGCGGGCCGGCCGGCCGGGCGCGGTGGTCGCTGTCGGCGTGGCCTTCGCCGCGCAGGAGATGCCGGCGGTTCCGGTGGACGGCCATGACGAGCGGCTGGACTGGATCGTGACGGAGCGCGAGACGCTCCGCATTCATAAGTGAGTTATAGCGCCGTGCGTTTAATATGAAACGCACGGCGCTATAGTTTTGTATTTGACGATCGGATTCACGCTTCAAATCGATGCCGATTTTACGCGATCCGATCTAATCGGGAAGGTTGGGGCGATGCGGATTCTGTTCTTCGGCGATGTGGTGGGCCGGTCCGGGCGCGAGGCTGTGCTGGCGCATATGCCGATGCTGCGCGAGAAGCTGGACCCCGACCTGACGGTGGTGAACGGCGAGAATTCGGCCGGCGGCTACGGCGTCACCGTCAAGATCGCCGAGGAGTTCTTCGAGGCCGGCATCGACGTGGTGACGCTGGGCAACCATACGTGGGATCAGAAGGAACTGGTTTCCACCATCGAGCAGCAGCCGCGCATCGTCCGTCCGGTGAACTACCCGGAGGGCACGCCGGGCCGCGGCTATGTGCTGCTTCAGGCGCGCGGCGGGCGCAAGGTGCTGGTCGTCAACGTGCTGCTGCGCCTGTTCATGGAGCCGATGGACGACCCCTTCGCCGCGGTGGACCGGGTGCTGAAGGCGCACCGGCTGGGGCCCGGCGGTGTCGATGCCGTGCTGATCGACATGCACGGCGAGGCGACCAGCGAGAAGATGATCATGGGCCATTTCTGCGACGGTCGCGCCTCGCTGGTGGTGGGCACCCACAGCCATGTGCCGACCGCCGACCACATGGTCCTGCCGAAGGGCACCGCCTACCAGTCCGATGCCGGCATGTGCGGCGACTACGACAGTGCCATCGGCATGAAGAAGGAGGTGGCGCTCGCCAAGATGGTGCGGAAGCTGCCGACCGAGCGGCTGTCGCCGGCGGAGGGGGAGGGCACCGTCTGCGGCTGCTACGTCGAGACCGACGACCGCACCGGGCTGGCGGTCCGCATCGAGCCGCTGCGCATCGGCGGGCGGCTGAGCCCGACCTTGCCGGAACGGACGCAGTAAGGCCGTCACGGCTGCGGCCAAGCCGCGCCGCAATCTCGCCATATTGACTTTCTAATCCCGTGGGTGTCGTCTCCCGCGCCGAAAAGGTGCGGTGGAGCGGCAGACCTGTTACATGTGTCGTGCGCTTCACCCCGCCCGATTGACCAATTCCGTTTCGAGGCTCGTTCGACCCATGGCCGGTCATTCCCAGTTCAAGAACATCATGCACCGCAAGGGCGCGCAGGACGCCAAGCGGTCCAAGATCTTCAACAAGCTCGCCCGCGAGATCACCGTCGCCGCCAAGAGCGGCCTGCCGGACCCGGCGGCCAACCCGCGCCTGCGCGCCGCCATCCTGGCCGGACGCGCGCAGAACATGCCGCGCGACCGCATCGATCGCGCCATCAAGCAGGGCACGCCCGGCGGCGGCGACGACGCGAACTACGAAGAGGTGCGGTACGAGGGCTATGGCCCCGGCGGCGTCGCCCTGATCGTCGAGGCGCTGACCGACAACCGCAACCGCACCGCCGCGGAAGTGCGCTCCAGCTTCACCAAGTACGGCGGCAGCCTGGGCGAGACCAACTCGGTCAGCTTCATGTTCAGCCGCATCGGCGCGATCTTCTACCCGGCCGCCGCGGCTGACGCCGACGCCGTGTTCGAGGTGGCGCTGGAGGCCGGCGCCGACAACGTCGAATCCGACGAGAACGGCCACGAGGTCACCACCACGGTGGAGAATTTCGGCATTGTGCGCGATGCGCTGGAGGCCAAGTTCGGCGGTGCGGAGAGCGCGCGCCTGACCTGGCGTCCGTTGAACACCGTCGCGCCGAGCGAGGAAGCCGCGGCCAGCCTGCTGAAGCTGCTGGACGTGCTGGAGGACAACGACGACGTCCAGGTGGTCGAAGGCAACTTCGACATCTCCGACGAGCTGATGCAGAAGCTGACCGCGTAAGCTGAACGCGGGTCTTGCAAGCGGAGAGCGGGTGCCGTGTTTGCGCGGGCAGGACGAAGTGAGGCGACGGTGCCTTCGCCGGTGCGGCTGCTGGGGATCGACCCCGGCTTGCGCCACACCGGCTGGGGCATCATCGACGTGGCGGGCAACCGCCTGAGCCACGTCGCCGACGGCGCGGTGCATTCCGACGACCGCTGTCCGCTGGCCGAGCGTCTGGTGCAGCTCCATGACGCCCTGTCGGCGGTGGTGGAGCGCTACTGCCCCGACGAGGCGGCGGTGGAGGAGACCTTCGTCAACAACAACGCGGTCTCGACGCTCAAGCTGGGGCAGGCCCGCGCCGTGGCCCTGCTGGTGCCGGCCCAGGCCGGGCTGGCGGTGGCGGAATACGCCAACAACATGGTCAAGAAGGCGGTCGTCGGTCAGGGCCGCGCCGAGAAGGCGCAGGTCCAGACGATGGTGCGGCTGCTGCTGCCCGGCTGCGAGATCGCCTCGCCGGACGCCGCCGACGCGCTGGCCATAGCGATCTGCCACGCGCACCACCGCGCCAGCTGGACGATGTGGCGGCGGGGAGATATCTCGTCACAACGGGCGCAAAGCGCCCTCTCCCGCCCCGGGAGAGGGAGGGGACCCGCCGCAGGCGGGGAGGGTGAGGGGCTATCCGTCACGGACGTTTCCATCCAAGCCAAACGTCTCCCAACTCCTCAGGAAACCGAACGCGCCCGCGTGCTCCGCCGCGATTCCACGGAAGTGGAAAAAATGCTGTGGCAGAAGCTGCGGAACGGCCAGTTGGGGGCGAAATTCCGCCGTCAGGAACCTATATTCGGCTTCACCGTCGACTTCGTCTCGCACGATCACCGGCTGATCATCGAACTGGATGGCGGCCAGCATGCGGAGCAGCGCGCCTCTCACGATGAACGGCGCACCAGGATGCTGGAGCAGGCCGGTTTTCGCATCATGCGGTTCTGGAACAACGATGTCGGCGACAACCTCGACGGTGTCCTGACGACGATCAAGGCGCGCCTGGACGAAACCTCCGTCCTGAGGCGGCCGGTCGCCGTGGCGAACCCCTCACCCGGCCCTGCGGGCCACCCTCTCCCGGGGCGGGAGAGGGACTCGGAGTCCTGATCCATGATCGCCAAGCTGACCGGCATCGTCGATTCCACCGGCACCGACTGGGTCGTGCTCGACGTGAACGGCGTCGGTTACCTGCTGTCCTGCTCCAACCGCACGCTGTCGCGCCTGGCGGTGGGGGAACGGGCGTCGCTGGTGGTCGAGACCTTCATCCGCGAGGAACGCATCGTCCTGCACGGCTTCGGCGACCAGGCGGACCGGGAGTGGTTCAAGCTGCTCACCACCATCCAGGGCGTCGGCGCCCGGCTGGCGCTGTCGATCCTGGGCGTGCTCGACCCCGACCAGTTGACCCGCGCCATCGCTTCGCAGGACAAGACCGCGCTGGTGCGCGCTGACGGCGTCGGGCCGAAGGTGGCGGCGCGCATCCTGAACGAACTCAAGGACAAGGTCGGCAATCTGGCGCTCGGTCCCGCGGCGACCGCGGGCGCGCCGGCCGGCAAGGGTGCCCCCGCCGCCGTGCCGGGAGCCACCCCGGCTCTGGCCGATGCGGTGTCGGCGCTGGTCAATCTCGGCTATGGCCGGTCGGAGGCCTTCGGCGCGGTCGTCGCCGCCGGGCGCGTGCTGGGCGATGACGCCGGCGTGTCCGATCTGATCCGCCAGGGCCTCAAGGAACTGAGCCAATGAGCGACCCCAACCACGACCGTCTGGTCCAGCCGGGCCAGGGCCACGGCGATTCGGCCGAGGCGTCGATCCGTCCGCTGTCGCTCGCCGAGTTCATCGGCCAGCGGCAGGCGCGCGAGAATCTGTCGATCTTCATCCAGGCCGCCCGCTCCCGCAACGAGGCGCTGGACCATGTGCTGCTGTTCGGGCCCCCCGGCCTGGGCAAGACCACGCTGGCGCAGATCGTGGCGCGCGAGCTGGGCGTCGGCTTCCGCGCCACCTCCGGCCCGGTGATCGCGCGGGCCGGCGATCTGGCGGCGCTGCTGACCAACCTCCAGCCGCACGACGTCCTCTTCATCGACGAGATTCATCGCCTTAATCCCGCCGTGGAAGAGGTGCTCTATCCCGCCATGGAGGATTTCCAGCTCGACCTCATCATCGGCGAAGGCCCGTCGGCGCGGTCCATCCGGATCGACCTGCCGCCCTTCACCCTTGTCGGCGCCACGACGCGCAGCGGCCTGATCACGCGCCCGTTGCGCGAACGCTTCGGCATTCCCGTGCGCCTGCAATTCTACGAGCCGGACGAGCTGGAGCTGATCGTGCGCCGCGCCGCAGGCGTGCTCGGCATGGGCATCACGCCGGAGGGCGCGCGCGAGATCGCCAACCGGGCGCGCGGCACGCCGCGCGTGTCGGGCCGGCTGCTGCGCCGGGTGCGTGATTTCGCCGCGGTTGCCGGCGTCGAGGAGGTCGACAAGCGCGTCGCCGATGCCGCGCTGACCCGGCTGGAGGTCGACCGGCTGGGACTCGACAGCATGGACCGCCGCTATCTCGGGCTGGTCGCCAACAACTATGGCGGCGGGCCGGTCGGCGTTGAGACGCTGGGGGCGGCGCTGGGCGAACAGCGCGACGTGCTGGAGGAGGTGGTCGAACCCTACCTGATCCAGCAGGGCTTTTTGCAGCGCACGCCGCGCGGGCGCATGCTGACCGACCAAGGCTTCCGCTATCTCGGGCTCAACCCGCCGAACGCGCCGCTCCGGCAGCTCGACCTGCTGGACCGCGTCCCCGACCCGACGGACGGGGACGGCGATGAGTGACGCATCCACCCCTTCCAGCCTCTCCGGCCGGTTCGCCGAGGACGGCACGCACCGCTATCCGCTGCGGGTCTATTACGAGGACACCGACGCCGGCGGCATCGTCTATCACGCCAATTACCTGCGATTCGCGGAGCGGGCGCGCACGGAGATGCTGTACCTGATGGGCTTCCGTCAGAGGGAGATGGCCGAGGGTTTGGGCGATGTCACAGGTGTGTCATTTGCGGTACGGCGCCTGACCATCGATTTTGACGCCCCTGCCAAGCTGGAGGACACGCTTGAAGTGGAAACCCGAATCGTCGATATCCGCGGTGCCTCCTTCGCACTTGCACAAGTCATCCGCCGCGACGGTCGCGTGCTGGCGCGCGCCGACCTGCAGCTGGTGACGATAAACCGGGCCGGGCGGGCCGTGCGCCTTCCCGAACCGGTGAAAGCGGCGATGGAGACGCTGCATGCAAAGCAAAACGCCTCTTCTCCCGCTTGACCCGCCTGCCTGATCGTATCGACCGTTTCCTTCCACTCCCCGTGCCAACAGCGCAAACGCGAGACTGACTGCGATGGACGCCCTGCAAACCGCCCAACTGGCCGGCAATGCCGCCGCCACGACGGCACATGAGATCACGATCCTCGGCCTGTTCTGGCAGGCCGACGCGGTCGTCAAGATCGTGATGATGATGCTTGTCGTCGCCTCGATCTGGTGCTGGGCGATCATCATCGAAAAGCTGATGCGCATCCGCCGGCTGAACGCCCAGGCCGACTCCTTCGAGGAGGCCTTCTGGTCCGGCGGGTCGCTCGACGCGCTGTACGACCGCATCGGCCAGACCCCGGCCGACCCGATGGCGGCGACCTTCGCCGCCGGCATGCGCGAATGGCGCCACGCCGCCGACCGCGGCATCGGCGGCACGATGAAAAGCTCGCTGCAACAGCGGGTGGAGCGGGTGATGGCGGTGAGCATCGGCCGCGAGATGGCGCGGGCCGAACGCTACATGACCTTCCTGGCCTCGGTCGGGTCGACCGCCCCCTTCATCGGCCTGTTCGGCACGGTGTGGGGCATCATGAACTCCTTCACCTCGATCGCCGGCTCGGGCAACACCAGCCTCGCCGTGGTGGCGCCCGGCATCGCCGAGGCGCTGTTCGCCACCGCCATGGGCCTGCTGGCCGCCATCCCGGCGGTGCTCTCCTACAACAAGTTCTCCACCGACCTCGGCCGCTACGCCGACCGGCTGGACACCTTCTCGGGCGAGTTCTCGGCGATCCTGTCCCGCCACCTCGAGGAGCGGGGAGCCGCCTGAACCATGGCCGGACAACTCGCAGGCAAGTCCCACGGACGCGGCAAGCGCCGGGGCTATCGCGCGATGGCCGAGATCAACATGACGCCGTTCATCGACGTCATGCTGGTCCTGCTGATCGTCTTCATGGTCGCCGCCCCGATGCTGACCGTCGGCGTGCCGGTCGACCTGCCCAAGACCAATGCCGCTCCGCTGGAGCAGCAGAAGGACCCGCTGTTCGTCACCGTGCAGACCGACGGCCGCGTCTTCGTCCAGGAGACGCCGGTCGAGCTGGCCAACATGGTGCCGCTGCTGATCGCGGTGACCAACAACAACCCCGAGGCCCGCATCCTGGTCCGCGGCGACGCCAAGATCGCCTATGGCAAGATGCTGGAGGTGATGGGCACCATGAGCGCCGCCGGCTTCAAGAAGGTCGGGCTGGTCGCCGAGATGCCGAACGGCCCGGCCGCGCCCAGCGCGCGGGTCGGCGCGCCCAAGCCGGCGCGTTGAGGCGGGCGGAACTCCCATGCGCAAGCCCCTGATCGCCTCGGCGGTGCTGCACGTCGCGCTGGTCGCGCTGATGGTGCTCGGCATGCCGCCCAGCGATCGCAAGCTCGAAATCGCCTCCTCGATCCCGATCGAGATCGTCGACGTCGGCGAGATCACCCAGGCTGCCCGCGTCGAGAAGGGCGAGCCGAAGCCGGCCACCGCCGCGCGTCCGCCGATGCCCGAGGCCAAGCCCGCCCCGCCGGCGCCGGAACCGCCGGACGAGGAGGACGAGCCGCCGCCGCCCCCGCCGCCGCCTGCCAGGACGCCGGAGCCGCCGAAGGTCGCCCAGGTGCCGCCGCCCCCGCGCGAGCCGACGCCGCCGCCCAAGCCCGCTCCGACGCCTCCTCCTCCCCCGCCGCCACCCCCGCCACCTCCGCCCCCGGATCCGGCGCCGTCGCCGACTCCGAAGCCGCCGGAGCCTCCCAAGCCCGAGCCGCCGAAGCCGGAACCGCCCAAACCGGAACCGCCGAAGCACGAGCCCAAGCCTGAGCCTCCGAAGCCGGAGCCGCCCAAGCCTGAGCCGAAAAAGCCCGAGCCTCCCAAGCCGGAACCGCCGAAACCGGAACCGCCCAAGGCGGAGCCGAAGAAGCCGGAGCCTGCCAAGGAGGTCGCGAAGGCCGAACCGCCGAAGGATGCCAAGGCCGAGGCGAAGAAGGCGGATGCGCCGGCCAAGCAGCCGGAGAAGCCGTCGACCAAGGCCGACCCGCTGTCCGACCTGCTGTCGAACGTCGGGAAGATCAAGCCGTCGGACAACCCGAAGGCTGACGGCAAGGCATCGGCCAGCGCCAACAGCGACGCCAAGCCCAGCCAGAAGACCGCGTCCGCGGCTCCGGCCGGGGCGGCCAAGGCAACAAACGGCCCCGACAAGCCGTTCAAGCCATCCGGCCGTGCGTTGGACGCCATCCGCGGCCAGCTGAGCAAGAACTGGAACTTCGACAGCGGCCGCAAGGACGCCGGCTCGATGCAGATCGAGATCCATGTGGAGGTCGGCCGCGACCACAGCGTGGTTCGCGCCTGGATCGACGACAAGTACAGGTCGCGCTACATGTCGGATGCCGCCTTCCGGGCGTCGGCCGACGCGGCGGTGCGCGCGGTCAAGCGGTCCAGCCCCCTGGAACTGTTGACCAGCGAGTTCACGCCGCAGACTTATGAAGATTGGCGCTTCATCGTGTTCAATTTCGACCCGAGGGACATGTTCTGACCATGACGACGAAGACGAGGCTTCTGTTGAAGCTGGCCGGGGCCACCGGCGCGCTTCTCCTCTCCCTCGGCGTTGCCGCTCCGCAGGAGGCGCGCGCCGAGTTGCGCATCGACATCACGCGGGGCGTGTCCGAGCCGCTGCCCATCGCCATCACCAGCTTCGCCGGATCGGGCGGGCGCGATGTGCAGATGGGCGCCGACATCTCCAAGGTGATCTCCGACGACCTGGAGCGGTCCGGCCTGTTCAAGCCGCTGGACCCGCGCGGCTTCCTGCAGACGCCGGACCAGCTGCGCAGCGGCGAGCCGCGCTATCAGGACTGGAAGGCGCTGGGCGCCCAGGCTCTGGTCGCCGGCAACACCACCACGGGCGCCGACGGCCGCATGAAGGTCGACTTCCGCCTGTGGGACGTCGCCGCCGGCCAGTACATGCAGGGGCTGAGCTACAGCGCCTCGCCGCAGGAATGGCGCCGCATCGCCCACATCGTGGCCGACGCCATCTACAAGCGCCTGACCGGCGAGGACGGCTATTTCGACACGCGCATCGTCTATGTGGCCGAATCCGGCCCGGCGAACGCGCGCAAGAAGCAGCTGGCCATCATGGACCAGGACAGCGCCAACCATCAGTTCCTGACCGACGGGCAGACCCTGGTCCTGACGCCGCGCTTCTCGCCGACGTCCCAGGAAATCACGTACATGTCGTACTTCAACAAGAAGCCGCGCGTGTACCTGTTCAACATCGACACCGGCCGCCAGGAGGTCCTGGGCGATTTCCCCGGCATGACCTTCGCCCCGCGCTTCTCGCCGGACGGCAACAAGGTCATCATGTCGATGGCCCAGAACGGCAACACCGACATCTACACGCTGGACCTGCGCACCCGCCGCCAGACCCAGCTGACCGATGCGCCGGGCATCGACACCGGACCCAGCTATTCGCCGGACGGCCAGCGCATCGTCTTCGAGTCGGACCGCGGCGGCACCCAGCAGCTCTATGTCATGGGCGCCGACGGCTCGGGCGTGAAGCGGCTGACCTTCGGCGAGGGCCGCTACGGTACGCCGGTATGGTCGCCGCGCGGCGATCTGATCGCATTCACGCGCCAGCGTGGTAGCAGCTTTGCAGTTGGCGTAATCCGTCCGGATGGGACGGGGGAACGGATCCTGACCGAAGCCTTCCACGTCGAGGGTCCGACCTGGGCCCCCAACGGCCGAGTCATCATGTTCTTCAAGGACTTGCCGTCGGGTGACGGGCGTGGACGCAATGCGAAGCTGTACAGCATCGACATCACCGGCGCCAACGAGCGTCGCGTGAGCACCCCGGTCGACGCGTCGGATCCCGCGTGGTCGCCCTTGATTCCCTAGTGGAGTAGCCCTATTTTGCGGCCACGCGGGAGCAATGCTCAAGACAAAGGTCGAACGTCGTCTTTTCGTCGGGGATTGGCGGAAAGAAGCGGCTCCTGTGCAGACAAAGTTCGGCCATCAAACAAGTTTCGTTCAAGGGGTCCCTGAACATGCGTATGAAGTTCCTCGCTCTCGCCGCGGTCGCTCTGCTCGCCGCTTGCGAATCCACTCCGAACGACGCCGCCAACGGCGCCAACACCGGTGCCCAGCAGTCGTCGGTCCGTCCGGGCTCGGCGGAAGATTTCGTCGTCAACGTCGGCGACCGCGTCTTCTTCGGCCTCGACCGCTTCGACCTGTCGCCGGAGGCTCGCGCCACCCTCGACCGTCAGGCCAAGTGGCTGCAGACCTACGGCTCGGTCACCGTCACCGTCGAGGGCCATGCCGACGAGCGCGGCACCCGCGAGTACAACCTCGCCCTGGGTGAGCGTCGCGCCAACTCGGTGAAGAACTACCTGGCCGCCAAGGGCATCACCCCGAACCGCGTCAACGTCGTCTCCTATGGCAAGGAGCGTCCGGCCGTCGTTGGTTCGAACGAGGCCGCCTGGTCGCAGAACCGCCGTGGCGTGACCGTCGTCAACTAAAGACGCCGGTCCCCGCCTGACGGGGAACAGGGAAGGGCGCCGCCGCCGGGCAACCGGGGGCGGCGCCTTTTCTTTTTGGCGGCATCTCTTCGGCGCTATGTTTTTTGGGGCCATGTTTTTTGGGGCTGGGAAAATCCGGCGAGGTCGGTTCTTTGCGCGGACGCGCAAGTTCTGCTAAACAGCGGCCATCGCGTCGCCTTTATCGTTCGCCATGGTCGCCGTGGGTGCTCCCCCGGCATCAGATCTCCTCAGGATCCTACGCGCATGACCAACATCCGTCCCGTCGCCGCCCTGCTGCTGGGTGGCATGCTCGCGGCAACTCCCGCCCTGGCCCAGTCGAAGGGGCAGATCGAGCGGCTGCAATCGCTGGAAATGCAGGTCGCCGCGCTGGGCGGTCCGGTGGAGGTGGCGCAGCTGTCGCCCTCCGTCGCCGCCGATTTCGAGATTCGCCTGCAAAACCTCGAACGCACCATCCAGGATCTGACCGGCAAGTACGAGGAGTCGAGCTATCAGGTCACCCAGCTGCGCGAGCGTCTGGAGAAGGTCAATTCCGACGTCGATTTCCGGTTGAAGGAGCTGGAGAAGGGCGGCGGGACCGCCGGGGGTGCCATGGGTGGCGCGATGTCCGATGCCGCGCCGGCCAAGCCGTCGAAGGCTGCCGCTTCGGACGACAAAAAGGCCGACAAGCCGGCGCAGACCGCAGCGGCCAATCCGCCCTCGACCGCCGGCCTGTCGCCGGAAAAGCAGTATGAGCAGGCGTTCGAACTGCTGCGCAACTCCGACTATGACCGGGCGGAGAAGGCGTTGCAGGAGTTCATCGTCAAGAACAAGTCGCACGCCTATGCCGGCAACGCGCAATATTGGCTGGGCGAGAGCTATTACGTCCGCAACAAGTTCCCGGAAGCGGCCCAGGCCTTCGCCGAGGTGCTGTCCAAGTACCGCACCAACCCGAAGGCGGCCGACAGCCTGCTGAAGCTGGGCATGACCCTGCAGCAGATGAACAAGAAGTCGGACGCCTGCACCGCCTTCGGCCAGCTGCTGACCAAGTTCCCCGAAGCCTCGGCCAGCGTGAAGCGCCGTGCCGATACGGAGCGCAAGCGCATCAATTGCCCGGCCTGATGGGCGGCGACTCCGGAGACGGCAGGCCGGTATCGCGGGAGGAGTTCGCCCGTGCCCTGGCGGCGCTGGGCGGGTTCGAACCGGCGCCTGCCGTCGCCGTCGGGGTTTCCGGTGGC
Source organism: Azospirillum sp. 11R-A (assembly GCF_049472615.1). Classification (NCBI taxonomy): domain Bacteria; kingdom Pseudomonadati; phylum Pseudomonadota; class Alphaproteobacteria; order Rhodospirillales; family Azospirillaceae; genus Azospirillum; species Azospirillum sp. 11R-A. Next base: position 319,847 of record NZ_JBCEBL010000005.1, on the reverse strand, counting down.
GGCGACAGCATGGCGCTGGTCCTGCTGCTGCGGCATTGGGTCGCAGAGCGGGGCGGGAGCCTGCTGGCGCTGACCGTCGATCATGGGCTGCGGCCCGAGTCCGCCGGGGAGGCGGCAGCGGTCGGGCGGGCGATGGCCAGTCTCGGCGTTCCCCACCGCATCCTGCGCTGGGACGGGGCGAAGCCGTCGGCCGGCGTGCAGGCTGCCGCCCGGACGGCGCGGCACCGGCTGCTGGGCGCGGCCTGCGCCGAAGCCGGCATCCTTCATCTGGCGCTTGCCCATCATCGCGACGATCAGGCCGAAACGGTGCTGCTGCGGCTGGCCCGCGGGTCCGGCATCGATGGGCTGGCCGGGATGGCGCCCGTCCGTGCCGATGGGGCGGTGCGGATGATCCGGCCGCTGCTGCGGTTTTCCCATGACCGGCTGCTGGCGACCTGCCGCGCCGGGGGCGTGGACTGGATCGAGGATCCCTCCAACCGCAACCCGCGCTTCGCCCGTGCCCGGCTGCGCGCCGCTCGCGAGAGCCTGGGCGGAGAGGGGCTCGATGCCAGCCGGTTGGGCGAGGTTGCCCGGCGGGCGGGCCGTGCCCGGGCGGCGCTGGAACAGGCGACGGCGGCGCTGCTGGCGGAGGCGGCGACCGTTCATCCGGAGGGCTGGATCACCCTGGCGCCGGCACCTCTGCGCGCCGCATCGCTGGAGATCGCGCTGCGAGCGCTGGGCGCCGCACTGGCCGCGGTCGGCGGGCCGGCGCATCCGGTGCGCGACGAGGCGCTGGAGCGGATGCTCGACGGGTTGGCGGAGGGGCAGGGCGGAACCTTGGGCGGCTGCGTCGTTCGCATGCGGCGCGGCGCCGTCATGGTGGCGCGGGAGCCGGTGGCGGTGACGGAACGGCCGACAGTGGCCCCCGGAGAGGCGATCCGCTGGGATGGCCGATTCGACCTGAGGGTGTCGTCCAGCCATTGCCGCCCTGTCACGGTCGCGGCGCTGGGGGCCGGTGGCTGGCGCGAATGGGCGGGCCGGCAGGCGCCGGAGGGGGTGCCCGACCTGCCGGTTCCGGTGCGGGAAACCCTGCCAAGCCTTTGGATCGGCGCGGATTTGCTTGGTGTGCCGATGATCGGTATGTGCTACGGGTTCGGCGCGGATGGACAGCACCCGGTGGACCGCGCAAGGTTTTGTCCACTTTCGTCGTTGGGAAGACCAGCTTTTACGGTTGTTTCGGACCGGGACGGCATTATTTAATCAGGGAACGTGCCCGTAGGAGACCGGGGTGCGGCCTTGTCGGCGCACCGCATGGCGATGGGTTCGCAGAAAGGCGTGTGACGTGAACAATTTCGGCAAGAACCTCGCTCTCTGGATCATCATAGGGCTGCTCCTCGTGGCCCTGTTCAACCTGTTCCAGAGTTCCTCCACCCGCAGCCCGCAAACGACCGTTCCGTTCAGCGAGCTTCTCGCCGAAGTGGACCGGGGCCAGGTCGCCGACGTGACGATCAAGGGCAACCAGGTTTCGGGCCATTTCTCCGACGGCCGCTCCTTCAGCACCTATGTCCCGCCCGAAGCGGGCCTGGTGGAGCGCCTGACCAACAAGAACGTCCGGATCAATGCGGTCCCCGACGACAGCAACGTGCCGTCGCTGTTCTCGGTGCTGCTGTCCTGGTTCCCGATGCTTCTGCTGATCGGCGTCTGGATCTTCTTCATGCGCCAGATGCAGTCCGGCGGCGGCAAGGCCATGGGCTTCGGCAAGTCGCGGGCGCGCCTGCTGACCGAGAAGGTCGGCCGCGTCACCTTCGACGACGTCGCCGGCATCGACGAGGCGAAGCAGGAGCTGACGGAGATCGTCGAGTTCCTGAAGGACCCGCAGAAGTTCCAGCGGCTGGGCGGCAAGATCCCGAAGGGCTGCCTGCTCGTCGGTCCTCCGGGCACCGGCAAGACGCTGACCGCCCGCGCGGTGGCCGGCGAAGCCAATGTGCCGTTCTTCACCATCTCCGGTTCGGACTTCGTCGAAATGTTCGTCGGCGTGGGCGCGTCCCGCGTCCGCGACATGTTCGAACAGGGCAAGAAGAACGCCCCCTGCATCATCTTCATCGACGAAATCGACGCGGTCGGCCGCCATCGCGGTGCCGGCCTGGGCGGCGGCAACGACGAGCGTGAGCAGACCCTCAACCAGTTGCTGGTCGAGATGGACGGCTTCGAGGCGAACGAGGGCGTGATCCTGATCGCCGCGACCAACCGTCCGGACGTTCTCGACCCCGCTCTGCTGCGTCCGGGCCGCTTCGACCGTCAGGTCGTGGTGCCGAACCCCGACGTGCTGGGTCGCGAGAAGATCCTCAAGGTCCACATGCGGAAGGTCCCGCTGTCGCCGGACGTCGACGCCAAGGTCATCGCCCGCGGCACCCCCGGCTTCTCCGGCGCCGATCTGGCCAACCTGGTGAACGAGGCTGCCCTGCTGGCCGCCCGCATCGGCAAGCGCGTCGTCGGCATGTCCGAGTTCGAGAACGCCAAGGACAAGGTCATGATGGGTGCGGAACGCCGCTCCATGGTGATGACCGAGGACGAGAAGAAGCTGACCGCCTACCACGAGGCCGGCCACGCCATCTGCGCCATCCACTGCGCCGACAGCGACCCGGTCCACAAGGCCACCATCATCCCGCGCGGCCGTGCGCTGGGCATGGTGATGCGCCTGCCGGAAGGCGACCGCATCAGCCTGTCGCAGGCCAAGCTGCTGGCCGACCTGACCGTCGCCATGGGCGGCCGCATCGCCGAAGAGCTGATCTTCGGCAAGGAGCGGGTGACCACCGGCGCCTCGGGCGACATCAAGATGGCGACCGAGATGTCGCGCCGGATGGTGACGGAGTGGGGCATGAGCGAGAAGCTCGGCCCGCTGCTCTACGGCGAGCCGACGCAGGAGGTGTTCCTGGGCCATTCGGTGACCCAGCACAAGAACATGTCCGACCGCACCGCCCAGCTGGTCGACGAGGAAATCCGCCGCATCGTGGACGAATCCTACGACCGCGCCCGGACGATCCTGACCGAGAACATCGACCAGCTGCACACCCTGGCCAAGGGCCTGCTGGAGTACGAGACGCTGAGCGGCGACGAGATCAACCGTCTGCTGCGCGGCGAACCGATCCTGCGCGACGACGAGCGTGAGACGATGGCCGTCCCGCCGCGTCCGACCACCGGCTCCGGCCGCCGCTCCTCCGTTCCGCCCAGCACCGGGCAGGAGAACGGCGGCATGGGTCCGGAACCGCAGGGCACCTGAGGGCTTCGGGTTCGGAAATGAAGAAGGCGGCGCTGCGAGGCGCCGCCTTTTTTCTTTGGCAGGTTTCGAAGTGGTCAGAAACCCTCAGAGCGCGCCCTTCTGCTCGCGGCGGCGGTCGAGCGCCACGTCGAACTGGCGCAGCAGCTTCTGCATGCCTTCGAAGTACAGCTTGCGCGACGGCGTGTTCTTCATGCAGCGGGCGTCGAGATGGGCGACGCTGGTCAGGGCGGACACGCAGTAGCCGAGCAGCCAGTAGCGCGACCGGATGCTGCGCAGATAGTCGCGGAACGGTTCCGGCTGGCCGGCCATGAAGCTGCTGAAGGAGGTCTCGTAATCCGACAGGATGGTGCGGATGTCGAGCAGCGTCGTCTCCAGCAGCTTGCCCACCTTCTCGATGTGCATCAGCAGCTGGGTCTCGTAGGGCTTGTGCATGCGGATGTCGACCGGGATGCACTCGCGCGACTTCAGCCAGGTCAGGATGGTGCGGGCGCGCGGGGCGATGCGGCGCAGCTGGTACTCGTAGAAGGTCGTGCCCTTCCACGCGCTGAAGATGGTGTCGGCCTCCGACCGCTCGATGCCGAAGGCGGAGACGAACAGGCCGGCCTCTTCCAGGTTGGGGTTCCAGATCGCCTCCAGGAAGCGTTCGACGCTTCCGGCGCTGCCCTGGCTGCCCGACAGCGCCTTGCGGACGATCGGCTCGATGCGGGCGCGGATCAGGCGGCGGAGCTGGTGGTCCTCCTCGTTGGAGATCAGCCAGTGGCGCGGATCGACGTTGATCTTCTCCGCTTCGAAGCAGGTCTTCAGCAGGAAGGCGTCGAGCGACGGCACGTCGTCGATCATCTGGAGCATCTTCATGTCGCCGATGATGCCGTTTTCCTGCGGCCCGTGCTTGATGCCGAACTGCTCTTCCAGCAGGGCGGCACTGTTGCGGCCGCGGAGATAGACGGCGACGCCGCCGCCCTCCGGCGCCCTGGCGTTGTGCGGCACATAGATCCCGGTTTCGACCGGGCGCTCGCCGCCTTCCAGTTCCTCATCCTCGGCGATGGGATCGCCACCGTCGTCGTCGCGGTCGTCGAAGTTCGGGTATTTGAAGAGGATGCAGTTGTTCAGGCCCTGAGCCTTGAACATGCGCTGCTCTTCGGGGATCTCGCGCGTGATGGCGATGAGATTCATCGACACGCTGGACCCGCCATAAAGGATCTGCTCAAGGATCGGAGAAACCGAGTCCATTTTCTTGCGGGCGCGCATGAATATTACCCAATTCCGAGAATATTTCTCAAATCATAAACGCCGCATTCGCAAACGCAAAGAGGGATCGGCGGACCGATCCCTCTCTTCACCATGCGATTGCGCGCACCTTGCGGCCGCTCAACCAACCGGGGCCGCCCAGGCCTCAGCCGGCCTTCGGCGTGCCGCCCAGCGAGCCGAGCAGGCTGGCGACTTCGGCCGCCTCGTCCACCGCGACCATGCCGACGGTGTGGTAACCGCTGTCGACATGCATCACCTCGCCGGTGACGCCGCTGCCGAGATCCGACATCAGGAACAGGCCGGCGCCGCCGACCTCCTGGATGGTGACGTTGCGCTTCAGCGGGGCGTTCAGCTCGTTCCACTTCAGGATATAGCGGAAGTCGCCGATGCCGCTGGCGGCCAGAGTCTTGATCGGACCGGCGGAGATGGCGTTGACACGGATGTTGCGGCCACCCAGATCGACGGCAAGGTACCGCACGCTGGCTTCCAGCGCGGCCTTGGCGACGCCCATCACGTTGTAATGGGGCATGACGCGCTCGGCGCCATAGTAGGATAGGGTAAGCAGGCTGCCGCCGTCCTTCATCAGCGGCACGGCGCGCTGCGCCACCGCGGTGAAGGAGTAGCAGGAGATGTCCATGGTGCGCAGGAAGTTGGCCCGCGTGGTGTCCAGGTACAGCCCGTCCAGCTCGTTCTTGTCGGAAAAGGCGATGGCATGAACCACGAAGTCCAGCTTACCCCATTCCTGTTCGATGGCGGCGAAGGTCGCGTCGATGCTGGCCTCGTCCGTGACGTCGCAGGGCAGGACCAGCTTGGCGCCGACCTGCTCGGCCAGCGGCTTCACCCGCTTCAGCAGCGCGTCGCCCTGGTAGGTGAAGGCAAGCTCCGCCCCGTGCTGGGCCAGGGCGGAGGCGATCCCCCAGGCGATCGAACGATCGTTGGCCACGCCCATGATCAGGCCACGCTTGCCGGCCATGAGCGGCATCGGATTGGACATCGGAACCTCGTGAACGACGGATGTGCTGCGGCTCCAGCCGCGAAAAGTGGGGCGCATCCTACACGAAAGCGCCCAACGGTCAAACCGACGCGGGCTGCCTTGCCGCAGGAGGCGCCGCATGTCTGCCCCTAAAGACAATTCCGGCCGCGAGGAGGAGGAGCGCAGCCGCATCCTGACCGGCCTGCGGGAGCTTGGCGGCTTCTTCGGCCATTCCATGCTGCGCTTCTACAACGACAACTGCTTCCAGACCGCGGCGGCGCTGACCTACACCTCGCTGCTGGCCATCGTGCCGATGATGACCATCGGTTTCGCTATCTTCTCGGCCTTCCCGGCCTTCAGTGCCCTGCAGCTGCGGATCCAGACCGCGCTGGTCAAGAATCTGGTGCCGGAGATCGGCGACGCGATCCTGGAATATCTCGGCCGCTTCATGGCGAACGCCGGCCAGATGCCGATCTTCGGCGTGATCGGGCTGGCGGTGTCGGCGGTGCTGCTGATCTGGACCATCGAGGGGTCCTTCGCCACGGTCTGGCGCGTGCGCGAGCCGCGGTCCTACGTGACGCGCATCCTGTCCTTCTGGGCGGTGGTGTCGCTGACCCCGCTGTTCGCCGGCGCCAGCCTGTCCCTGTCCAGCACGCTGTGGACGGCGCTGGAGGTGGCGCATCTGGAGGGGGTCGTCCATCCGCTGGCGGGGATCGGCATGCTGCTGCCCTTCGCCTTGCAGCTGCTCGGCTGCTCTCTGCTGTATCTGATAATTCCGAATAGGGATGTGTTCTGGCTGGACGCGCTGTGCGGCGGGGCCATCGGCTCCATCCTGCTGGAAGGGTCGAAGGCGATCTTCGGCTGGTACATGCGCGAATACCCGGCCTACCAGACCATCTACGGCGCCCTGTCGGTGGTGCCGATCTTCCTGTTCTGGCTCTACATCGCGTGGTCGACGGTGCTGTTCGGCGCGGTGGTCGCCGCGTCGCTGCCGGAATGGCGGGCGGGCAAGGTCACCCGCGGCGGCATGGAGGGGCTGCTGCCGGCCCAGCGGCTGGCGCTGGCGCTGGCCGTCCTGCATGAACTGATGGAGGCGAGCCGGCTCGGGGTCGGCATGCGCCGCCGCACGCTGGTCGGGCGGGTGCCGGTGGGCACGCTGCTGATCGACGGCATCCTGGAACAGCTGCGCGATGCCCATTGGGTCGCCCACACCACCCGCGACGCCTGGGTGGTCACCCGCGACATGGGCGAGGCGACCCTGCTGGAGCTGATGAAGGCGCTGGGCATCGGCATGCGCGGCTCCGTCCATGGCCTGGGCGGCCTGGATCTGCCCTGGCAGGAGCGCACCGCCCGCCTGCTGGACGCCGCCGAGGCGCGGCAGGGCGATCTGCTGAATGTGCCGTTGAAGTCTCTGCTGAACGACGATCTGCCGCCGGAAGGACAGCCGGCGGGGCAGGGGGCGGGCCAAGGCGCGGAGCAGGGAGGCTCCGGGCCGGTGCCGCTACGGGCGGTGAAGAAGTAGGGAGCGGGCGGTTACGGCCGAACCTGCGGTTTGCAGCGGCGGCGGGCCGAAGCGGTTCTCCGTCGCTGACGCCCCCCGTCGCGCTCCAGACGAAAAGCAGGGATCCAGCCGATCACCGGGATTAGAACACGGTGTCGCAGGAGGCTCGCTTTTCCCTCTCCCTGCGGGAAAAGGGAAACCCGGCGCCGGCGGTTACTCCAGCCCGGCCTTCTTGCGGACGTCGTAGCTGCGGGTCTTCGCCCATTCCTCGACGAACTTGACCAGCTCGCCGTCGGGCGGGTCGGGCAGTACGACCTTCAGCTTCACATACTGGTCGCCCGGCTGCTTGGTGGCCTGGTTGACCACGCCCTTGCCGCGCAGGCGCAGGACGGACCCCGTGTTGGCGCCCGGCGGCACCTTCACCGCGACCTTGCCGCTGATCGTCGGGACATTGACGGTCGCGCCCAGAACCGCCTCGTTCAGGGTGATCGGCACCTCGACATGAATGTCGCCGTCCTGCCGGGTGAAGAAGGGGTGGGATTCGACATGCACCTCGACGATGGCGTCGCCGTTGGGCATGCCGCCCATGCCGGGCAGGCCCTGGCCCTTCAGGCGCAGCTTCGACTCGTTCTCCGTTCCGGCCGGGATGGCGACGTCGATGCTCTTGCCGTTGGACAGGTTGATGCGGCGCTTCGATCCGTTCGCCGCCTCCACGAAGGGGACGGTGACGGAATAGGAGATGTCGCTGCCCCGCACCTTCGGCCCGGCGGAGCCGCCGGCCCCGGCCCCGGCCCCGGCTCCCGCTCCGGCACCCGGCCCGCCGGGGCGGCGCCGGCCGCCGCCGAACAGGTCGGAGAACCAGTCGTCGCCGCCGCCGAAGAAGCTGTCGTCGGCGGTGCTGCTGTAGGCCTTGCCGCGGTTGCCGGCGGTCCGGCCGCGCGAGCCGAAGCCCGCGTGCCGTTCCTGCCCTGACGGGTCAATCTCCCCGCGGTCGTAGCGGGCGCGCTTCTCGGCATCCGACAGCAGCGTGTAGGCGGCCGAGATTTCCTTGAACCGCTCCTCGTTGGCGGCGTCGCCCGGTTTCAGGTCCGGGTGATGCTGCTTGGCGAGCTTGCGGTATGCCTTCTTGATGTCGTCGGCACTGGCGGACCGGCTGACGCCGAGAACGCTGTAGGGATCGCGCGTAGCCACGGGCAGAGATTTCCCGCCCCAGGGGGGCTCAAAGGTTGCGGGTCGGCGGTGTTACGAGTTGCCGATGATCTTCCACGTACCGTCGGCCTGTTTGCAAGCGGTTCCGTAGGCCTGCTCCGTCCGCCCCTTGACCACGATGGTCTGCTGGAACTCGCGGCAATAGGTGCCGGTGTTGCTGTAGCCGTCGCGGGTGGTCACGATGGTGCCGGAATTGCCCGACTGCGGGTTGTTCCAATTGATGCGGTCGCCGACCGGGGCGGCATAGGCCTGACGGGCCGCGGTCTCGGCATAGCCGGCATCGGCCTTGTCGAGCGAGCCGCCGATCTCCTTGCCGATGAAGGCGCCCAGCAGCGTGCCGACACCGGTCGCCACCAGCTTGCCCGTTCCGCCGCCGATCTGCGAACCGATCAGGCCGCCGGCGACCGCACCGCCGACCGTGCCGACCGTTTCCTTCTGACCGCCCGTCTGGCACCCGGCCAGCAGGCCCACGACGATCACGGCCGGAACGACTTTCTTCACGAACATCCTTGCGCCTCGAAAAGGTTGGTTGCCGCGGCAGCCAATCGGTGGCTTCGCGGTGGACAGTGATATAAGCGACCCTATGCTTGCTGTGAATTGTGATGAGGCTGTGACCCTTTCGCTTTTGCACAAAAGCCCGCTCCCGCACCGGCCGCGCACCACCCGCCCGGCGGCGCGGGGCCCATCGAGACAGGACCCAGGAATGACGGACAACAACGACCGCAATCCCCGCTCCCCCTACGATCTCTTCGCCGAATGGATGAAGGAGGCGGAGCAGAGCGAGCCCAACGATCCCAACGCCATGGCGCTGGCCACCGCCGACGCCAACGGCATTCCGTCGGTGCGGATGGTGCTGCTGAAGGGGATCGATCCGCGCGGTTTCGTCTTCTACACCAACACCGAGAGCCGAAAGGGCACGCAGCTGCTGGCGAATCGGAACGCCGCCCTGTGCTTCCATTGGAAGAGCCTGCGCCGTCAGGTGCGGGTCGAGGGGCCGGTGGAGATCGTCACCGATGCCGAGGCCGACGCCTATTTCGAGAGCCGCCCGCGCGAGAGCCGGATCGGCGCCTGGGCGTCCCTGCAGTCGCGCCCGCTGGAAGGGCGGTGGGAACTGGAGAAGCGCGTCGCGCAGTTCGCCGCCAGATACGCCATCGGCACGGTCCCGCGGCCGCCGCACTGGACCGGCTTCCGCGTCCTGCCGTCGCGGATCGAATTCTGGCGCGACCGCCCGTTCCGCCTGCATGACCGGCTGGTGTTCCAGCGGGCGGAAGGCCAGGGGACAGAAGGAACCGACGCCGATGCGCCGGGTTGGACGACCGAGCATCTGTTCCCGTAAAGGGGATGTCGGACCGGTGCGGGCCGTAAGCGACCTGTAAGGACGGGCCGCTACGGTCGCGCCGGCCATGCCGGCCGGCTTTGCGGAATGGGGGAACCAGTGAGCGACAATGCGGGAAACGCGGCATCGGCGGATCGCCTGCGCCGCTATGCCACCTATGCCAGCGTGTCGGTGGCCTCGACCCTGATCGCGGCGAAGCTGGGCGCCTATCTGCTGACCGAGTCGGTCAGCATCCTGTCCTCGCTGATCGATTCCTGCACCGACCTGATGGCCTCGGTGGTGACGCTGCTGGGGGTGCGCCATGCCCTGCGCCCGGCCGATGCCAACCACCGGTTCGGCCATGGCAAGGCGGAGGCGCTGGCGGCGCTTGCCCAGGCCGCCTTCATCGGCGGCTCTGCCGTGCTGCTGAGCATCGAGGCGGTGCGGCGGCTGGTCCGGCCGGAGCCCATCGCCGAGGGGACGATGGGCATCGCGGTGATGCTGCTGTCGATCCTGCTGACCGCCGGGCTGATCACCTTCCAGCGCCGGGTGCAGGTCGCCACGGGGTCGGTCGCCATCGGGGCGGACCGGCTGCATTATTCCGGCGACCTGCTGATGAACGGTGCCGTCATCGTCGCCATCCTGCTGACCGAGGCGACCGGGCTGACCGTGGTCGATCCGCTGTTCGGCATCGGCATCGCCCTGTTCCTGCTGAACGGCGCCCGCGGCGTGGCGCGCGACGCGCTGGACGTGCTGATGGACCGCGAACTGGCGGAAGAGGAGCGCGGACGCATCGCCGAGCTGGCACTGGCCGAGCCGGGAGTGCGCGGCCTGCACGATCTGCGCACGCGCAATGCCGGCACCGGCTGCTTCATCGAGCTGCATCTGGAGCTGGACGGCGGCCTGACCCTGACCGCCGCGCACGAGATCGCCGACCGGGTCGAGACGCGGCTGCGCGACGCCTTCGCCAACGCCGAGGTGCTGGTCCACCAGGAGCCCGCCGGTCTGGTCGACGAACGGCTGGACCACCGCATCGCCGGCTGACGGTGGAAAAATTGCACGAGACAGCCCTGTGATACGGATCCGTATTGCGGGATAACCCGCATTTCGCGTCCAACTTTTGTCATCGCACAATCACTGGGCGCAGCTTCTCCTTAAGGTATCCTACCAATGGACAGGGGGGCCGGGTTCGACCCGGCCACCCCGTTCGTTGCGAATCTGTATCAAAAGCGCAATAATAGTTCCTGGGAGAAAGCGCTCGGTTACAAAACAGCAAAAATGGTGGACAAGATGGATGGTGGCTTTGGGCTTCGTCCGCATCTGATCGCGGACATCGCGGAAGAGGCTGGCAATCTCGGTATCGAGATCGCGGATATCGCCGGCCACATCGAGGATGTGAACGCCCGCGTCACCCACCAGTCGGAGGTGTTCACCCAACTGCGCGACACCGGTGCCAAGATGTCGCGCAGCACGGACCGGATTTCCCAGGCCTCCGCCATCGCGCGCTCGGTCACCGAACAGGCGCGGCAGGAGGTCGACAGTTCGCACGACCGCGTGCAGAAATCCTTGTCCGACATCCATTCCCTGGTGTCGTCGGTGACGGGGATCGAAGGGCAGATCGCCGGGCTGCGCGACGCGCTCGACCGCGTCGGCAAGGTCGCCAAGGAGATCTTCACCATCGCCAAGCAGACCAACCTGCTGGCGCTGAACGCCACCATCGAGGCGGCGCGTGCCGGCGATGCCGGGCGCGGCTTCGCCGTGGTGGCGAACGAGGTGAAGTCGCTGTCCACCAAGACCAGCGAGGCGACGACCGAGATCGATGCGACGCTGAAATCCCTGAACGAGCAGGCCCAGCGCCTGATGGTCGAGAGCGCCGCCAGCGCCGCCAAGGCCCGCGCGGTCAGCGAGGGGACCACCGCCATCGGCACGGTGATCGAGACGGTCGGCCGCGCCATGCGCGAGCTGAACGGCGAGACCGACAAGATCGATGCCGCGTCGGCCGAGATCGGCGGCAATTGCGGCGAGCTGGAGCGCGAGATCGCCGATCTGGCGGTGGGCGTGAAGCTGTCCAGCGAGAATCTGGCCCAGGCGCGCGACCGGGTGAACAGCCTGGTCGGGATGAGCGAGCGGCTGATCGGCGTCACCGCCGAACTGAACATCGAGACGGTCGACACCCCCTTCATCGCCGCGGTGAAGGATGCCGCGGTGAAGGTGTCCGCCGCCTTCGAGGATGCGCTGGCCCGCGGCGACATCAGCGAATCCGACCTGTTCGACCGCCAGTACCAGCCGGTCGCCGGATCGGATCCGCAACAGGTGATGACCCGCTACACCCAGCTGTGCGACCGCGTGCTGCCCGGCATCCAGGAGCCGGTGCTGTCGGCCAACGGCCGCATCGTCTTCTGCGTGGCGGTGGACGAGAACGGCTATCTGCCCACCCACAACCGGCAGTTCAGCCAGCCTCAGGGCCGCGACCCGGTCTGGAACGCCGCCAACTGCCGCAACCGCCGCATCTTCAACGACCGCGTCGGGCTGGCCGCCGGCCGCAGCACCAAGCCGTTTCTGCTCCAGACCTACCGGCGCGACATGGGCGGTGGGAAGTTCGCGCTGATGAAGGACGTCTCCGCCCCCGTCACCGTGCGCGGACGCCATTGGGGCGGGCTGCGGCTGGCCTACAAGGTGTGAATGGCTAAGGTCTGGGCGAGACGATTTCCCGGGCTTCCCTCTTGATCCGTATCAACGCATACGATCAGCCTTGCAGGTGAAATGGCGGGGCAGAGGGAGCGATCATGAAATACGTCGAAGAGTTCCGCGATCCGGTTCTTGCCCGCAACGTCGCCGCCGCCATCGCGCGGGAGGTGCGGGCCGACCGCTCCTATCACCTGATGGAGTTCTGCGGCGGCCACACCCACGCCATCTCCCGCTATGGCATCCCCGACCTGCTGCCCGGCAATGTGCGGATGATCCACGGGCCGGGCTGCCCGGTCTGCGTCCTGCCGGTCGGGCGGATCGACGACGCCATCGCGCTGGCCCGCCGGCCGGAGGTGACGCTGTGCACCTATGGCGACGTGATGCGCGTGCCGGGGTCGGGGCGGCTCAGCCTGCTGAAGGCCAAGGCGCAGGGGGCCGACGTGCGGATGGTGGTGACTGCCGATGCGGCGGTGCGCATCGCCGCCGAGAATCCGGACCGGCAGGTGGTGTTCCTCGCCATCGGCTTCGAGACGACGACTCCGCCCACCGCGCTGGCCGTCCGTGCCGCCGCGGCGCAGGGGCTGACCAACTTCTCCGTCTTCTGCAACCATGTGCTCACCCCGTCGGCCATCCAGGGCATTCTGGCCGGGGCCGATGAGGGGCTGTCGCTCGACGGGTTCGTCGGGCCGGCCCATGTCTCGGTCGTCATCGGGTCGGAGGCCTACGCCCCGGCCGCGGCGGAGCATGGCAAGCCGGTGGTCATCTCCGGATTCGAGCCGCTCGACGTCCTGCAATCCATCCTGATGCTGGTCCGCCAGATCAACGACGGGCGGGCCGAGGTCGAGAACCAGTTCACCCGCGCTGTCACCGCCGACGGCAACCGCAAGGCACAGGCGCTGGTGCTGGAGATTTTCGAGACCCGGCCGTCCTTCGAATGGCGTGGGCTGGGCAGCATCCCGCACAGCGGGCTGAAGCTGCGCGACGCCTATGCCGCCTTCGATGCCGAGCGGCGCTTTCCCATCGCCGGGGCCAGCGTTGCCGACCACAAGGGCTGCGATTGCGGCGCCATCCTGCGTGGGGTGAAGCGGCCGGTCGACTGCAAGCTGTTCGACACCGTCTGCACCCCGGAAAACCCCATGGGATCCTGCATGGTCTCGGCCGAGGGCGCGTGCGCCGCGCATTACACCTATGGACGGTTCCGCGACGCCTGACCGGTTCCCGGATCGGTTTTTCCGGACGGCCGCTTCGCCCCCTTGCGACCTCTCGCCGCAGGCCGGCAGATCGCTGCTGGACGAACGCCGCCCGGCTGAACATGATGCATATGAAACAATCCGCCAGCCCGCCGATCCTCCGTATCGGGTGGCCCGGCGGAGAACCGCAGACGTCATAAGACTTCGCATTTCATACCGGGAGGACCCGCATGACCTACAAGCACATCCTCGTCCATCTCGACAGCAGCCCGCATGTCGAGGCGCGTCTCGATGCCGCCGTCGCGCTGGCACAGCGTCATGGCGCCTTCCTGCGCGGCCTGTTCGCGCAGGGCGACCGCAACGCCACCAGCGTGATCGCCCGCCGGTCCAGCGACCATCTGGGCGACGCCGCGGCCCGCAGCGAGGCGCTGTTCAAGGAAAAGCTCGCCGCGTCCGGGTTGCAGGGCCATTGGCACGGCCTGACCCATGGCGAGTACAACCATGTCATCCGCGAGGTCATCATCTGGTCGCGCTTCGCCGACCTGACGGTGCTGGGCCAGTATGACCGCGAGGCGGGATCGCAGGCGGCGCCGGAGGAGTTGAACGAGCAGGTGGTGCTGAATTCCGGCCGGCCGGTGCTGGTCATCCCCTATGCCGGCCGCTTCGCCACCATCGGCCAGCGCGTGGCCGTCGCCTGGAACGCCGAGCGCGAGGCCGCCCGCGCCCTGTCCGACGCCATGCCGATGCTGGAGAAGGCCAAGGAGGTGACGGTCATCACCGTGTTGACCCAGGCATCCTCCTCCGCGTCCGAAGCGCCGCGGGTCGGCGTGCTCGACCATCTCGCCTTCCACGGCGTGACGGCGGAGCAGACCCACTTCACAGTGAGCGACATCGGTGCGATGGACGCCCTGCTGGCCCGCGCCATGGACACCGGCGCCGACCTGCTGGTGATGGGCGCCCACGGCCATTACGGCTTCCCGTTCCTGCACCGCGGCAGCGGGACGCGTCATGTGCTGCGCACCTGCCCGGTGCCGCTGCTGCTGTCGCACTGACGAATGGGGCAGGGGGGCGCCGGGTCGCGCCCCCCGGTTCATCACGCCGCCTTCACGCCGTTGAGGAAGCTTTCCACCTCCTGGCGCAGGCGGGTCGATTCGCCGGTCAGGTGATCGGCGACGCTGCGGACTTCGCCGGCCGCGCGGCCGGTGTCTCCGGCGGCGCGGGTGACGCCGACGATGTTGCTGGTCACCTGCTGCGTGCCCTGGGCCGCCTCCTGGACATTGCGGCTGATTTCCTGGGTCGCGGCGCTCTGTTGTTCCACCGCCGAGGCGATGGTCGCGGAGATCTGGCTGATCTCGGTGATGATGCGGCCGATCTCCTCGATGGCGGACACCGCCTCGCGCGTCGCGCCCTGGATGGTGGCGATCTGGCCGGTGATGTCCTCGGTCGCCTTGGCGGTCTGGTTGGCGAGGCTCTTCACCTCGCTCGCCACCACGGCGAAGCCCTTGCCGGCCTCACCGGCGCGCGCGGCCTCGATGGTGGCGTTGAGCGCCAGCAAGTTGGTCTGCGCCGCGATGTTGTTGATGAGGTCCACCACCTCGCCGATCTTCTGCGCCCCGTCGGCGAGGCCCGACACCACGCCGTTGGCGCGGTTGGCGCCGCTGACCGCCTGTTCGGCGACGCGCGTCGACTGGGTGACCTGACGGCCGATCTCGGCGATGGAGGAGGACAGTTCCTCCGCCGCGGCGGCGACGGTCTGCACGTTGGCGGACGCCTGCTCGGCGGCCGACGCCACCGTGGTGCTCTGGCGGTTGGTCTCGTCGGCGGTGCTGGTCAGCGCGCCGGCCGACTGCTGCATCTGGGTTGCGGCACCCGACAGGCTCTGCACCACCGCGGTGACGTTGCCCTCGAAGGCGCGCATCAGCTCCTCCAGCCGGGCGGCGCGGCGGGCCTTGGCTTCCTCCTCGGCGCGCTGGGCGGCGGAGAGGCGGTCGGCTTCGATGGCGTTGCGCTTGAAGACATCCACCGCCTCGGCCATGGCACCGACCTCGTCCCTGCGGCCGACGCCGGGCACCTCGACCGCACGGTCGCCGCCGGCCAGCCGTGCCATGGCGGCGGTCATGGCGACGATGGGCGTGGCGATGGACCCGCGCAGCACCAGCCCGGCGGCTACGGCGACCAGAAGGGAGATCAGCGCGCCGGCGATGGCGGTGAGGTAGCCGGTCGAGAAGGCGGTCTTCTGCTCCGCGTCGCGCGCCGTCAGCAGCGCACGCTCGGCGTCCTCGATCTGCCGGACCAGGGCGCGGATGCTGTCCATCGCCGACTTGCCGAGCGCCTTCGCCTCCATCGCGCGGGCCTCCTCGCGCGTGTCGGCCTTGGACATCAGGGCGATTTCCTTGTCCGCCACCGTCTCGCGCCAAGTGGCGGCGTGCCTGCGCAACTCCTCCAGCCGGGCCTGCTGCTGCGGGTTGTCGGCGGTCAGCGACTTCACCTCCGCCAGGGCACGGTCGAACGCCTGCGCGCCGGAGCGGTAGGGCTGGAGAAAGGCCGGATCGCCGCTGACCAGATAGCCGCGCAGACCGGTTTCCTGATCGACCATTGCCGTCATCGCCGCATCGGTGGTCTGGATCACGCGGTAGGTGTGGATCGTCCAGCCGATGGAGGACTGGATCGACGACAGGGTCGAATAGTTGGCAATGCTGATTGCGCCAATGATGACGATCAATGCAGCGAATGCCGTCAACAGCTTTCCGCCGATGCGGAGATCGGTGAACCAGGACATCGTCTTGCCCCTCATGTAACCGGACAGATCTTTGATTCGCGGGGACAGTCGCCTCGCCTTCGGAGTTGCATACGAAAGGGTGAATGCCTCACCCCATCGAATGCGAGAACTGATACGTCAACGATTTCGATTTCGATCATCGAAAATTCTACGTATGACGAAATCATCGGTCTGTTACGTAAGGCTTATGCCTCGGCGGCAAACGAAGGAATAACAACGCTCCGTTGTCTTCCCAAGGCCGTAGACAGCCGCGGGCAGCAATGCCCCCGTATGCGTGGGGCATTGTGTCGCATCGCCGCGCTGGCGATGGCGGGGCGGCTGTAGGGGAGGTGTCTCGACGCAGGTTCAGCGGCGGATCGCCGGCGAGGGAAGCGTCAGCGCCGCAGCCGCATGTCGATGTGGGGAATGCCGAAATCGTCGTACGGGTCGGTGTCCCGGACGAAGCCGAAGCTGCCGTAGAAGCGTTCGAGATGCTGCTGCGCGCCGATGACGACGTCGCGGCCGGGCCAGCGCTCCGCCAGCACCGTCAGCGACTCCGCCACCAGCGCCCGTCCCAGCCCGGTGGAGCGTTGCGACGGATCGACCGCCAGACGGCCGAAGGAGACCGGTGCGTCCGGATTCGCCCCGCCCGGGCCATCTTCGTCGGGCCCCAGGCAGCGGGCGCAGCCGACGATGGTGCCCGCCTCGTCCAGCGCGATCAGGTAAAGCGCGCCGGGATCGCGGCCGTCGATGTCGGGGTAGGGGGAGGCCTGCTCGACCACGAACACGCGGCTGCGCAGGGCCAGCATGTCGTGCAGGTCGCGCAGTGTCAGGGCATCGAAAGCGACGCGGTGGACGGGTGGCGGGGAGGTCTTCACGGGACGCTCAGGCAATCGCGTTGCGGATCATGTAGTCGGCGATGTCCTTGGGCTTCACCTTGACGTCGGTCAGCGGCTCGTCGGCGGTCATCGCCTTGGCGACCAGCAGGCTGTTCTGCACGTTGGTCAGGGTGATGCGGTACACGCCGGCCGCTCCCTTCAACCGCGGGTAATAGGTGGGATCGATCGCCTTCTCGCGCCGGCCGAGCCGGGCCAGCGCGGTGTCCTCGTCCAGCTCATCGACCGGCTTGGTCTGGATCAGTTTCCAGTCGGATTCGCCACCCCAGCCGGCGGCGACCGCCGCCTTGACCGCGGCCTCATCCTCCGCGATGCCCAGCTTGTAGATGTGTTTTCCCTGTCCGACGTCGGACGCCCATTTGGTCAGGGCGGCGCTGCGCGCGACATAGACGAGGGGCATGACGAGTCGATCCTTAAGCATGGAGCCTGGAATTGCGGAGCTTTCCGGGGAGCAGTCTATTGCAGCGACGACTGCCGCGCGATGGGCGTGATGAGGATGCGGCTGACCACGTCCTTGCCGAACATGGCGATCACCGATTCGTCGATGCGGCGGCGCAGGGCGGGGACGTTCGCGATGTTGCCGCGGACGATCCAGCCCTCGTCCACGCCCTTGTAGATGGCCGTCAGGATGGCGTCGTGCAGGCGCGGGATGCTGAGCTGCACCTCGCCCAGCTTCAGGGCGTTGCCGATCTCCAGGTTCACTTCGACCTGGGTGTATTTCTCGATCCGGCCGGCATTCACCACCGGGACCATCAGCGGCTTGATCCGCACCGACGGCGGCAGGGCGCCCGGCGCCCCCTCGTTCGCAATGGCCGATGGCGCCCACGGCAGCGTCAGGAACAGGGCAAGGCCGAAGGCACACAAAAGGCGACGCATGACC
Source organism: Azospirillum sp. 11R-A (assembly GCF_049472615.1). NCBI lineage: Bacteria > Pseudomonadati > Pseudomonadota > Alphaproteobacteria > Rhodospirillales > Azospirillaceae > Azospirillum > Azospirillum sp. 11R-A. The sequence goes on along the minus strand of NZ_JBCEBL010000005.1, from coordinate 301,930 downwards.
GAACACCGCGAAGGACCGGAAAGCGGGGATGCTATCGGTCCGACGCGGTGCTTGCAACCGGGGTCCGGCCCTTATGCAGGGCCGGGGACGATTGGTCACGGAAGACTTGAGGGATTATGGGATCAGGCGGCTTTCCTGCCGCTGGCCGCCATCGCCTTCTTGTTGACGTCGCCGATCGCCAGCTTGTTCAGCAGCGTGTCGGTGTCTTTTTCCTCCTGCAGCGTCTCGTCCAGCAGCTGGGCGACCTTGTCGAGGCCGCAGGCGGTGGCGAAGGCATGCAGCGTGCCGTAGCTGGCGATCTCGTAATGCTCCACCTTCTGGGCGGCGGCGATCAGGGCGGCGTCCTGCACCTCGGGCGCCAGCCCCATCTCCAGGATCTCCTGGGCTTCGCTGATCAACCCCTCCATCGCGTCGCAATGCTTGCCGCGCGGACGGGTATCCAGCTCCTCGAACACCTGCTGAAGCCGCTCGATCTGCCCGTGGGTCTGTTCCAGATGGGTTTCGAACGCCTGGCGCAGCTTGTCGGAGCTGGCGGCCTTGGCCATTTTGGGCAGGGCCTTCGCGATCTGCTTCTCGGCGTGGTAAATGTCGCGAAGATCCTCGATCAGCAGATCCTGCATCGTCTTGGCGGCCATTTTGGTGGTCCTTCCTCGCAGTGGGGGTTGGCGGAGCGGGGCTCCTGCGCGCCGAATGGCTGGGTGGACAACAGCGATGGCTGCCGGGTGTTGCGGTCTCGAACGGGGACTGACCTTAGGGTAAGGAAGGCCGGGCGATGTGGAACCGGACAGGGGAGGGCATTGGGCATGACCGACGGTGACGTGCTGTTCGAATTCCAGCGGGTCGGCAGCTATTTGCGGGTGACCGCCATCGATGCCAGGACCGGCGTCGAGGTGACGGTGGCCGGTCCGGCAACCGGCAGCCAGGAACTGCTGAAGCGGACGGCGATCAACAAGCTGCGCTTCGTGCAGAACAAGGGCGTCGGACCCGCCGCGCCGGCCAAGCCGGGGCCGAAGCGGGGCGGCGGACTTTACTGACCGAGCTGCAACACTCAATAGTTGCTCATCTGGCGCCAGTTGCTCGTATCCGCAAGATGCGAAAAGAAAACGCGCCGCCGGACGGGGCCGGGCGGCGCGTATCGAAGTCTGGCTTTTGCTGATGGTGAGCGCCGGCATGCCTCCGCCGGCGGCCCCGACGCTGGGTCGGTCCGCCGGTCGTAGAGCGAACCGCTCGACCCCGACAGTAGACCTATGCCTGCCCGTTGACACTGGCGCAGGGGGTGTAACGCTTGTAGAACCGCGCATCTCTGAACGAATGGCGCAAGAGGAAAACCCCTTTTCCTGCGCCGTTCAGCCGGTTAAGCCGGGTGTCGGCCGGGCCGTTTTCCGTGCCGGCCTTCGGGCAGAAAAATGAAATGCCAGAGGATCGAGGCCATGTTGGGTTTTAAGGCGGCGGGTTTCAGGACGGCAGGCTTCAGGACGCTGGGCGTGACGGCTTTCCTGCGCGTGTCGCTGATGTCGGCGGCGTTGACGGCCACCGCTTCGGTTGCAGCCTTGCCGGTCCTGGCGATCCCGCAGGCGGCGCTGGCCGCCTCGTCCCAGCCGGCCCAGAAGCCGGGCCATGGCGCACAGGACCATGGCGGCCGTCAGTCCGCCCCCGGCGCTGCCGGCGCCGCTGGCGGGACGGCGAACGGTGGACCGCCCTCGACCGCTCCGCAACCGACGATGCCGGCCGCGGGCTGCCTGAAGCCGGGTGTGCCGCTGTGCATGGACGATCAGGCGACCTTCCTCAGCGCCGACAAGATGTCGTCCTGTCAGGGCGAGGTGAAGGATTACGTCGACAAGTCGATGAGCTATCTGACCTGCCTGAACGAAGAAAATGTGACGACCGGTCGCGAATTGAGTCGAAATGTCGACCGTTTCAACTGCCGCCTGTCGGGCCGCAAGGGGTGCGCCAACTAAGGCTTGCGGCCCCTGGAATGCAACCGATTCGCAGCTTCAACCAATCGGATGGCGGTGCCATCGACCGGACACGCACACGGGCCGACTCCTGGGTGGATCGGCCCGTGTTGCATACGGACTTTACGCGATCAACCGGCCTTGCGGCGGGTCTGGCGGCCGGAACTGCGGCCCAGGCCGATGCGCTTGGCGAATTCCGAACGCTGCGCCGCATAGTTCGGCGCAACCATCGGATAGTCGGGCGGAAGTCCCCAGCGTGCGCGATACTCGTCCGGCGACATGTTGTAGGTCGAGCGAAGGTGCCGCTTCAGCATCTTCAACTTCTTCCCATCTTCCAGGCAGACGATGTATTCGGGCGTCACTGACTTGCGAATCGGAACGGCCGGCTTCAGCGGCTCCGCCGCGACCTCACGGGGCTGACCATTCAGACCGGTCAGCGACGAGTAAACCGTATTGATCACGTCGGGGATTTGCTGAGCAGGCAACACGTTCTTGCTGACATACGCCGATACGATGTCGGCGGTCATCCGCAGCAGCGCATTGTCCGGTACATCGGCGCGAAGCTGGTCGCTCATTGCACTGTGTCCTGGTTTTTCATTTGTCCGTAGGAACCAAGTTGCATACCGTGATTTGGGTGTCAATATAATTTCGGCAATCATCAAATTAGTTGCTCTTGTCGGCCAGAACAAAGGAACACCGCGTAAATCAGCCTTCGCTGAAAATCGTTGCACGGTTGTGGCTGTGCCGCGGCTTTAAGGGGCGTCTAGTAGGCGCCGGCTTGCGATTTTCCCCCGGCTCCGTTGCAGCAATTGGTGGATTTCCCCCGCATATGACGAATCGGCTATCTCCCTTGTTTTGCCCCTTCGGCAACGAAGAGGTGAAAACAGAGACCGAACTTTCGCGGTGGTAGGCTTCGGCGCCGCTCCGGCTGTGCGCCGGCTGATCGCGGGCCGGAGATCGACCGCCAGATCGACCGCCGCCGGTCGGTGTTGGGTTTAGCTATGCATCCACGTCATGGTGTGGCTGTGGCGGTTGGCACCGACATCTGGTAGGGTGCCGGCGTCTTTTGCCCGATTGCAGGCCGCTTCGCCGGCCCGGTTGCCGCCTGTGCATCCGTACTGCCCGTATCCGTTACCGACCGCACCGGAGTTTCCGCCGTCATGACCGTCCGCACCGTGGCACTCGCTTCCGATCACGCCGGCTATGAGCTGAAGGCTCAGATCGCACGGCAGCTTGAGGGCGCCGGCTACACCGTCCTCGATCTCGGTACCGACGGTCCGGCCTCGGTCGATTACCCGGACTTCGCCGCGGCGCTGGCCGCCGCCGTCACCGACGGCCGGGCGCAGCGCGGCGTGCTGGTCTGCGGCAGCGGCATCGGCATCAGCATCGCCGCCAACCGCCATCCCGGCATCCGCGCCGCCCTGGTGCACGACGTGACCACCGCGCGCCTGTCGCGCGAGCACAACGACGCCAACGTGATCGCGCTGGGTGCCCGCATCGTCGGGCCGGAGATCGCCAAGGATTGCGTCGAAATCTTCCTGAAGACCGACTTCGAAGGCGGCGAGCGCCACAGCCGCCGCATCGCCAAGATGGGCTGAGCGCGTCTTCGCGCCGCTTTTCCCAGGCAATTGCTTGGCCCCTATTTGGCCGTGAAGGCCCGCAACCGGGACGCGACAGACCCCGGAAAGACCCGACCGGGCTTGCATGGCCCGGCAAGACCCGAGGAAAGCGGGCGGGCCGTGCGCCTGTCCTGCTTGACGCCCCTTCGATTGAGGAACCTCCCGCCATGACCAGCAGCAACACCGCAGAGATCGGCCGCTTCTTCGCCGCCTCGCTTGCCGAGACCGATCCCGAACTGGCCCGCGCGGTGCGCGACGAGCTGGTCCGCCAGCAGGAGCAGATCGAGCTGATCGCCTCCGAGAACATCGTCTCGCAGGCGGTGCTGGAAGCGCAGGGCTCGGTCCTGACCAACAAGTATGCCGAAGGCTATCCGGGCAAGCGTTACTACGGCGGCTGCGAATTCGTCGACGTGGCGGAGAACTTGGCCATCGAGCGCGCCTGCAAGCTGTTCGGCTGCGATTTCGCCAACGTGCAGCCGAACTCCGGCTCCCAGGCCAACCAGGCGGTCCTGCTCGCCCTGCTGCAGCCGGGCGACTGCGTGCTGGGCATGTCGCTGGCCGCCGGCGGTCACCTGACCCACGGCGCCGCCCCCAACATGTCGGGCAAGTGGTTCAAGGCGGTGCAGTACGGCGTGCGCAAGGACGACCACCTGATCGACTTCGATCAGGTCGAGGCGCTGGCCCGCGAGCACAAGCCGAAGCTGATCATCGCCGGCGGCTCCGCCTATCCGCGCGTCCTGGACTATGAGCGCTTCCGCGCCATCGCGGACGAAGTCGGCGCGATCTTCATGGTCGACATCGCCCACTATGCCGGCCTGATCGCCGGCGGCGTCTATCCGAACCCGTTCCCCTATGCCGACGTGGTCACCACCACCACCCACAAGACGCTGCGCGGCCCGCGCGGCGGCATGGTGCTGACCAACAAGGAAGACATCGCCAAGAAGATCAACTCGGCCGTCTTCCCCGGCCTGCAGGGCGGCCCGCTGATGCATGTCATCGCCGCCAAGGCGGTGGCCTTCGCCGAGGCGCTGCGTCCGGAGTTCAAGACCTACGCCCAGGCGGTGGTCGACAACGCCCAGGTGCTGGCCAAGACGCTGATCGCCGGCGGGCTGGACATCGTGTCGGGCGGCACCGACAGCCATATCGTGCTGGTCGACCTGCGTCCGAAGAACCTGACCGGCAAGGCGGCGGAAGCCAGCCTCGAGCATGCCGGCATGACCTGCAACAAGAACGGCGTGCCGTTCGATCCGCAGAAGCCGATGATCACCTCCGGCGTCCGTCTGGGCAGCCCGGCGGCGACCACCCGCGGTTTCGGCACCGCCGAGTTCAAACAGGTCGGCGAGATGATCGTCGAGACGCTGGACGGTCTGGCCGCCAGCAACTCCGGCGACAACACGGCGGTCGAGGCGGCGATGCGCGAGCGTGTGCGCGGCCTGTGCCGTCAGTTCCCGATCTATCCCACGCTGTAATTGCCCACGCTGTAATTAACGGGGAATCCACCAGATGCGCTGCCCGTTCTGCGGAAACGAGGACACCCAGGTCAAGGACTCGCGCCCGACCGAAGACAACTCGGCAATCCGCCGGCGGCGCTTCTGTCCCAGTTGCAGCGCCCGCTTCACCACCTTCGAACGCGTCCAGCTGCGCGAGCTGACGGTGGTGAAGAGCAACGGCCAGCGCGAAGGATTCGACCGCGAGAAGCTGCTGCGGTCGATGAGGATCGCGCTGCGCAAGCGCCCGATCGACGCCGACCGCATCGACCGGGTGGTGAACAGCATGGTCCGCCAGCTGGAATCCTCCGGCGAGAGCGAAATCCCGTCGAAGCAGATCGGCGAGAAGATCATGGAAGCGCTGCAGACGATGGATCAGGTGGCGTATATCCGCTACGCCTCCGTCTACAAGGACTTCCGCGAGGCGTCCGATTTCAACGAGTTCGTGGAAACTCTGGCGCCGGAAGCCTCGCCGGGACTGTGAATGCGTCGGKGSGGGGCAGGCGGTTGTCCTGCCCCGCMCCGGCCCCTCATCCGAACCGTCATCCCACCTGGGCCAGGATCGCCAGCAGCAGGATCGCCACGATGTTGGTGATCTTGATCATCGGGTTCACCGCCGGGCCGGCGGTGTCCTTATAGGGGTCGCCGACGGTATCGCCGGTCACCGCCGCCTTGTGGGCGTCGGAGCCTTTGCCGCCGTGATTGCCCTCCTCGATGAACTTCTTGGCGTTGTCCCAGGCGCCGCCGCCCGACGTCATCGAAATGGCGACGAAGATGCCGGTGACGATGGTGCCCAGCAGCATGGCGCCCAGGGACGCGAAGCCGGCCGCCCGCCCGCCGATGGCGGCGATCACCAGATAGAGGACCACCGGGGCCAGCACCGGCAGCAGCGAGGGGATGATCATCTCCTTGATCGCCGCCTTGGTCAGCATGTCCACCGCACGGCCGTAATCGGGCTTGGCGGTGCCCTCCATGATGCCGGGGATTTCGCGGAACTGCCGCCGCACCTCCACGACGACGGACCCGGCGGCGCGGCCGACGGCGGTCATGCCCATGGCACCGAACAGATAGGGCAGCAGGCCGCCCACCAGCAGTCCGACGACGACGTAAGGATCGTTCAGCCGGAACTCGACCGAAATGTTCGGGAAGTAATGGCCCAAATCCTGGACATAGGCGGCGAAGAGAACCAGCGCCGCCAGACCGGCGGAGCCGATGGCATAGCCCTTGGTCACCGCCTTGGTCGTGTTGCCGACGGCGTCCAGCGCGTCGGTGGTGACGCGGATGCTGGCGGGCATGTCCGACATCTCGGCGATGCCGCCGGCATTGTCGGTGACCGGCCCATAGGCGTCGAGCGCCACCACCATGCCGGCCAGCGCCAGCATCGTCGTCGCGGCGATGCCGATGCCGAAGACGCCGGCCTGCCCATGGGCGATCAGGATGCCGGCGCAGATGACGATCACCGGCAGGGCGGTCGATTCCATCGACACGGCAAGGCCCTGGATGACGTTGGTGCCGTGCCCGGTCTCCGACGCCTTGGCGACGCTGCGCACCGGGCGGAAGGCAGTCGAGGTGTAGAACTCGGTGATCCAGACCAAGAGGCCGGTGACGCCCAGCCCGACCAGCGCTGAGACCAGCAGGTTGACGCCGGTGATCGACACGCCGTCGGTCATGGTGATGGCGCGGGTGAAGCCGAACAGGATCGCGGTGACGATCAGGATCAGCACCAGCGAGATGCCGGCCGCGACGGCCAGCCCCTTGTAGAGCGCCTTCATGATGTTGTTGTCAGGGCCGAGCTTCACCGCGAAGGTTCCGGCGACCGAGGCCAGGATGCAGACGGCGCCGATCAGCAGCGGATAGACCAGCATCATCCGCAACACGCCGCCGGTAAAGAAAATCGCCGCCAACAGCATGGTGGCGACGATGGTGACGGCGTAGGTTTCGAACAGGTCGGCGGCCATCCCGGCACAGTCGCCGACATTGTCGCCGACATTGTCGGCGATGACCGCCGGGTTGCGCGGATCGTCCTCCGGGATGCCGGCCTCCACCTTGCCGACGAGGTCGGCGCCGACGTCGGCGCCCTTGGTGAAGATGCCGCCGCCCAGCCGGGCGAAGATCGAGATCAGCGAGGCACCGAAGCTGAGCGCCACCAGCGCCTCCAGCACGGTGCGGACCTCGACGGGATCGTTGACGCGGTAGACCAGCGTCAGGATGCCGAAATAGCCGCCGACACCCAGCAGCCCGAGCCCGACCACCAGCATGCCGGTGATCGCCCCCGACTTGAAGGCGATGTCGAGTGCCGGCGCCAGGCCGCGGGTGGCGGCCTCCGCCGTGCGGACGTTGGCACGGACCGAGACGTTCATGCCGACATAGCCGGCGCTGCCCGACAGCACGGCGCCGATCAGGAAGCCCAAGGCCACCGGAAAGCCCAGCGTCACCCACAGGATGACCAGCAGGACGGCGCCGGCGATGGCGATGGTGGTGTATTGGCGGTTCAGATAGGCGCGCGCCCCTTCCTGCACCGCGGCGGCGATGGCCTGCATCCGTTCGGACCCAGGCGACGCGGCCATGACTTCTTTTCCGGTACGAAAACCGTAGGCCAGCGCGAGCAGGCCGGCGGCGATGATGACGATGAACGCTAGAGCCATCGCATCCCCCGATTGATTTTAAGGACGCGCCCCGGAAAGGCTGGTCCCACCACGCATTCAAGTGGGGGAGAAGTCGGGCGCAAGTATTATCGGGAAAAGCATGCGCCCGGTGCCGCCGCTTTGCAACCGCCGCACGGGGCGGCGCCACGCGGCGAAATGGCCGGGGGTACCCCTGACCTTTATGGGTAGTGTCGGGATAATGCACCGCAAAATGGGTGCGAATTGCGGGTGCTGCGGGAGGCGGTCAGAGATTGCGCTGCGTAACCGCCTGGACCAGCACGTCATAGACCGCGTCCTTGCCGACGACTTTGGCGGCGGCCTCCACCAACTTGGCCTTTACGGCAGGAATATTGACCAAAGTCCCGTTCAGGATCGACTTGTCGGCGACGCCGCCATAGAGCGCGGTCAGGAAGGCATCGGTCAGGCGCGGCTGGTTGGCCTGGACCATCGGCTGCTTTTCCAGAAGCACTTCCACCGCGACCACGACGGTCACGAACTGTTCGACTCGGGTCGGGCCGATCATCGGCACCACCAGCGGGGGAAGACGGACGAAGGCGGTCGGCGGCTTGGGTGGCGGCTCCACCTTCTTCGGCGGTGCGTCGGGATGTTCGGTGAAGTATTTCTGATAGACGAACCAGCCACCGAAGCTGGCGCCGCCCAGCAACACGATGCCGAGAACGAGGACGATCAGAGCCTTGACCACGGCAACACACCTTACGCAAACGGCGAATCGCCGAACCCTGCGCTGTCGATGCTTTCGATTGTCTTAAGCGCCGGGCGCCGGAACCGGGCGGTCAGAAATGGTCCCAGCCGCGCCGGGTCAGCGGCAAGGGCGCGCCGGCACCGTCCAGCACCGCGACCTCGCCGGGCGTGCCGGGGCGGAGTTCGCCGATCTCGGTGATCGCGACCCCGCATTCGGCGGCCAGGGCGGTCAGGGCATCACGGGCCGATGGCGGGGCGGTGAACAGAAGCTCGTAATCGTCGCCGCCGGTGATGGCCAGCGCCAGCCGCAGCGGATCGCCGTCGATGGCGCCGCGGGCAGCCTCCGACAGCGGGACCGCATCGGCGTGCAGCAGGGCGGCGCAGCCGGACTCCTCGCAGAGATGGCCGAGGTCGGCGACCAGCCCGTCCGACACGTCCATCGCACCGCTGGCCAGTCCGATCAGCCGCGGCCCGATGCCCATGCGCGGGTCGGGCCGGCGCATGCGGCGCAGCAGATGGGCGCGGGTGTCCTGGTCCGGGATGTCGAGACGGCCATAGGCGACCTCCAGCCCGAGCGCGGCGTCGCCGATGCTGCCGGTGACGAAGACGCGGTCGCCCGGCTGCCCGCCCCAGCGCGGCAGGGCGCGGCCGGTGGGGACCAGTCCGAAGGCGGTGACCGACAGGGTGATGGGGCCGCTGGTCGAGACCGAATCGCCGCCGGCCAGCGCGATGGCGAACTGCCGCTGCTCCTCGCCCAGCCCGGCGGCGAAGCCCTCCAGCCAGGACTCGTCCAGGCCGCGGGGCAGGGCGGTCACCAGCGTGTAGGCCAGCGGCTCCGCCCCCATGGCGGCGAGGTCGGACAGGTTGCTGCGCATCAGCTTGGCGGCGATGTCGGCCGGCGCATCGTCGGGGAAGAAATGCACCCCGGCGACCATGGCGTCGGTGGTGACGACCAGTTCCCGCCCGTCCGGCACGCCGAACACGGCGGCATCGTCCCGCAGGCCGCGGGCGCCGGGAAAGCCGGCGGCCAGCGGCTTGAAGAAGCGGGTGATGCGGCCGAATTCGCCGAGGGTGGGAGTGGTCATCGGGGGCGCCTTCACGCTCCCTCTCCCGCCCCGGGAGAGGGAAGGGGCCCAAGCGGAGCTTGGGAAGGGTGAGGGGTTTCGCAAGGATCAAAGGGGATCCATGGCAGGATCACCCCTCACCCTCCCGCCTTCGGCGGGTCCCTCCCTCTCCCGGGGCGGGAGAGGGTCTCTGTTACTCCTCGGCCGCGTTGCGGCCGGGATCGGGCTTGGCGAGGTCGTCGGCGCGCAGCGCGCGGGCGACATGGTCGAGCACGCCGTTCACCATCGCCGGCTCGCGGCCGGAGAAGAAGGCGCGGGCGACGTCGACATACTCGCTGATGAGGATGCGCGGGTGGGTGTCCGTATGGACCGCGATCTCATAGGCACCGGCGCGCAGGATGGCGCGCAGCAGCAGTTCCAGCCGGTCGAGCGGGAAGCGCGGGTCGAGAGCGGCGCCCAGCACCCCGTCGACCTCGGCGCGGCGGTGGATCGCGCCGCGGACGATGTCGGCGAACAGCTGCGGATCGCCGGCGACGAACTTGTCGCCGTCGATCTCCTCGCCCAGCCGGTGGGCGACGAACTCGCCGACGACATTCTCGACCGGGGCCTGGGCCAGATCGATCTGGTACAGCGCCTGGGCCGCGGCCAGACGGGCGGCCTTGCGGCGCGCCTTGGCGGAGCCGCCGCCGGTCTTGTTCTTGCGGGACTTGGACTTGCCGCCCTTCGGTTCACCGGAGGCGCGTTCGGGTGTCACGGGGCTGCCCGCGTCGTCGTTGCTCATGATCTGCAGTCGCTAAAAGAGAGGAGATGTCGGGGTCAGCGCGGATAGAGGCGGAATTTGCGCTTCAGGTCAATCATGTCAAGACAGGCGCGCGCGGCACGCCCGCCGGTATTGACCGATCCGACATTGGCGCGGGCCCAGGCCTGCTCGCGGTTTTCCACCGTCAGGATGCCGTTTCCAACCGCCAGACTGTAGCGCAGGGCCAGATCCTGAAGGCCGCGGGCGCTTTCGGCACAGATTGTGTCGTACCGCGTCGTCTCGCCCCGGATCACGCAACCGAGCGCGACATAGCCGTCGAAACGCTTACGGGCGGTGAAGAAATCCATGGAGCGGATGGCGTACATGATCGCCGCCGGAAGCTCCAGACAGCCGGGCACGCCATAGCGGATGTGCGTGGCCCCGGCGCGGTCGAGTTCCGCGACGGCGCCGCGCGCCAGTTCATCGGCGATGTCCTCGTGGACGCGGGCGTCCACGACCATGATGTGGGGCGTGTCGGTCATCCGGCGGCGTTCTGGTCCTCAGTCCTCACCGGGATCCGCGGCGCCCGGGTTGATCGCGCGGTGGCCGACCACGGTCAGGCCGTAGCCTTCCAGCCCGATGATCGGCTTCTTGCGGTTGGAGATCAGGGTCATCTTGCGCACGCCCAGATCCAGCAGGATCTGTGCGCCGATGCCATAGTCGCGCAGTTCCGGAACGCTGCCGGCCTGACCTTCCAGCCGCGCCTTCAGCACGGTGGAAAGGCCGTTCGGGTTCGGCTCGCGCAGCAGCACGACGACGCCGCGGCCTTCCTTGGCGATCAGCTCCATCGAGGCATGCAGGTCGTTGTCGCGGCCGGAGTTGCGGTCGCCCAGCACGTCGTCCAGCACCGACTGGGCATGCATGCGCACCAGCACCGGCTCGTCGCCGGAGATGTCGCCGCGGACCAGCGCGATGTGCTCCGCATACTGGATCTTGTTGATGTAGACGTAGGACTGGAAGCGCCCGCCATAGCGGCTGTCGAGATTGCCGGCCAGAACCTGCTCGACGATGGTCTCGGTGCGGCGGCGATAGGCGATCAGGTCGGCGATGGTGCCGACCTTCAGCCCGTGGAACTGGGCGAACTGCACCAGATCGGGCAGGCGGGCCATGGTGCCGTCGTCGTTCATGATCTCGCAGATCACGGCGGACGAGGAATGGCCGGACAGCCGGGCGATGTCGACCGAGGCCTCGGTATGGCCGGCGCGGACCAGCACGCCGCCGTCACGCGCCAGCAGCGGGAAGATGTGGCCGGGGGTGGCGAGGTCGTGCGGACCGGACGCCGGGTCGATGGCGACGGCGATGGTGCGGGCACGGTCGGCGGCGGAGATGCCGGTGGTCACGCCTTCGCGCGCCTCGATGGAGACGGTGAAGGCGGTCTGGTGGCGCGAGGCGTTCTGCTGCGCCATCAGCGGCAGGCGCAGCCGTTCGATGTTCGGCCGGTCCATGGTGAGGCAGATCAGGCCGCGCCCGTGCTTGGCCATGAAGTTCACCGCGTCCGGCGTGGCGCAGGAGGCGGGGATCACCAGATCGCCCTCGTTCTCCCGGTCCTCGTCATCGACCAGGATGAACATCCTGCCCTGACGCGCCTCTTCGATGATCTCTTCGGCCGTCGACAGGTAGTGGTGAAACTCGGACGTCATTCCTGCCCCGCGAGCCGGGCGACATAGCGCGCCAGCATATCGATTTCGAGATTGACCGCATCGCCCTCCGTCAGCCCGCCGAAGGTGGTGGCGGTCTGGGTGTGGGGGATGATGTTGACGCCGAAGCGGTTGCCTTCGACCTCGTTGACGGTCAGCGACACGCCGTCGATGGCGACCGAGCCCTTGGGCGCGATGTATTTGGCGAGTGTGGCCGGCGCCTCGAAGGTCAGGCGCAGCGATTCGCCTTCGGGGCGGACCGACAGCAGCCGGCCGACGCCGTCGACATGGCCGGACACGATGTGGCCGCCCAGCTCGTCGCCGACCTTCAGGGCGCGTTCCAGGTTTACGCGCGTGCCGGCTTCCCAGCCGCCGAGCGTCGTCTTCGACAGGGTTTCCCCAGACGCCTGGATGACGTAGGCCCCCGGTCCCTTTTCGATGACCGTCAGGCAGACGCCGTTATGGGCGATGGACGCCCCGATCGCGATCGTCTCCGTGTCGAAGGCGGTCTCGATGGTGAACCGGGTGTCGCCCTGCCGCTCCACGGCCCGGACGCGCCCGACATCGGTGATGATTCCGGTGAACATGCGGGGGAATTTAGCAGGTTTCGCGGCCAGGGGAAGCGGGCGCGACACCGCAGGCGGCGCAACGGTCTGTTGCGTGGGCTAGATCGACGCTGCGGAGGCTTTCCGGCGGTAGCTTTCGGCCAGATCGGCGCCGGCGCTGCGGATGGCGGTGCGTTCGAAGCGCGCCATCGCGGCCAGCGCCTCGACTCCGAAGCCGGCGACCGCCGGCAACCCGTCGCCGCCGATCAGCGAGGCGGCGCGGAACCATTCCAGCCGGTCGACCAGACCGGCACCGAGCAGGGCGCCGGCCATCGACGCCCCGCCCTCCACCAGCACGCGGGTGATGCCGCGGGTGGCGAGGGCCGTCATCGCGGCGGCGGGATCGACACGTCCGTCGGGCCCGGCGGCGACCGGGATCGGCTCGACGCCGAGCGCCGTCAGAGCCTCGGCCCGCACGGGGTCGGGAGTGGGGCCGGTGACGACCCAGGTCGGAATGTGGCGAGCGCCGGTGGCGAGCTTCGCCGTCGGCGGCAGGCGCAGGCTGCTGTCCACCACAACGCGCACCGGGCTGCGGTCTTCCAGGCCGGGCAGGCGGCAGCTCAGTTCGGGATCGTCGGCCAGGGCGGTGCCGATGCCGACCAGGATGGCGTCATGGCTGGCGCGCAGCCGGTGGCCCCAGGCGCGGGCGGTCGGGCCGGTGATCCACTGCGACTCGCCGGTGGCGGTGGCGATGCGGCCGTCCAGCGTGCTGGCGACCTTGCATGTGATCAGCGGGCGGCCCAGCGTGATGCGGTTGAAGAAGCCCTCGTTCAGGGTCAGCGCCTCGGCCTCGCAGACGCCGGTGGTCACCGCGATGCCGGCATCGCGCAGCCGCGTCAACCCACCGCCGGCAACCCGCGGGTCGGGGTCTTGGCAGGCGACGACGACGCGCGCCACCTTCGCCTCGACCAGCGCCAGGGCGCAGGGCGGCGTCTTGCCATAATGGTTGCAGGGCTCCAGCGTGACGTAGGCGGTGGCGCCTTCCGCTCCGCCGGACAAGGTGCTGGCGCGGGCCAGCGCCTCCGCCTCGGCATGGGGACGGCCGCCGGGCTGGGTCCAGCCGCGGCCGATCACGGCGCCGTCGCGGACCAGCACGCAGCCGACCGCGGGATTGGGCCAGGTCCGCCCCAGCCCGCGCGCCGCGAGCGACAGGGCGGCGCGCATGTGGCGCAGGTCGGTGTCGATATCGGAAAGAGCGGGCACGGCGGTCCGGGCTATCGGCCGGCCGATCAGCTGCCGGGGCCCTTGCCCTTGGTGTCCTTGGCGGAGAAGCGGCCGACGTTGCCCATCATCTGTTCCAGGAAGCCCATCTCGCGGCCGGCGGTGGGGGTGGTGCGCTCCACCAGATCGATGTCCTGGCCGTTCGACTTGTCGAGCGTCTTGATCTCGCGCAGGACGCCGTTGTCGTCGAAGCGGGCGACGACGACGCGGCGCTCCATGACTTCGGGCTCGAAGAAGGCGGTCTTCTCGGTCTTCTGCCCGATATAGTACCAGACGTTTGGATCGAAGGTGCCGACCGAGGTTGGCGTGCCCAGCACCGCGGCGACGTCGTCGCGCCGGCTCTGGCCCGGTTGCAGTTCCGCCACCAGCTGCGGGTCCGTCAGGTTGCCGCGGGTGGCGACGGTGGGCGAGCAGCCGGTCGCGGCGAGGCCGGCGAGCAGGACGCTGCCCAGCAGGGCGGTGCGAATGACGGTGCGGGGGGCGGAAAAGTTCGATCTGGTCATGGTGCTCGGGCTATGATGGAGCCGGCGGGGCAACGAGGCCGTTCACGGCTGTGGACAGTCTCCGGGCGGGACAATCGCACCGGCTGCTTCGCCCTGTCAACGAGACTCCGAGTCGGGGAAGGGCTGCCGTTCGTGTCAGGAAGCTTTATCGGCCGTTTGCTGGGCCCTCTGCTGGGCCCTCTCTCGGGTCGTGTCGGGGGCGGAGACCGCGCCCGCACCGCCGCCGCGGTGGGCGGCCTGTTCACTGCCGTCGTCGGGCAGGCCCGCGAACCGGGCTTCTACAGCGCGCTTTCCGTACCCGACAGCCTGGACGGGCGGTTCGAGATGGTGGCGCTGCACATGCTGCTGGTGATGCGCCGGCTGAAGGGGCAGGGGCCGGAGGCGGGCAAACTGTCGCAGCGCCTCTACGAGACGATGGTCGACGATTTCGAGAAGTCGCTGCTGGAGATGGGGGTCGGCGACAGCGGCATCGCCCGGCGCGTGAAGACGATGGCGCGCGGGATGGCCGGGCGGATCCGCGCCTATGACGAGGCGCTGGCCGACTCCGACGGCCGCAGGCTGGAGGTGGCGCTGGACAACAACCTCTATGGCACGGTCGATCCGGTGCCGGACGGGGCGCTGACGACCATGGCCGCCTATGTCCGCAGCTGTGCCGCGACGCTCGACGCCCAGCCGCTGGAGTCGCTGATGCGGGGCGAGATCCGCTTCGCACCGGTGCCCGCCTGACCGCTTCCCTATATATGAAGAGTCGCCCTGGGATATCTTTGCGTCCCGCCGACGCCTGCCGCAGCGTCTGGGGACTTGCCTTTCCAGGCCGCGGGCTGCATGTGACTCGGGTGTCGCCGGGCGTTCGCCGCGCCGGCCGTTTTGGTTTTCGATCGGAAAGTCTTTGCCATGAGCCCTGCCAACGGCGCCCTGCCGGCCCCGGAATTCTCGCGCGTCGTCAATGCCGACACGGTGCGTCGTGCCGAGGTGAGCGAAACCATCGAAGCGACGGAGACGGAGCGCCGCGCGCTCGCCGAACGGCTGGAGCTGGAGGCGGTCGGCAGCCTGACCGCCACGGTGAAGCTGCGCGCCGTGCGCGGCGGCCAGATGATCCGGGTGTCCGGACAGCTGGAGGCCGACGTCGTCCAGACCTGCGTCGTGACGCTGGAGCCGGTGCCGGCCCATGTCAGCGAACGTTTCGAGGCGCTGTTCGCTCCGGAGTCGATGATCGAGGACCCGGGGCTGGAGATCGATTTCGACGCCTCCCTGTCCGACGAGGACGTTCCCGAGCCGATGGAGAACAACCGAATCGACATCGGCGAGCTGACGGCGCAGCACCTGTCGCTGGGGCTCGACCCCTATCCGCATGCCGAAGGCGTGGACTTCGAGGGCTACCGCGAGCATGAGGAAGGGGAGGCGGTGGAGGAAGAGGCCGCCGCGGAGTCTGAAAAACCCAATCCCTTCGCCGTCCTGCAGCAGTTGAAGCCGCGGGACTGATCCGGCTGTTGCTTTCTCCGCCGCGTCTTGTATAAGGGCCGGCACTTCCACCCCCACCAATGAGCGGCCCGGGGTTGCGAAATGGGGGTTGTTCGGGCTTGCCCTTTTGGGGCATTTGCCTTATTGAATGCCGCTCGCGCTGGGCGGCCCCTGTTCGGGCCGCCCTTTCCAATGAAGAGAGTTTACGGTCATGGCTGTTCCGAAGAAGAAGACCTCCAAGTCGCGGCGCAACATGCGTCGTTCGCACCACGCTCTGCCGACTTCGGCCTACAACGAGTGCCCGAACTGCGGTGAGCTGAAGCGTCCGCACCACGTCTGCGGGTCTTGCGGCCATTACGACCAGCGTGAAGTGGTTCAGAGCGGCACCGCGGCCGCTTGATCCGCATCGCGTTGTCTGAGGTCCCGTTGATCGGGGGCGCCCGTCGCCCCTGCCGGGGTCCAAGCCGGGGAGCCTGTTCGCGGTGAGCCAGCGCCTGACCATCGCCCTGGATGCCATGGGTGGCGATCACGGTCCCGACATGGTCATTGCCGGGGCGGACATCGCGCGGGAACGCCATCCCGACGTGCGTTTTCTGCTGTATGGCGACCAGCAGCGGCTTGAGCCGCTGCTGAACCAGCGGCCTGCGTTGAAGGCGGTGGCGGAAATCCGCCACACCGCCGACTTCGTGGCCGGGGACGCCAAGCCTGCGGTTGCGCTGCGTGCGGGTCGCCAGTCCAGCATGAGGCTTGCCATCGACGCCGTTGCGGCGGGCGAGGCGGCCTGCGTGGTGTCGGCCGGCAACACCGGCGCCCTGATGGCGATGGCCAAGTTCGTGCTGAAGACGCTGCCGGGCATCGACCGGCCGGCGATGGCCTCCTTCTTCCCGACGCAACGGGGCGAGAGCGTGATGCTGGACCTCGGCGCCAATGCCGAGTGCCAGCCTGAAAACCTCGTTCAGTTCGCCGTGATGGGGGCCGTCTTCGCACGTGCCATCCTGGGCCTGCCGCAGCCGTCGATCGGCGTGCTGAACATCGGCTCGGAAGACATGAAGGGCAACGAGGTGGTGCGTGCCGCGGCGGCCAGCCTGCGTGACATGCCGCTTCCCGGCCGCTTCCATGGCTTCGTCGAAGGCACCGACATCGGGCTGGGCACGGTGGACGTCATCGTCACCGACGGCTTCACCGGCAATGTCGCGCTGAAGACGGCGGAGGGGACGGCGAAGCTGTTCTCCGAATTCCTGCGCCGCACCTTCGCGACGTCCTTCCTGGCACGGATCGGCTACCTGCTGGCCCGCGGCGCCTTCAAGCGCTTCCGCGAGCGGATCGACCCGCGCCGCTACAACGGCGCGATGTTCCTCGGCCTGCGCGGCGTCTGCGTGAAGAGCCATGGCGGCACCGACGCTGTCGGCTTCGCCAATGCCGTTGCGGTCGCCATCAATCTGGCGACGCACGGCTTCAACGAACGCATCAAGGAAGAGATGGGACGTATAGCCGACGCGACCCCTCTTCCCGACACGAAGGCGGCGGCGGGCTGAACAATGGTCATGCGTTCCCGAGTTCTGGGTTGCGGCATCTTCCTGCCGTCCAACGTCGTCACAAACCAAGATCTGGAACAGCGGGTCGACACGACGGACGAATGGATCGTCCAGCGCACCGGCATCAGGTCCCGCCACATCGCCGCCGAGGGGGAGAAGACCTCCGACCTCGCCATCGCCGCGGCGACGCGGGCGCTGGAGCATGCGGGCGTGCCGGGCAGCAGCATCGACTGCATCATCCTGGCCACCACCACCCCGGACAACACCTTCCCGGCCACGGCCACCAAGGTGCAGGCCGCGCTGGGCGCCGGCGGTTTCGCCATGGACATCCAGGCGGTCTGCGCCGGCTTCGTGTATGCCATGTCGGTGGCCGACAATTTCCTGCGCAACGGCCAGGCGCGCCGCGCTCTGGTGATCGGTGCGGAGACCTTCTCCCGCCTGCTGGACTGGAACGACCGCACCACCTGCGTGCTGTTCGGTGACGGCGCCGGCGCCATCGTCATGGAGGCCTACGAGGCCAGGGGCGATTCGAGCGACCGCGGCGTGCTGTCCACCCACCTGCATTCCGACGGCAACCAGTACGACCTGCTCTATGTCGATGGCGGCGCGTCCTCGACCGGCACCATCGGCCATGTCCGCATGCATGGGCAGGAAATCTTCCGCCATGCCGTGTCGAAGCTGTCGGCGGTGGTCGAGGAGGCCCTGGCCGCCAACGGCCTGGAGTCGACTGACATCGACTGGATGGTGCCGCACCAGGCGAATCGCCGCATCATCGACGGGCTGGCCCGCAAGATGAAGCTGTCGCCGGAAAAGGTGGTGCTGACGGTGGACCGCCACGGCAACACCTCCGCGGCGTCGATCCCGCTGGCCCTGGGCGAGGCGGTGGCGGACGGCCGCATCAAGCGCGGCGACCTGATCCTGATGGAAGCCATCGGCGGCGGCCTGACCTGGGGGTCGGCGCTGGTCCGCTGGTAAGGCGTCCTCCGCATATCGCACATCCGTCATGCTGCGATGCACGCCCGGCCGGGCTTCGGCCGGGCCGTATGAGACTGCCAAGCTTTTGAATTGACGGACCTTCTTTCGCCGGATTACCGTCTTTGCAACGGTTGCGGGGGGAGGTCTGACAATGTCGCAAAATACCGTAACGCGCGCCCAACTGAGCGAAGCCGTCTACCAGGAAGTCGGACTTTCGCGCAACGAGTCGGCCGATCTGGTCGAAACGGTGCTCGACGAGATTTCCGATGCCCTGTCCCGGGGGGAGATGGTCAAGATCTCGTCCTTCGGCAGTTTCCAGGTCCGCCAGAAAGGCGAACGAGTCGGCCGCAACCCCAAGACCGGGGAAGAGGTGCCGATTCTGCCGCGCCGTGTTCTGGTGTTCCGTGCCAGCCATGTGCTGAAACACCGAATCAACGAGGTTCAGGAGGGTGGGGCACCGACGCCTGCGCGGGCGCTGTCCTGACGCCGGTCGATTGCGATGACCTCTCCGCCTTGTCCGTCGCCGTGCCGTGCCTTACCGCGGATCGCCGCTGGCGGCCTCTGTCGGACGGCGGCCTGATCGCGCCATGAAATCCGCCACGGCCTATCGCACCATCAGCGAGGTGTCGACCGACCTCAACGTGCCTCAGCATGTACTGCGGTTCTGGGAAACGAAGTTCCCCCAGATCCGTCCGCTGAAGCGCGGTGGCGGCCGGCGCTATTACCGGCCGGAGGATGTCGAACTCCTGCGGCGGATCCAGGCTCTGCTGTATGAGGACCGCTACACCATCAAGGGCGTCCAGCGTCTGCTGAAGGAAGGGCGCATGTCCGACCCGACCCCGCCGCTGCCCGAGGATGCCGACGATGGTGGCGGGCCGGTCGATGCGGACGGATTCGGCGGCGACGTCGCCGACGATGACAGGGATGACGACAGGGAGGCGGGCGAGGATCATCCGCCGCTGTCGGACGCGGTCCGGCACGAGATCACCATGGTTCTGGACGAGCTGAAATCGCTGCAATCGGTGCTGTCCCGCCTGTCCGAAATTGGGGGCAAAAAAAGCTGAAAAATCATCACGGGAGATGTTGCATCGGCGAAAGCCCGCGGCTATAGTCCCGTTCCCTTCCGGAGCCAAGCCGCAAGCACTGCGGTGATGTTGACGGAGCGTAGCGCAGCCTGGTAGCGCATCAGACTGGGGGTCTGGGGGTCGCAGGTTCGAATCCTGTCGCTCCGACCAGTTCCGGAGGGAACGAAAAAGCCCTGGAACCCAACGGTTCCAGGGCTTTTTCTTTGCCCGGGTTCTGGGGGGCGGCGCGTCTTCTATCGGCACTGTATGGAAGTCTTGGGCGGGAAGACAGACGCACGGGGCCGGCGCAATGGGAGTGTCCGCAAGCGAAGCGGGACCGAGCGCATGCTTTGGCGCGTTCATGCTCCACAGTGTCGCAACGAGGCCATCATGCTCCAACTCAATCCGCCGCTTCCCATGGACACCCCAAAGGGCCCCGCCCTTGCGCATTTCCTCATCGACTATGGCGCCGAGCATGATTTGTGCTGGGTCTGTTTCCAGGATGAGACGGGCGAATGCTGGACATGGCGGAACCGGGACGTGCGGGCGCCCAAGAACATCACCATGGGGCGCAGGACCGACGAACGGCGCGGCAAGGTGGACCTCCGGGTGGCGGAATGAAAAGCCTTTCACGTCGCTGAAGGCGTTGCGGCCGGAGAATCCGGGCAGAGCTGGCGCTGCCCGCGCCTCCGCCGCTTTCTCTTATATGCCGTGCCATGCGCCAGACGCATTGCGCACAATCGAATAACGCGCAATCAAATACATTGCGTGCAATTCGATTGTGCGTCACTGTTCCTCTCACAAGATCACGGGGGCCGGTTCGAGCCGCCGCCCAGGAAACCAAACTCCGCCACTCAGCGATCAATGAAGGAGCACACGTCATGAAGACCCTGTATTCGACCAAGGTGACCGCCACCGGTGGCCGCGACGGCAAGGCCGTCAGCGAGGATGGCCTGCTGTCGGTCGCGCTGGCCGCGCCGAAGGAGCTGGGTGGCCAGGGTGGTGCCACCAACCCCGAGCAGCTGTTCGCCGCCGGCTATTCCGCCTGCTTCATCGGCGCCATCAAGTTCGTCGGCAACCGCGACAAGATCGCCGTCCCGGCCGATCTGACGGTGAACGCCACGGTCGGCATCGGTGCCCGCGACGATGGCGAAGGGTTCGGCCTGACGGTCGATTTCGTGGTTTCGCTGCCGGGCATGGACAAGGCCGCCGCCGAGGATCTGCTGGCCCGCGCCCATAAGGTCTGCCCGTACAGCCACGCCACCAGGGGCAACATCCCGGTCACCACGACCGTTGCCTGAGGGCCGGGCCTGAGCCCATCGCCTGAAGCGAAAAGTCTTCGGCATTGCGCCGCCGGGCTGTTGCGCGCGATTGTGCAGTCCGCACGATCGACCGACGCGCGGCATCCCGGCGGCGCGCCGTCTTTTCAAGGTTCAGACATCATGGCAGCCGACAGGGACGATCCGCTTCTGCTTTCCAATCAGGCGTGCTTCGCGCTCTATTCCGCCAATCTGGCGATGAGCCGCGTCTATCGCCCGATGCTGGAGCAGCTTGGCCTGACCTATCCGCAGTATCTGATCATGCTGCTGCTGTGGGAGGAGGACGGGCAGTCGATGAAGTTGCTCGGCGAGCGGCTTGGGCTGGACAGCGGCACGCTGACCCCGCTGCTGAAGCGGATGGAAGGGCAGGGACTGCTGACCCGCCGCCGCGATCCGCAGGACGAGCGGCTGGTCCGCATCGGCCTGACCGGCGAAGGGGCGGCCTTGCGGACGCAGGCCGAATGCCTGCCGACGCGAATCGCCGCCGCCGCCGGCTGCTCCGCCGCGGAGCTGATGTCGCTCCGCGATGCGCTGCTGCGGCTGCGCGACGATTTGAACCGGGCGGCCGATCAGGACAGATAAGATTGAGACTGGAAATCGTCGGCAGGAGAGCCTTTTCTATCCAGCCGCTTTCCCGATCCAAGGGTTCCGCCCGTGAGTTCCGCACTGACTGACGACCGCCTCCGCCTTCGCTCCGCCGATGCCGACGACGCACCGGATCTGGCACGGCTGATCGACATCGCCGGCGGCGGCGTCTACGAATTCCTGCTCGACGGGCTGGTGCCGGGGATGACTGCGGCGGAGATGCTGATGCCCGGTCTGGCCGGGCGCAGCGGGTCGCTGTCGCATCGCCAGAGCGGTGTCGCCGAACTGGATGGGCAGGTGATCGGCATCGCCCATGGCTATCCCACCGACTGGATCCGGACGGAGGATTACAGCGGCCTGCCGCCCGACCGCGTCGCCCATATGGGCGCATTCCCCGAAACGCTGGACTGGGGCAGCTATTTCCTGTCCGCCCTGGCGGTCGATCCCGCATTCCGGCGCCACGGCATCGCCGGCCGGTTGCTCGGCTGGTTCTACGAGCGGGCACGGACCGGCGGATTCGACCGGGTCACCCTGCATGTCTGGGCCGACAACGAGCCGGCCCGCCGTCTCTACGTCGGCGAGGGGTTCGAGGAGATCGGCAGCGCCGCCATCCCCTGGCACCCCCGGCTGCCGCACCAGGGCGGCAGCATCCTGATGCGGCGCTATCTGTGAGCGGCGATCCGCGGAGTCGCCTCCAGGGCTGACAGCTCCCCGATCCGGCGCACGACCAGGTCCGGGTCGGCATAATGGACCATGTGGCCGGAGTCCGGCACCCAATGCAGGGTGCTGTCGGGCAGCACATGATGCAGCCGGCCGCTCTGCTCCTCCTGCTCGACCACGCGGTCGTGATGGCCGGCGAAGATCGCCACCGGGACGGTCACCTCGGCGTAACGGTGCTGCAGGCGTTCGGCGGCGGGCGCCATGGTCACGCCATCTTGGGCGTTGGCGCGCATCTGGCCCGGCCGGATGGTCAGGGCGGCGGGGAAGCTCTCGGTCAGATGGTCCGGCACCGGACGGGGCGAGAACAGCGTCTTCAACAGCCCCGGCATCATCGCCATCGAAACCGGCGGCGACAGGGTGTGACGCAGAAGGTCGCCCAGCACCGGCATCGCCAACGGCGCCACCAGAGCCGCATCGGCCCGCTTGGTCGGGAAATAATAGCCGGCCATCAGCACCAGGCCCTTCACCGTCCGCGGATGGTCCAGGGCCAGGGCCAGCGCCACCAGCGTGGCGTAGGAATGGCCGACGACCACGGCGTCCTCGATCTCCAGCGCGGCGAAGGCCCGGGCCAGCAGGTCGGCCTGATCCTCCGGCGTCCAGGCGCGATCCCGCGGGCGGTCGCTGTGGCCCATGCCGGGCCGGTCGAAGGCGATCACCCGGTGGGTCCGGGCCAAACGCTGGAACAGCCCGCTCGCCAACGAATCGCCGAGGGCGGAGACATTGCCGTGCAGCAGCACGACCGGCGGGCCTTCGCCGGCCTCCATGTAATGAAGCCGGACGCCATCGACGGTGAGGAAACGGCCTTCGGGCGGATAGCGCCGTTCGGCCGCGCGGGTGGCAAGCGTGTTGGCGACGGCCAATCCGCCCAGGGTCAGCGCGGTGAGGCCCAGGGTCTTGAGGATGGTGGAGCGGCGGTCGGTCATCGGCGGCGTCCTCTCGGGGCTGCTGCGGTGCAACATCGTGAGAGGACAACCGGCGGGCGGGAGAAGGGTTCCTGGGGACATCGAAACCCTCACCCGGTCCTCGCCGGATGGGGAAGACCGAAGTGGGGCAATCGCTCTCTACCTTCGGCTCACTTCCCGGCCTTCAGCTGGTCCCGGGTCAGCCAGAACACCTCGCCGAAGCTGTTGGCGGTCTGCAGCCACAGGAAGTCCAGCTGGGGATACTCCGCCTCCAGAATCTCGCGGCCAGTGCCGAACTCGCAGAGCAGGCCGCCCTCCGGCGTCAGGTGCTTGGGCGCTTCCTTCAGGATGCGGCGGACGATGTCCAGCCCGTCGTCGCCGCCGGCCAGCGCCAGTGCCGGCTCGGCCCGGAATTCCGGCGGCAGGGCGTCCATCGCCTCGGCATCGACATAGGGCGGGTTGGTGATGATGACGTCGTATTTCCGCGTCTTCAGCGGGGCGAACAGGTCGCCCTGATGCAGGGTAATGCGGTCCGCGAAGCCGCTGTCGGCGACGTTGCGCTTCGCCACCTCCAGCGCGTCGGGCGACAGGTCCACCGCGTCGACCTGGGCCTCCGGGAAAATGCGGGCAGCCAGGATGGCGAGGCAGCCGGATCCGGTGCACAGATCCAGCACCCGCTCGACCGAGGTCGGGTCCTCGACCAGCGTGAAGTCGTCGCCGCCGAACATGTCGGAGAACAGCAGCTCGCCGATGTAGGAGCGCGGGACGATCACCCGCTCGTCCACATAGAAGGGGATGCCCTGGATATAGGCCTTGTTCAGCAGATAGGGCGCCGGCTTGCGGGTGTCGATGCGGGCATGGAGGATGCCGGCCACCGCCTCGCGCTCCGCCGCGGTCAGCCGGGAATCCAGATAGGGGTCGAGCTGGTCGACCGGCAGGTGCAGCGACTCCAGCACCAGGAACACCGCCTCGTCGAAGGCCGTGGTGGTGCCGTGGCCGTAATCCAGATCGGCCTCGTTGAAGCGGCTGACGCCGTAGCGCAGAAAATCGCGGATGGTCGACAGCTCAGCGGCGGCGGATGCTGCGGTGTGCTTGCTGGTCACGGGCGGAGGGCTCCGGTGAAGGGGCGGGGGTTGAGGGGGCAGAGCAAGTCAAAGCGGATCGAAGCGGATCAGAGCAGGTCCAGCACCGACTCCGGCGGGCGGCCGACGCGGGCGCGGTCGCCCTTGACCACGATGGGGCGCTCGATGGCCGCCGGATTGGCGGACAGGGCGGCGACCAGCGCCTCGCCGTCGAGGTCCTTCGCGATGCCGGCCTCCGCCGCTTCCCTAGCGCGGGTGATGTCGCGCGGCCCCTTGCCCAGCTTGGCGAGGATGGCCGACAGCTCCGCCGCGCTCGGCGGGGTCTTCAGATACTCGATCACCGTCGGCTCGACGCCGCGGGAGCGCAGAAGCTCCAGCGTCTCGCGCGATTTGCTGCAACGCGGGCTGTGATAGATCGTCACGTCGCTCATGACAGGCTTTCCAGGTTTGAAGCGCGGTCAGACTGATACACCCAACCCGCGCTGCGCGCCAATCCGGCATGCGGAAACGGACGCCGCGGCGCAACATCCGTCAGGTGACAAGGGCTGCCTTTGGTATTATTTTGCGCGCTCGCTTTTCCGAAAGGCCCTACGCGCCGTATCCCGGTGGGCTGGCCTTGCGGGACAGAACCGATGCCCAGATACGGAAGCCGGCCGTGACCAAGCTCTCGCTCTCCAAGGACAAGATCAACATCCTTCTGCTGGAAGGTGTCCACGACAACGCCATCGACGAGCTGGCCCGCGGCGGTTATGCCTCCGTCGAGCGGCTGCCGCGCGCGCTGGACGAGTCCGAGCTGCTGGAACGCATCGGCTCGGTCCACATCCTGGGCATCCGCTCGCGGACGCACCTGACCGCCAAGGTGTTCGAGGCGGCGAGCAAGCTGATCACCGTCGGCTGCTTCTGCATCGGCACCAACCAGGTCGACCTGAAGGCGGCGCGCCGCCACGGCGTGCCGGTGTTCAACGCCCCCTATTCCAACACCCGGTCGGTGGCGGAGCTGGTGATCGGCGAGATCATCATGCTGATGCGCGGCATCTTCGAGAAGTCGCAGCTGGTGCATGGCGGCGGCTGGATGAAGTCGGCCAAGGACTCTTACGAGATCCGCGGCAAGACGCTGGGCATCGTCGGCTACGGCCACATCGGCACCCAGGTGTCGATCCTGGCCGAAGCGATGGGCATGCAGGTCCGCTTCTACGATACCGTGCGCAAGCTGGCGCTCGGCAATGCGCGGGCCTGTGACTCGCTGGAGGAGCTGCTGTCGGTGTCCGACGTGGTGACCCTGCATGTGCCCGACACCCCGCAGACCCGCGACATGATCGGCGAGCGTGAGCTGGCCGCCATGAAGAAGGGCAGCCACCTGATCAACGCCGCCCGCGGGCAGGTGGTGGAGATCGAGGCGCTGGCCGCCGCGATGAACTCCGGCCACATCCTGGGCGCCGCCATCGACGTCTTCCCGGTTGAGCCCGGTTCCGACAAGGAAGAGTTCCAGAGCGCGCTGCGCGGCATCAAGACCGCCATCCTGACCCCGCACATCGGCGGCTCGACGATGGAGGCCCAGGCCAACATCGGCACCGAGGTGGCG
Source organism: Azospirillum sp. 11R-A (assembly GCF_049472615.1). Classification (NCBI taxonomy): domain Bacteria; kingdom Pseudomonadati; phylum Pseudomonadota; class Alphaproteobacteria; order Rhodospirillales; family Azospirillaceae; genus Azospirillum; species Azospirillum sp. 11R-A. The sequence continues at coordinate 276,468 of NZ_JBCEBL010000005.1, read as the reverse complement.
CAGAAGCTGCTGGAGTATTCGGACAACGGCTCCACCGTCGGCGCCGTCAACTTCCCGCAGGTGGCGCTGCCGGTGCAGGCCGGCTGCACCCGTTTCCTGCACGTCCACGAGAACCGTCCGGGCATGCTGCGCAAGGTGAACGAGGTGTTCTCCGGCCGCGACCTGAACATCGCCGCCCAGTATCTCCAGACCGATCCGGAGCTGGGCTATGTGGTGGTCGACGTCAACGGCGACGTCGACGAGCTGGAGGTCGTCAACGACCTGCGCGCCATCGAAGGCACCCTGAAGGCGCGCTTCCTGTTCCCCTCCAAGCATTGAGGACGGCATTGGGGGCCGCCGCCGGAGACCTGCGGTGGCGGCCCTTCCATATCTCTTGCCGTCAAATCTCTTGCCGCCAAATCTCTTGTAGGAGAACGGTTTCCCGGTAACAGTGCTGGGATGACCGTTCGCCTCCTGTTCCTCGCCCTTGCGGCAATCCTGCTGTCCATGTCGCCGGCTGCGGCGCAGTCGAACGGCTGCACCGGATTTCCGCCGGCCACGCTGGACCTCGACACCGTGCTGGCGCCGATCCAGCGTGACGATGCGCTGTCGATCCCGCAGCTCACCCGCCTGCCGGGACGCACGCCGGGTCCGGTCAGCACCACCGACAGCCATGTGCTGGGGCTGACCCAGGCGCGCTACGGCGAGCAGTCCCAGGTGTCGGCCCTGTTCAAGACGATGGGCGACGGCACCTATTGCGCCTCGGCCAGCAAGCTTGCCATCAGTTTCGGCTTCCAGCAGCGCATCGTCCATGTCGCCCGGGAAATCCCCGCCGGCTCCTGCCTGCATGGCGAGGTGCTTGCCCACGAGATGCGCCATGTCGCGGTGGACGAGGCCCTGCTGCAGGAGATGATGCCGCAGATCCGCAGCCGGCTGGATCAGGTTATCGCGGAGATGGCGCCGGTGCGGTCGCGCAGCCAGTCGCAGGCGATGGCGGCGGTCCGCCGGCCGCTCGAATCGGCGATGCGGCGGATCATGCAGGAGTTCGGTCGCGAGCGCGACCGCCGGCAGGCCCAGGTCGATACGGTCGAGGAGTATGAGCGGGTCAGCCGGGTCTGCAACGGTGAAGCCCGCAATTACCTGCCGAAACCCGCCACGCGGCGGACCGTCCGCCAGGGCTGACTCCAGCGTTCAGCGCTTGCGCCGCCGCCGGTCTCCGGCTTGCCGGTCGGTGGCGTGGCCGTCGTTGAATTCCGGCGGCTTGCGGCGGACCCAGCGGATGAAGCCGGCGATGTCGGGATGGCCGCGCAGGGCGTCGATCTCGTGATACCGGTCGCGCAGCTGCTGCTCGGTCAGCACCGCATGGATTTTCGCATGGCAGATGCGGTGCATCGTCACCGTCTCGCGCCCGCCATAGGTGCGGGGGATCAGATGGTGTTCGTTCAGGCTGGCGCCCGGCACCATCGGCCGGCCGCAGAGCGGGCAGGCGGGGCCGTCTGGCTCGGCGGCCCGATGGGGCTTGTGGGAAAACGGATGGTCGGGAAGACGCATATCTGTTGGAACCGCTGATCGCTGACCATGTTGGCAATCTAGGAGAGGCCATAAAGGATATGGTCCGCAACCTCCAGGAGGCCACTGTGAACGATCCCAAATCACAGCCTCGCGACCAGAAGCATGACGGCGAAAAGGCAGCCGCCAACCAAACCGCCGCCAGCCAGACTGCGGATTGCACCCAGTACGGCCAGGCTGCCGGATCGCCCGGCGGACGTGGTGGCACCAGCTGCTATGGTGGCATCCAGCGGGTACAGCCGCGCACGGCGACCGCGGCAACGCTGGCCCCCGACAAAGACCGTAATGCCAAATAGAAAAAGGGGGAGCCGCGCGAACGGCTCCCCCCTTTTCATGACCTGCCGGCGATCCGGCCTCAGGCCGCCTTCTTCTCGGCGATCAGCTGGACGAAGCGGTCGAACAGATAGTGGCTGTCCTGCGGGCCGGGCGAGGCTTCCGGGTGGTACTGCACCGAGAAGACCGGCTTGCCCTTCAGGCGGATGCCTTCGTTGGTGCCGTCGAACAGGCTTACATGGGTGACCTCGGCGTCGGCCGGCAGCGTCTCCGGCATCACGACGAAGCCATGGTTCTGGCTGGTGATCTCCACCCGGCCGCTCGCCAGATCCTTCACCGGATGGTTGGCGCCGCGGTGGCCCTGCTGCATCTTGGTGGTCTTGGCGCCCAGCGCCAGCGACAGCATCTGGTGGCCGAGGCAGATGCCGAACATCGGCACGCCGGTGTCGAGCAGGCCCTTGATCGTCGGCACGGCATATTCGCCGGTGGCGGCGGGGTCGCCGGGGCCGTTGGACAGGAAGACGCCGTCCGGCTGGTGGCGCATCACGTCCTCGACCGTGGCGGTCGACGGCACCACCGTCACCTTGCAGCCGGCGGCGGCGAGGCAGCGCAGGATGTTGCGCTTGGCGCCGTAATCGATGGCGACGACATGGTACTGCGGCTTGTCCAGCGTGGCATAGCCGCCGCCGATGGTCCAGCCGGCCTCGGTCCAGTCGTAGGTCTGGCGGCAGGACACGTCCTTGGCCAGATCCATGCCCTCCAGACCCGGCCAGCCCTTGGCCTTGGCGACCAGCGCCTCGATGTCGAACTTGCCGTCCGGCGCATGGGCGACGACGCCGTTGGGCGCGCCCAGGTCGCGGATGCGGCGGGTCAGGCGGCGGGTGTCGATGCCGGTCAGACCGACGAGGCCGTAGCTCTTCAGCCAGTCGTCGAGGTGGCGGGTGGCGCGCCAGTTCGACGGATCGGTGATGTCGGCGCGCAGGATCAGGCCGCGGGCGGCCGGCGTGATCGTCTCGATGTCCTCAAGGTTGGCGCCGGTGTTGCCGATGTGCGGGAAGGTGAAGGTGATGATCTGGCCGGCATAGCTGGGATCGGTCAGGATTTCCTGATAGCCGGTCATGGAGGTGTTGAAGCACACCTCGCCCACCGAATCCCCCGTGGCGCCGATGCCTCGGCCGCGGAACACGGTGCCGTCGGCCAAGACCAGGACGCCGGTGTGAACCGCATTGTCGGAGGGGGGAGTGGCGAGAGTCATTCCTGTAAACCTTCCCAAAAACCGCGGCCGGCGACGGATCGGGTGATCGGCGGAACGGCGACGGCCTAGCGTCCCGCCGGGCGCGCACACGTAGCCGCTCGCACCCCACATCCGCCGGAATGGGCAGCGACGTGGGATCGAGTGGGCTGATCGGATGGGCCGGACATCCTATATGACGATTGGACGCAGGATTTCCAGCAATAGCTTTGCAAGGCGGCCCTGATCCGCGGACAAAGTCGGACGGTCGCGGGGCACCCATTTGCCGGCTGGGGCTTTTGCCGTGGAAATCGGCGGCCATTTTCGGAATAGTCGGCTGTCCGGCCGGAGCCTCCTATCCCGGCCCGACGAACCAAGGAAAACGGGACATGACACTGCGCACGCAGTTCAACGACAGCCTCAAGGATGCGATGCGCGCGAAGGACCAGCGCGCGGTGTCCACCATCCGCATGATCCTCGCCGGCCTGAAGGACCGCGACATCGAAGCCCGGGGGCGCGGCGTGACCGATGGCATCGACGAGGCGGGCATCCTGTCGATGCTGCAGGGCATGGTGAAGCAGCGCACCGAATCGGCGGCGATGTACGAGCAGGGCGGGCGTCCCGAACTGGCCCAGCAGGAGCGCGAGGAGATCGCGGTCATCGAGCGTTATCTGCCCAGGCAGATGACCGAGGAGGAGGTTGCCGCCGCCATCGACGCCATCGTGACCGAGCTGGGTGCGGCCAGCATCAAGGACATGGGCAAGGTGATGGCCGAGCTGAAGGCCCGCCATGCCGGCCAGATGGATTTCGCCAAGGCCGGTGGTCTGCTGAAGGCCCGGCTCTCCGGCAAGTAAGGCCGGGCTGACGGGGCGCTGGCCGCCGAGGGGGAACCCGAGGCCAGGCTTGCGCCCCAGGGTGGCGTGCAGCAGTCGGGAGGACGGTGGAATGGTCGCGGTCCGCAAGCCCACTTTCTCAGGCATGACCGTCGCGGAGTTCCTGGACTGGAGCGGCGACGGTACCGACACGCGGTACGAACTGGTGAATGGCGAGCCGCGCGCCATGGCCCCGGCGAGCATCACCCATGGCATCCTGCAAAGCACTGTAGCCCGCCTGATCGGCAACCATCTGGCCGACCGGACACCCGGCTGCCATATCGTGACCGCTCCCGGCGTACAGCCCCGCGTCCGCTCCAGCCACAACCTGCGCATCCCCGACCTGGGTGTGACCTGCACGCCCGACGAGCGCGGGCTCCGCACTCTGCCCGACCCGGTGCTGCTGATCGAGATCCTCTCGCCCAGCAACGAGGCTGAGACCTGGGAAAATGTCTGGACCTACACCACGCTACCGTCGGTCCGCGAAATCCTGGTTCTGTGGACGGCAGGGGTTGGGGCGGAGCTTCTGCGTCGGCAGGCCGACGGAAGCTGGCCGGAGAGCCCGTTGGTGATCATGGCGGATGACGTGCTGGGTCTGGAAAGCATCGGCTATGAAGCCCCTCTGCATACACTCTATGCCGGGACGCATCTCGTGAGGCAGCCGGACTGATCTGCGCCGTCTGCGCCCTTGGGGCCGGCGGCGCTGGTTCCCATACTATGCCTCTGCTATAGCGTGACCCCCATCGCTTCCGCTTGTCGTCCTTCGTATCCGGTGACCGTTCGACCATGGCTTTCCCGCCCCAATTCCTGGAAGAACTGCGCACCCGGCTGACCCTGTCGGAAGTGGTCTCCAAGCGGCTGCGGCTGATCCGCGCCGGCCGCGAGTACAAGGCCCCCTGTCCCTTCCACAATGAGAAGTCGCCCTCCTTCTACGTCAACGACCAGAAGGGCTTTTTTCATTGCTTCGGTTGCGGCGCCCATGGCGACATCATCGGCTTCGTCATGCGCCACGACAATCTCGGCTTCCCCGAGGCGGTCGAACATCTGGCCGGCGAGGCCGGGCTGCCGGTGCCGCGCCCGACGGAGGAGGACCGCCAGCGCTACGAACGGCGCAAGACCCTGCACGACCTCGTCGAGCAGGCGGCGCGCTGGTTCGAACAGCAACTGCACACCTCCGCCGGGCGGACGGGGCTCGATTATTTCATGCGGCGCGGTCTGGACGGCGAGACCATCGCGCGCTTCCGGCTGGGCTATGCGCCCGGCGATTCGAATGCGCTGAGGACATATCTCGGCAAGCAGGGCTTCTCCGACGAGGACATGGTCAATGCCGGGCTGTTGAAGCGGCCGGACGATGGCCGGTCGCCCTACAGCTTCTTCCGCAACCGCGTGATGTTCCCGGTGACCGACCGGCGCGGGCAGGTGGTCGCCTTCGGCGGCCGCATCCTGGAGGGCGACGGACCGAAATACGTCAACACCGCCGACACGCCGCTCTTCCACAAGGGCACGCTGCTCTACGGCCTGTCGCGGGCGCGGCAGGCGGCGGCGGACGGCAAGCCGGTGATCGTCGCCGAAGGCTACATGGACGTGATCGCGCTGGTCCGCGCCGGCTTCGAGGGGGCGGTGGCGCCGCTGGGCACCGCGCTGACCGAGACCCAGGTGCAGGAGCTGTGGAAACTGATTCCGGCGGCGGAGAAGGTGCCCTTCCTGTGCTTCGACGGCGACAATGCCGGCCGGCGGGCGGCTTGGCGGGCGGTGGAGCGCATCCTGCCGCACCTCGCTCCCGGCCAGTCGGCCCGCGTCGCCTTCCTGCCGGAGGGCGAGGACCCCGACAGCCTGATCCGCGCCCAGGGGGCGAAGGCGATGGGAGCGGTGCTGGAGGCCGCCATCCCGCTGTCCGACGCCCTGTGGCGGATGGAGAGCGAGGGGCGGCCGACCGACACGCCGGAGGCCAAGGCCGCGGTGAAGGCGGCGCTGGAGGCCCGCGTCGCCACCATCGCCGACCGTGACGTCCAGAGCTTCTACCGCACCGAGATGCGCCGCCGCGTCGACGAGGCCTTCGCTCCTGTGCGGCCGGCCTACAACCGCGGACCGTGGGTGCCGGGGCAGGGGCGGGGACGCTTCGGCGAGGCGCCGCGCCGCCATGTGCCGGGCACGCCCGGACGCCTGACCTCCAAGCCGGCGGGGGAGGGGCGCGGCCGCGCCTCCCGCCTCGCGTCGATGCGCGAGCGCATTCTGCTGGCCACGCTGATCAACCATCCGGATTTGTTCGGCGAACTGGCCGAGCCGCTGGGGCTGTTGCCATTCGGTGACCCGGATCTCGAAAAACTGCGCCGGGCGGTCATCGAATGCCTTTCCGACGACCGCAACCACGACTCGACACTTGACGCCGATGCGCTTTGTCGCCACTTGTCATCCGCCGGCCATGAGACAATGGTCGGTGCTTTGCTAGGCGAGTCGACCTATGTCCATGCCGGCTTCGCCCGTCCGGACGCCTCCACGGAGGATGCTCGGAAGGGATGGTGGCCTGCGTGGCGGCATCTGCATCACGAGCGGGTGCTCGACGATCTTAGGGAAGCGAAGGCCGCTCTGACCCGTGACAACAGCGAGGCCAACTTCGCGAGGGTCGTGGCTCTTCAGCAGGAGGTCATAAAGTCCGGCATGGGTATCGCGGACAGTGACTTTGACGACCTCTGACGGTTGACGATGCATATCGTCGGCAATCGGATGTCGGTTGATGGGTACAGAGGGCAACAGGACGGGGCCGCATGACAGTTTCTGTGATGGCGGGTTCTGGGTAGATACATGGTTGGGGGTTGGGGCGGACGGGCCGGGAAACCGGGACCGGGCGCTCCTTTCGTCTTTATTCACTGGGGTAATGCGGGGGCACCGATCGCATGGCCACGAAAGCTGCGAACAGCGTGGAAGTTTCCGAAACGCGGGAGGAATCCGCAGACGGTCCTCTGATGGACGGCATGGGTTTGGCCGTCAAGAAGATGATCGCCCGCGGCAAGGAGCGCGGGTATGTCACCTATGACGAGCTGAACGCAGCGCTGCCACAGGATTCGTCCTCGTCCGAGCAGATCGAAGACACGATGGCGATGCTGTCCGAGATGGGCATCAACATCGTCGAATCGGAAGAGCAGGATTCGGAGAACAGCGGCGAGGGTGCGGGCGAAGGCGAAGGCCGTTCGTCGGGCAACCTCGACGACGACGACATCGGCCGCACCGACGATCCCGTGCGCATGTACCTGCGCGAGATGGGGTCGGTGGAGCTGCTGTCGCGCGAAGGCGAAATCGCCATCGCCAAGCGGATCGAAGCCGGCCGCGAGATGATGATCGGCGCGATCTGCGAATCGCCGCTGACCATCCGCGCCATTCTGGAGTGGCATGATTCCCTGATGGAAGGGAAGATGCTGCTGCGCGACATCATCGATCTGGACGCCACCTATGGCGGTGGCCCGGACGGTGAGGAGATTCCGGAGGGTCTTGCCGAGGTGGTCGAGGCCGCCGGCACCCCTGGCGCCGTCCCCGGAGGCGCCGCCGCCGCTCCCGCCGCCGCCGGTGCCGATGCGCCGGCCGGTGAGGAAGGCGACGAGCCGCGTCCGCCGCGCGCCGAAGGCGAGGGCGAAGAGGGCGAGGAAGGCGACGAGGGCGACAACAGCCTGTCGCTGTCCGCGATGGAAGCCGCGTTGAAGCCGCAGGTCATCGAGACCTTCGAGAACATCAAGGCGACCTACGACAAGCTGCACAAGCTGCACGAGTCCCGTATGGGGTCGATGCAGCGCGGCGAGGACGTCGCCAAGCAGACGGACAAGAAGTACGACAAGCTGAAGCTCGAAATGGTCGAGCTGATGAACACCGTCCGCCTGAACAACCAGCGCATCGAGCAGCTGGTCGAGCAGCTCTATGGCCTGAACCGCAAGCTGACCGGCTTCGAAGGCCGCCTGCTGCGCATGGCCACCGAGTGCCGGGTGAAGCGCGAGGACTTCCTGAACCAGTATTTCGGCCACGAGCTGGACCCGAACTGGCTGGAGCGAATCCGTGGCCTGAACCCCAAGACCTGGGGCAAGTTCGCTGAGAAGTACGACAGCGAAATCCGCAAGACGCGCGAGTCGATCTCGAACGTCGCTGAGGAAGCGCGTCTGCCGATCAACGAGTTCCGCCGCATCGTCTCCACCGTCCAAAAGGGCGAAAAGGAAGCGAGCCGCGCCAAGAAGGAGATGGTCGAGGCCAACCTGCGTCTCGTCATCTCCATCGCCAAGAAGTACACGAACCGCGGCCTGCAGTTCCTGGACCTGATCCAGGAGGGCAACATCGGCCTGATGAAGGCGGTGGACAAGTTCGAGTACCGGCGCGGCTACAAGTTCTCGACCTACGCCACCTGGTGGATTCGTCAGGCCATCACCCGCTCCATCGCGGACCAGGCGCGGACCATCCGCATCCCGGTCCACATGATCGAGACGATCAACAAGCTGGTCCGCACCAGCCGCCAGATGCTGCACGAGATCGGCCGCGAGCCGACCCCGGAAGAGCTGGCCGAGCGTCTGATGATGCCGCTGGAGAAGGTCCGCAAGGTCCTGAAGATCGCCAAGGAGCCGATCTCCCTTGAAACGCCGATCGGCGACGAGGAGGATTCGCATCTCGGCGATTTCATCGAGGACAAGAACGCGGTCCTGCCGCTGGACGCCGCCATCCAGGCGAACCTGCGCGAGACGACGACCCGCGTGCTGGCCTCGCTGACGCCGCGCGAGGAGCGTGTGCTGCGCATGCGCTTCGGCATCGGCATGAACACCGACCACACGCTGGAAGAGGTCGGCCAGCAGTTCAACGTGACCCGCGAGCGTATCCGCCAGATCGAGGCGAAGGCGCTGCGCAAGCTGAAGCACCCGTCGCGGTCGCGCAAGCTGCGCAGTTTCCTGGATACCTGATTGGGACACCCGATCGGGAAGCAAGCTTTTCGAAGCGAAGCGGGGGCCTTTCGGCCCCCGTTTTCGTTTTCGGGTTTCCGCGTCGGAGCGATGAACGAGGGGTTGCAATTCCCCAAAGCTTTGTCGCAAAGTGCGCCCCGCGGTAGGGCCTGTAGTTCAGCGGTTAGAACGCGCCGCTCATAACGGTGTTGTCGTCGGTTCAAATCCGGCCGGGCCCACCACGCCTCCCCGACCGACCCAACACTCTGATCGGGGGCATGGCGGGGCATGGTCGTGGGCGACGTTCTCCAACTCATTCAATCGGCGGCGGCTGCGTTGCAGCGGCGGGAACCGGCGGCGGCGCGCAGGGCGTTGCGGCAGGCGCTGGCGCTCGATCCGGCGCACGGCGATGGCTGGAGCATCCTCGGCGTCGCGGCCATCGGCAGCGGCGATGCGGTGGGGGCGCTGGCGCCGTTCCGGCGGTCGCTGTGCAGCGCGCCGGACAATCCGGCCTATGCCCGCAACCTCGCGGCCTGCCTGAAGCGCCTGGGCCGGGCGGAAGAGGCGGCGGCCGTCCTGCATCGGGCGGCGCTTGCCGGCGCGCTGGCTCCCGACCTGCTCTGCGACCTCGCCGATCTGCGGCTGGCGAGCGGCGACGCATCGGCGGCGCTGCCGCTTTACCGGGCGGCGCTGCTGCTGGCGCCCGACCATGGGCGCAGCCTGAACAATCTGGCGGAAACCCTGCGCCGGCAGGCCATGCCGGCGGCGGCGACGGAGCTGGCCCGGCTGGCCCGGCTTCGCGGCACGGCGCCGGCCTGGGCCGCGGCAGGGGCGGAACTGGTCGAGGCGGGACGGATCGAGGAGGCGCAGCCGGCGCTCTGCCGGGCGCTGGTGCTCGATCCGGCCGATCCGGCAAGCTGGAGCAATCTCGGATTCGCGCATCTGCAACGGCATCGGGCGGAAGCGGCGGTGGCGCCCTTCGCCCATGCCCGCCGCCTCGACCCGGCCCTGGCGGAGGCGGCGGTCGGGCAGGGCAGTGCGCTGATGCTGATGGGGCGCCTGCGCGAGGGGGCGGCGCTCTATGAGGAGAGGGTGCGGCTGCCGCTGTTCCAGCCGCCGCGGCGTTTCGGCCGGCCGGACTGGGACGGCAGCATCCGGCCGGGGGCGACCCTGCTGATCCATGCCGACCGTGGCATAGGCGATGCGATCCAGTTCATCCGCTATGCGCCGATCCTGCGGGCGCAGGGGATGCGGGTGCTGTTCTGCGGCCAGGAAAACCTGCTGGGGCTGCTGCGGTCCTCACGCATGGTCGACGCCGCCTTCGGCTATGACGAGGAACTGCCGCCCTACGACATGCATGCCCATGTGATGAGCCTGGTCCATCGGATGGGGACCGAGCTGGACAGCATTCCCGCGGACATCCCCTATCTCCACGCCTCGCAGGCGGCGAAGGCCCTCTGGGCCGGGAGGGCCGCGGGTCTGGAGGGGCTGAGGATCGGCATCGTCTGGGCCGGTTCCGTGCATTTCCGCTATGACCGCGTCCGCTCGCCCCGTCTGGAGCCGCTGCTGCCGCTGTTCGGCATTCCGGGGACGACGGCGGTGGTGCTCCAGTTCGGGCAGGGGCGCGACGACATGGCCAAAGTCCCGCTGCCCGCCGGCACCGTCGATTGGGGCTGCTCGTTGCAGGGCATGGACAACACCGCGGCGGCCCTGGGCGAGCTGGATGTGGTGATCAGCTCCTGCACCTTCATGGCCCATCTGGCCGGCGCGCTGGGGCGGCCGGTGTCGGTGCTGCTGCATGCCGGGTCGGAATGGCGCTGGCTGCGCGGGCGGGAGGAGTCGCCCTGGTATCCGACGGCGCGGCTCTACCGCCAGACGGCTCCCGGCGACTGGTCGGGGCCGGTGGAGCGGCTGCGGGCCGATCTGGCGGCATTGGCGGAGCGGCGGATTGCCCTGGCCGGCAACTGACGGGGCCGCTCTGAAGCCTTTTCGGCACAAGCGTGGCGGTACCGCACAAATTTTGCTGCAAGCCTCATAAAGTCTGGAATAAAGGATGCGCGGCGCGCGTTCGCACCCATATGCATCGGGTCTCCCATTCGGCCGCAAGGTCGAAGGAGCCGGCCCGGCCTCTGGAGTTGCGGCGCCCGCGTCGTCCCGTCCGCCTTGTCGGCAGAAGGGGAAGGCCATGGCGTGAGCCGTGGCGTGATCGGTTAAGGATCGGGTGCGCGGTTGAGCAAATTCGGGGTCGATCTGGAAGTCCACATCGCGTCCTTGCGGCGCTACGCGCGTGCGCTGATGCGCAACAGCGCGGATGCGGAGGATCTGGTGCAGGAGGCGCTGACGCGCGCGGTGGCGCGTGCCGACAGCTTCCAGGCGGGGACGAACCTGCGGGCATGGCTTTTCACCATCCTGCACAACGTCCACGTCAATCAGGTCCGTTCCAAGGCTGCCCGGCCGCAGGAGGTCGACGTCGACGACGTCGAATCCAAGCTGGTCAGCCCGCCCCGGCAGGAAGAGCGTGTCGAGCTGCGCGAGATGATGCGCGCGGTCGACGAGTTGCCGGAGGAACAGCGCAAGGTGCTGCTTCTGGTGGCGCTGGAGGGCCTGAAATACGACGAGGTCGCCGACATGCTCGGCGTGCCGATCGGGACCGTCATGTCGCGCCTGTCCAGGGCGCGCGAGGCGGTACGGGCGAAACTGGCGAACGAGGGTGGCGTTACCCTCCGGCGGGTGAAGTGATGAACGCGCATCAGGGACTGGGACGGGTCACGGAGGACGAGCTCCACGCCTATGTCGACGGGCAGCTGGACGGCAACCGCCGTCTGGCGGTGGAGCGATGGCTGGCCGAGGATCCGGAGGCGGCGCGCCGGGCGGAGGATTACCGCGCCCAGGCGATCCTGCTGCACGAGATGTTCGACACCGTCCTGCGCGAACCGCCGAGCGACCGCGTCCAGGAGCTGTCCGACCGGTTGAAGGGACGCGTCGCCTTCAACGACAACCGTCCGGCCTGGCATGCCCGTCCGCTGGTGCGCTTCGCCGCGGCGGTGATGCTGGTGGTCGCCGGCGCCGCCGGCGGCTGGATGGGCCGCGGGGTCGACCAGCAGGCCGGCGCCCCCGTCGCCCAGCAGCGCCAGACGCTCGCCACCTTCGCCCAGGAAGCCACCCAGGCGCACCGCTTCTACACCTCGGACGAACGCTTCCAGGTGGAGCTTGGCGCCGACAATCAGGACGAGCTGAACGGCTGGCTGTCGAAGCGGATGGGCCGCGACGTGTTCGGGCCGGACCTGGGCCGCATCGGCTATCGCCTGATCGGCGGCCGCTCGCTGCCGACCGACCTCGGCGCCGGCGCGCAGTACATGTACGCCAACGACGGCAACAAGCGGATCACCCTGTTCGTCGGCGCTCCGCAGAGCGGCAACCAGTCCAACTTCAGCTTCACCCAGAACGGCGACGTGGCGACCTTCTACTGGGTCGAAGGGCCGCTGGCCTACGCCCTGGCCGGCCGTCTGTCGAAGGAGGAGCTGCTGGAGATCGCCAAGGCGGTCTATCAGGACGTGAAGGCCGGCCCGCCGCGGCGCGAGGCCCCGCCGGAGCAGCAACAGCAGCAACAGCAACAACAGCCCCAACAGCAGCAGCAGGATCAGCCGGCCGGCGTCCAGCCGATCAGCGACACGCACAAGGCCAAGGAAAGCTGAGGGAGTTTCCCAAGCAGATCGAGGGGAGGGGCGCCGGTGGCGCCCCTTGTCGTTTCGGCAGACCTTACGTTTCGGCAGACCTTATCGCTCCAGCAGGTAGGTCTTCAGCCAGTCGCGCACCTCGCGGCAGACCGCCTCCGACGCCTCCTCCATCGCATGGCCGGTGCCGGGGACCAGAACCAGCTTCTTCGGCTCTCCCGCCTTGCGGTGGACGTGGATGGAGCAACTGGCCGGCAGAATCTCGTCCGCCTCGCCGTGGATCAGCAGGATGGGGCAGGACAGGTCGCCGACCGGATCGGTGCCGTAGCCCTGGGTCGCCAGCGTCACCACGGTGCACACCGCGCCCCGGTTCGACGCCGCCGCCTGGATCGCCACCGCGCCGCCGAAGGAATGGCCGACCAGCGCCACATGGTGGATGCCCTGCCGGCCCAGGAAGCTGAGCCCGCACAGCGCGTCGTGCACCGCCTCCTCCAGGTCGCGCGGATCGCGGAAGCGCAGGCGCAGCGAGGCGACGCCGTCGGCGGTGAAATCCGCGGCCAGACGCGGGTAGAGCCCGCGCGCCGGGGTGTCGAACCCGCCGCCGACCCCACCGATCCACAGCACCGCCAGTTCGCCGTCCGGCGCCGGGTAGAAGCGGGCCTGGACAGGGCCGCGGTCGGTTTCCAGTGTCACCGGCCGAAAGCCCTCGGCGTCGACGATGCCCATGGTGGCGTCCAGAAGAGGCACGGCATCCTCCCATCCGATCTTTGCTGTGGAGATCAACAGCGCAGACGCCCTGCGGTTGCCGCTTACCACGGCAAGTAAGGCGGCAAGTAAGGCGGCGGGTGAGGCAACGAAGCCGCAACCCGGCTGTTCTCTGTCCATAGCCTTTGCACAGACGGGAAAGGAGCGGCGATGGCGTCGAACAGTTTGACCGGGCGGGGCGGCCGCTGGCCGCAGCCGGACTCTTTCCTCTCGGGCCTGGGGGCAGGCTTTGCGGGCGCGGGATCTGGCGATGCCGCGACCGGCGGCCGCTGGCTTGCCATGGTCGGCGGTACGGCACTCGGCGTTCTGGGATTGCAGCGGTCGGGCTGGGGCGGGGCGATGATGGCGCTCGGCGGCGCCGGCCTGTTCGCCGCCGGTGCCCTCGGGCTGCGGCCCTTCGGCGAGCGGTCGCTCGGCACCGCACCGAACCCCGGCGCATGGCGCCACCAGGGTCCGGCCACCCGCCGCCGGTCGCTGACGCCGGAACGGACGCAGGCGGTGGTCACCATCGCGTCGGATGCCGGGACGATCTTCCGCTTCTGGCGCAACTTCGCCAACCTGCCGAAGCTGATGCCGCAGCTTGAACGGGTCGATGTGCTGTCGGCGACCGAAAGCCGCTGGCTCGGCAAATCCGCGACAGCGTCGGCGAATGAGGCGCCGAGCTGGCGCTGCGTGCTGGACCGCGTCGACGAGGACCGGCTGCTGACCTGGCACACGGTGGGCGAGACGGCCCTGCCGCACCGCGCCTCGCTGATGCTGAGCCCGGCGCCGGGCGACCGCGGGACGGAGGTGCGGCTGACGCTGGTCTACCGCGTGCCGGCGACCGAGGTGGCGGCGCTGCTGGGCGTCACGCCGGCGGGACAGGCGGAGGAGGCGCTGCGCCGGCTGAAGCAGCGGGTGGAGACGGGCGAGCTGTCCACCATCGAGCGGCAGCCGCGCGGCGGAACCTCCGGCCCCTTCCGGGAGGCGACGGAATGAAGGCGCTCTGCTGGAACGGAACCAACGACCTGCGGGTGGAGCGGGTGCCCGACCCGGTGCTGGTCAATCCGCATGACGTGATCGTCAAGGTGGCTCTGTCGTCGGTCTGCGGGTCGGACCTGCATCTGATCGACGGCTATGTGCCGACCATGCGGCCCGGCGACATCATCGGCCACGAGTTCCTGGGCGAGATCGTGGAGAAGGGGCCGGAGGTCCGCTATCTCAACCGCGGCGACCGGGTCATCACGGTGTCGATCATCGGCTGCGGCCATTGCGGGCACTGCCGGCACGGCGAAAGCTCGCTGTGCGACAACTCCAACCCGAACCCGGACCATGCCCGCACCGCCTACGGCCATTGCGGCGCCGGCATCTTCGGCTACAGCCACGCCTTCGGCGGCTATGCCGGCAGCCATGCCGAATACATCCGCGTGCCCTACGCCGACTTCAACGCCTTCCGCGTGCCCGACGGGGTGAGCGACGAGAAGGCGGTCTTCGTGTCCGACGCCGTGCCGACCGGCTACATGGCCGCCGACATGGCGGGCATCAAGCCGGGCGACGTGGTGGCGGTGTGGGGCTGCGGCGGCGTCGGCCAGATGGCGATCCGCAGCGCCACTCTGCTGGGGGCGGAGCGGGTGATCGGCATCGACCGCGTTCCCGACCGGCTGCGCGCAGCCCAGATGAAGGCGGGGGCGGAGACGCTGGATTACAGCCGGGTCGACATCTTCGACGCGCTTCAGGCGATGACCGGCGGGCGCGGTCCCGACGTCTGCATCGACGCCGTCGGCATGGAGGCCGACAGCGGGTCGAACGCGGTGGAGGATTTGTACGACCGGGCCAAGCAGGCGGTCGGGCTGCAAACCGACCGGCCGGCGGTGCTGCGCCAGATGATCGAGAGCTGCCGCAAGGGCGGCACCCTGTCCATCGTCGGCGTCTATGGCGGGCTGATCGACAAGTTCCCGATGGGGGCGGCGATGAACAAGGGCCTGACCTTCCGCATGGGCCAGCAGAACGGCCAGCGCTATGCCGAGCGGCTGTTCGAGCACATCCGCAACGGCGAGCTGGACCCTTCCTATCTGATGACCCACCGGCTGCCGCTGGACGACGGCCCGCAGGCCTACCGCATGTTCAAGGAGAAGGCCGACGACTGCCTGCGCGTCGTCTTCGCGCCGCAGGGTTGAAGCGAAGGGAGAGACAGATGGAACTGGTCTATGCCTATCCGGCGGAGCGCGGCCGGGGCGTGGAGGCCGAGATCGTCGGCAGCCTGCGCGACCGCTTCGGCAGCGTCGTGCAGCGGGGGCGGGAGGAGCGGGACGCCGAGCGCGGCGACCGCTCCGACGTGGTGGTGACGCTGGAGGTCGGCGACGACAAGGTCGAGGCGGCGCTGACCGCGCTCCGGGCCCACCCGCTGGTGATCGATGCCGCCGCGCGGAGCTTCGGCGAGCGGGTTTGAGCGCCGCTGCCGACCCCGCCGCCGATTCCATAGGCTTCGAAACAATTTTCCGGACCCGCGTGACCCCGCCGCCCCGTCCCTGTTGACCGACCCACAGGGGACGTCCGCATCACTCACCGGGGGCACTTGCCGTGATCATCTCCGCCGCACTTCCGCCTGTCGAACAGGTGCAGGCCACAGTCAAACGCCGCTGGCCCATCGGGGTGGAGCTGCTTCCCGGCGGCGCCCATGCGCGGGTCTGGGCGCCGAAGGCCGGGCGGGTCGAACTGGTCTCCGAGCCGGACGGACATGCTACGGAGCTGACGGGCGAGGGCAACGGCTATTTCTCCGCCGCGGTGCCGGGGCTGGAGGCCGGCGGCCTCTACCGCTTCCGGCTCGACGGCAGGGAGATGCTCTATCCCGATCCGATGTCGCGCTTCCAGCCGGAGGGGCCGCACGGGCCTTCGCAACTGGTCGATCCGCACCGCTTCGCCTGGAGCGACTGGGACTGGCAGGGCCGCGCCATCCGGGGGCAGGTGATCTACGAGATGCACATCGGCACCTTCACGGCGGAAGGGACCTGGGACGCCGCGCTGGCGGAGCTGCCGGCGCTGGCCGATCTGGGGGTGACGGTGCTGGAGGTGATGCCGGTGTCGGAGTTCCCCGGCCGCTTCGGCTGGGGCTATGACGGGGTGAACCTGTTCGCGCCGACGCGGCTCTATGGCGATGCCGACGCCATGCGGCGCTTCGTGAACGAGGCCCATCGGCTGGGGCTCGCCGTCATCCTCGACGTCGTCTACAATCATTTCGGGCCGGACGGCAACTACCTGAAATGCTTCGCCGACGATTACTTCACCGACCGCTACAAGAACGAGTGGGGCGAGGCGATCAACTTCGACGGTCCCGATGCGGAGCCGGTGCGGGAGTTCTTCCTGACCAACGCCGCCTTCTGGATCGAGGAGTATCATCTGGACGGGCTGCGGCTGGACGCCACCCAGTCGATCCATGACGGCAGCGAATCCCAGGGCAAGCCGCACATCCTGACCGAAATCTCCCACGCCGTGCGCAAGGCCGGCGGCGGGCGCGCCACCATCCTGGTGGGGGAGAACGAGCCGCAGCATGCCAGCATGGTGAAGCCGGCCGCGGAGGGTGGCTGCGGGCTGTGCGCCATCTGGAACGACGACCTGCACCATTCGGCGATGGTGGCGCTGACCGGCCGGATGGAGGCCTACTACACCGACTATCGCGGCACGCCGCAGGAATTCGTGTCGGCGATGAAGCACGGCTTCCTCTATCAGGGGCAGTGGTATCGCTGGCAGGGCAAGCGGCGCGGCATGCCGGCCTTCACCGTGCCGCGCCCGGCCTTCGTCAGCTTCCTGCAGAACCACGACCAGATCGCCAACTCCGCCCGCGGCCTGCGGCTGCATGCGCTGACCGCGCCGGGCCGGCTGCGGGCGATGACGGCGCTGATCCTGCTGGGACCCGGCACGCCGATGCTGTTCCAGGGCCAGGAGTTCGCCGCCAGTACCCCCTTCCTCTATTTCGCCGACCACAAGGCGGAACTGGCCGAACTGGTCGAAAAGGGCAGGGCGGAGTTCCTGAGCCAGTTCCCGAGCATCGCGGGGCCGGCGATGCAGGCGGCCCTGCCGAAGCCGCATGCGGAGGACAGCTTCACCCGCTGCAAGCTCGACCACCGCGAGCGGGAGAGCAATGCCGGGGTCTGGGCGCTGCACCGCGACCTGCTGCGCCTGCGCCGCGAAGATCCGGTCTTCGCTGCCCAGCGCATCGGCGGGCTGGACGGTGCCGTGCTGGGGGAGGAAGCCTTCGTGCTGCGCTTCTTCGGAGAGGAGGAGGGCGACGACCGGCTGGTGCTGGTCAATCTCGGCCGCGACCTGACCTTGCGTGCGCTGGCCGATCCGTTGCTGGCGCCACCTCTTGACGGCGCCTGGACGGTGCTGTGGTCCAGCGAGGAGCCCGCCTATGGCGGTTGCGGCACCGCGGCGGTGGAACAGACGGACGGCGCGTGGCGGCTGCCCGGCCATGCGGCGCTGGTTCTGGGGCCGGCACATGGCTTTTCTACGGAAAGCGACGGCGAGGGAGGCAACACAACCCCGGTCATCGTGGTTTCCAAGAGGTCGGAAACCGATAGCTGAGCATAGGTCAACCATGGCTGATTTCGTCCGCACCCTGTCGCGCGAGGTCCTGAACACCGGTCCGAACGGCGCCGAAACCCGTGAATGGCTGGTCGCCAACGGACTTGGCGGCTATGCCTCCGGGTCGGTGTCGGGGGCGGTGACGCGGCGCTACCACGGGCTGCTGATCGCCGCATTGCCGGCCCCGCTCGGCCGCGTGCTGATGCTGAGCCAGCTGAGCGATGTGGTCATCGACGCCGACGGCCGCCATTACCGGCTGAGCTGCCGCGACACCGGTGGCGATCCGGGCGGCGGCGAAAGCGGCGAGGAGGGGCAGATCGCCGCCTTGCAGGAGTTCCGCATGGAGGCCGGGCTGCCGGTCTGGCGCTTCCGTGCCGGCGGGGCGGTGATCGAGAAGCAGGTCGTCCTGCCGCACGGCCAGAACATCGTCCATGTCACCTACCGGGTGATGGAGGCGAAGGCGCCGGTGCAACTGCGGCTGCGGCCGGTGCTGGCCTTCCGCACGCTGGAATCGGCGGTGGACCGGCCGCTGGCCGGCGCCTATCGCATCACCGCCGCGGGGCAGCGCTACGAGGTGTCGGCCGGACCCGACCTGCCGGTGCTGCGCATGGCGATCGAAGGCGGCGATTTCCCGATGACGCTCGACGGCGGCATCCGCCGCGACGTCTATTACCGGGTGGAGGACGAACGCGGCTACCAGTCGCGCGGATCGCTGTGGACGCCGGGCTATTTCAGCGGCGAGGTCGGGGCGGGCCAGAGCATCACCTTCGCCGCCGCGACCGAGGACTGGTGGCGGCTGGAAGCCCTGCCGCCGGCCGATGTGCTGGGGTTCGAGGCGGAACGCCGCCGCCGCATCATCCAGAACGCCCACCCCAGCTTGCGGGACGGCGCGATGGCGGAGCTGGTGCTGTCGGCCGACAGCTTCCTGTTCGTGCCGGCCGGCCGTGTCGCCGACCAGATGCGGGCACGGGCGGAGGGCGACGAGGTGCGGACGGTGATCGCCGGCTACCACTGGTTCACCGACTGGGGCCGCGACACCATGATCGCGCTGGAGGGGCTGACGCTCGCCACCGGACGCCATCTGGAGGCGGGGTGGATCCTGCACACCTTCGGCCATTACATCCGCGACGGCCTGATCCCCAACATGTTCCCCGACGGCAAGGACCGCGGGCTGTACCACACCGCCGACGCCACGCTGTGGTTCTTCCATGCGCTGCACCGCTATCTCAGCGTCACCGGCGACCGCGACACGCTGCGCCTGCTGCTGCCCAAGCTGCGCGAGGTGATCGACTTCCACCGCCGCGGCACCCGCTTCGGCATCGGCGTCGATCCCCGGGACGGGCTGCTGCGCCAGGGGCAGGAGGGCTACCAGCTGACCTGGATGGACGCCAAGGTCGATGACTGGGTGGTCACGCCGCGCCGGGGCAAGGCGGTGGAGATCAACGCGCTGTGGCACAACGCCCTGCGGCTGATGGCCGGCTGGCTGCGCGAGGAGGACGGCGAGGCCGCCGCCCGCCCGCTGGAGGAGCTTGCCGACCAGGCGCGCGCCTCGTTCAACGCACGCTTCTGGTGCCCGTCCGCCGGGCATCTGTTCGATGTGGTGGATGGCGAGCATGGCGACGACATCGCCTGCCGGCCCAACCAGATCTTCGCCGTCTCGCTCGACCATCCGGTTCTGGAGCGCGAACGCTGGGAACCGGTGGTGGAGACGGTGCGCAAGCACCTGCTGACCCCGTTGGGGCTGCGGTCGCTGGCGCCGGGCTGCCGCGACTACAAGGCGAAATACTTCGGCGACCTGCGGGCGCGCGACGCCGCCTATCACCAGGGCACCGTCTGGGGCTGGCTGATCGGCCCCTATGTCGATGCCTGGCTGAAGCTGCATCCAGAGGACAAGGCGGGCGGGCGCCGGCTGCTGGAGGGTTTCCTGCCGCATCTGGACGAGGCCGGCATCGGCACCATCAGCGAAATCTTCGATGCGGAGGCGCCCTTCACCCCGCGCGGCTGCATCTCGCAGGCCTGGAGCGTGGCCGAGGTGCTGCGCTGCTGGGCAAAGACGGAAAGCTAGGCGGCGCCGGGGGTTGCGGACACCATCCATCCGAAGGTCATAGGGCGGCCGATGAGGGCCGCCTTACCCGCAACGATGGTGCAATGCCCTTGGGAGCAGTTGTCAACAGGGCACAACAGGGTGTGAAATCGCAGGGTCCGGTGAAATGTGACAGATTTCAGTTGACACGCCACTGAGGCGCCGACAGCCGGAAAAACGTGATTATTCTTATAAATCAGGTGGTTGCGTAGATTGCCTGATTTTTGGGCAAACACAGTGGGCCCCTTGAATCGCCTTGCGCGAATCGGGACTGCCCACGGCTTGCCCACACAGTTATCCACAGCCTCTGTGGAGACCGCGGGCGAGGCCGGCGGCCAAGCCCTTCGTCGTGCCTATCCAATGAACCTGTCCATAAGATGCCTTTACTTTGGGCAGGGATGGGAGCGGCGCTCAGCGCAAGGGGGTAACCGTATTGGATTTTAGCCAGACCGGAGAAAGCATCCTATAGTTCCCGCACCGGTTCCTTCGGTAACCCGATTGAGCCAAATTAATCAGACCGTACGGGGTGCGGGAGAACAGCCAGAGCGGAGGTGCCGATGCGGAGCGTTGTGCGGGGCGTCGCCGGCTTGCCATACCCGGCAGTCCGGTCTGGGCCAGTCCGGTCCGGATGGGCGGACGGCGATGCCGTCACCGAATCGACCGAAGCACCGGCACGGGGACTCCTGGGCGGGCTTCCCGCCGTGGTCGGCCCGCTGCTGGGCGCGTCGGTGCTGGGAGCGCTGATCCTGCATCTCATGGCCAGCCTGGTTGCGCAGCTTCCGGCTGCCGATGCGCTGGGGGCCTTGTCGGTGATGGTCGGTATGGCGGTGGTCCTCGTCACCTTGCTGCCCTTCGCCTTGCTGTCCTTCAGGCGGGCGCAGCGGGCATGGGCGGCAACTCAGGGCTTCGGGCAGGAGACCGGGCAGGGCGCCGGCCGTCCCTGAGGCATCAGGTTCTTCCCTGACGGCAACCCGACAGGATTTCGTTGCTACGCGAAGCGTGCCCGCGTTTAATCGCGGGCGGGGGCGGCACTCGCCCTTCCGTCCGTCGCAAGCGGGGCGGCTTTCCGGGGGCGCGGTATGGGGCTTTTCGATTTTCTGAAGGTCTCTGTGACCGACAAGAAGGCAGCCAAGCCGGCGGCCCGCATGCCGGTCAGCGTCATCCAGTGCGACGGGAAAAGCTATCCCATCGTGTCGCTGACGCCCAAGGGCTTCGTCGCCCGCGGCTTCGACGGGTCGCTGGTGGTCGGGCAGAACGCCAAGGTGTCGGTGCGCGTCGACGATCCCGCCGGCAAATTCACCTTCAACGCGACCGTTTCGGTGGTGGAGATCAAGGGCGACAGCGTCGGTGCGACCTGGAGCATCCTGCCGACGGAAGTCGATGCGGTGATCCGCCAATACGCCCAGAACCGCAAGAAGCAGGACGGCAAGGGCGCCCGCTGAGTCCCATAGGATGGCGGGCGGGGCCTTACTGGCGGCCGCTCGCCTCGTCCCCGCCCGGTGACGGCATGCCGGCATTGACGATCTTCGGCAGCGCCAGGACGCGCGCCCGTTCCAGCCATTCCGACAGGGTGACGAACTCGCAGCCCTTGGCTTTCAGCTCGGCGATGACGCGCGGCAGGGCCTGCGCCGTGCTGGGATAGGTGGAGTGCATCAGGAAGACGTTGCCCGGCAGTCCGCCCAGCTTGATCTGGCTGACGATCTTGTCGGCGTTGCGCACCTGCCAGTCGCGCGTGTCCACCGACCACAGGACGGAGCCCATGCGCTCGTCCCGCGCGATGGTCAGCAGCTCGTCCGAATAGCGGCCATAGGGCGGGCGGAACAGCACCGGGTTGGCGCCGAAGCTGCGCAGGATGCGGTTGGTCTCCGCGATCTCGTAGCGGGCGCCGGTGGCGTCCATCTTGCGCAGGTCGGAATGGGTCAGGCTGTGGTTGCCGATCTCGTGCCCGGCGGCAACGAAATCATGGATCAGGTCGCCCTGCCGCTCGGCGATGCGGCCGACCGGGAAATAGGTGGCGCGCACGCCTTCCTGGTTCAGGATGTCCAGGATCTGGCGGGTGACCGTGCGGTGCGGCCCGTCGTCGAAGGTCAGGGCGCAGAGGTTCCAGTTCTCCCGCTTCAGCGTCGCCGGCATCACGTCATAGCGCGAATCCGGCATCACCGAGCGCAGCCGGCCCTTGCGGCGGCTGTGCTGCTCGATGTCCGCCATGGTGCGGGCGTCTTCCTCGTTGTAGATGATCAGCCCGTCGGCCGGCGGCGTAGCGTTGGCCACCGACGGCGGCGGCGGCAGCGGGGGCGCCAGCGGAGCGGCGACAGCCGATCCGATCGGCGCCAGGACGGAAGAGGTGGTGGTCGTCACCGTCTCGCGGTTGCCGGCCGGCTGCGGCGGCTTGGCCTCGGCCGGTATGGGCGCCGGCGCCGGGGCGACCGCCACGGTCACGGCCGGCGGCTTCGCCGACGCAGCGGGCGCAACAGGGGCCGCAACAGGGGCCAATGCCGGGATTGCGGAGGCGCCGCCCGCCGCCGGGGCGGACGGAGCGGTGACAGTGGCAGCGGCACTGGCGGTTGCCGCCTTCCCCGCCGGCTTTTCGGCCACGGCCGGGCGGTCGACGACAAGGCAGCCGAAGCCGGCACCGACGATCCGCCGGCACAGCGCCCGCGCGTCCGTGCCCTTGCCGACCTGGGCGTAGAGCGCCACGCCGGCACCGCTCTTCCCGTCCAGCTGCATGACCGATGCGGTCAGGCCCGCCGTCAGCTCACGCTCGCGCTGCTGCAAATTCTTCCAGCTCAGCCATGCATCGCCGTCGCGGGAATAGATGCCCAGCTGCAGGACCGGACCATCGGGCGCCGGGGCCGCCGCGGGCGTGGCGGCCTGCACCGGAACGGCAGGCTTCGCCTCCACCTTCATGGCGGACGGACGCTTCGCGGCAGGTTCGGCAGCGACGGCGGGCAGGGCAGGCAGGCCGAGGGCGCAGGCCAGCAAAGCGACCTTGAGCATGCCGGCGCGGCCCCGCGGGGCCAGGGCGCCGCCATGGCTTCGGACGGCATCGGCCGCCCGTAGCCGGGTGCTGGTTGAGGCGGGATTCGGCCAGGAAATGCGCAACATATCGGTCCCGTCGCTTGGCCCAGCCACTGTCTGCGGACCGCCGGTTGATGGCGGTGCAATATCATCACGATGGGGTTAATTCAAACGACAAGCGGCGGAATTGTGGCGGCTTCGCCGCTTTTCACAGGGGCGTTGCCGTTCGGAAACGGTGGCGGGTGCGGGGAGAACGAAAGCATAGAGCGTAAGCGCGCCGGAACCGGCGGGGGAGCGGCGGGGTTCATTACAGGACCGGCGGGGCGGACCGGGGCGGCGACCGCTGCCGCGCGCCGCTCCCGCCTCCCCACGCAAGACCCACCGGTGAAGGAGACGACCCGTATGGCCGAGGATTTGGAAAGCCGCATCCGTCGGCGCGCGCACGAGATCTGGGAAAATGAAGGCCGGCCGGAGGGTCGTTCCGAGGCCCATTGGGAGCTGGCCAGCGAAGAGATCGCCATCCAGGACAATTATCTCGACACGCTGAAGCCCAACCCTGCCGGCGGTCCGGAAGCGACGGCGATGCGCACCGAGCCGGTCGAGCCGGTGCTGAGCATCGCCAACCAGGGCGAACAGCCCGGCCTCGCCGACCAGGGCGAAGAGATGGGCATCCCGATGCGCGGCGACCGTGACGTCTGGCCGACGCCGGAAGAGGCGGCATCGACCGCGGTGCCGCCCAACCGCAGCAAGAAGACGCGGCGCCGGGCCTAAAAATGTAGGCAGGCGCCGCGCGGTCCGGCCGTCTTCAGACGCTGGACTTGTCAGCCGACTTTTCCGCCGTGCCGCTCTTGTCCAGCGGCATGGCGGCGCGGCCCGCGTCGGGCTGTCGGCCGGCAGGCGGCATGACAGCCGGAGCCGGGGACAGCGCGGGGGCCGCGGCGGGCGTGGTGCCCGGAAGCAGGCCGGGCTGCGGCGCCGGAACGGACATGGCGGCCGGCGCGTCGTCCAGACGGTCATAGATGTCCGGATGCAGGCGGACCGCCCCATCGGCCTCCACCGTCGCGATCCAGTAGACGAACTGCACCGGCATCGGCGCCGCCAGCTTGACCCATTGCGGCTGCTGCTTGCTCAGCAGGCGGTCGATCCGCTCCGGCGTCACGCTGGTGCCTTGCAGCAGCAGTTCGGCCAGCTTGCGCGGATCCTCCAGACGGACGCAGCCGGAGCTGATCGAGCGCAGTTCGCGGGCGAACAGCCGCGGTTCGTTGGTGCCGTGCAGATAGATGTCGTAGGGGTTGGTCAGGTTGAACCGGAAGCGGCCGAGGGCATTGTGGTCGCCCGGCTGCTGGACGATGCGGACACGGCCCGGCGTGACGTCGTGCCAGTCGACCGTTTCCGGCGCCACCTCCTGCCCGTCGAGATAGACGATGGCGTTCTGGATGCCCGGCGTGCCCTTGGCGCGCAGGTTCGGCAGCTTGTCTTCCTTCAGAACGGTGGGCGGCACCGTCCAGGTCGGGTTGACGATGACGTGGGTGATGCGGTCGGTCAGCAGGGGCGTCTCGCGCGACGGCCGGCCGACGATGGCGCGCATCGTCAGCTCCTCCTCCCCGCCGCGGACCAGGGTGGTGGTCTGGTTGGTCAGGTTCACCACCAGGATATTGTCCGGGGCGGTGTCGCGGAAGCTGCGCATCGCGACGGCGCTCTGCCGCATCAGCGCCGCGGCCTCGGCCGGCGTGCGGTCGAGCGCCGCCCTTGTGCCGGCGCCGATCAGCCCGTCGGGCTTCATCCGCTGGGCGAGCTGGAAGGCCTTCACCGCGCGGTCGATGTCGGTCGTGAACACCTCCGACACCTTGTCGGCCGGCAGCAGGCCGAGTTCGGCCAGGCGCTGAGCCAGCCGGCCGACACGCTCGCCGCTGCTGCCCAGCTTCATCAGCCCGCCTTCCCCGATCCGGGTGGAGGTCTGCACCGGGGCATGGTCCAGTTCCACCGCGGCGGCATCCAGCCGGTCGGCCCACTGGGTCAAGGTGTCGCGGTAGGGCAGGGCGTCCGCCGGCCCGGCCCCGAGCAGCGCCATCGCCGATGCGGCGGTCAGCGCCAGCAGGGCCAGCTTGCGGGACATGCGGAGGTCGGCGGAAACGATCATGGCGGCACCTTCTGTCACTGTGGTCCAGCGAAGCATCGGAATGGATGCACCGCTGCCCTCCCGATCAATTTATGCAACGCAATAATGGAAGGCGAGGCGCGCGGCGAGAAATCCGGTCGATCATTCTTCCGGTGTGATCTTCCTGCCGCCGTCCTATGACCCGCCTATGCAAGAAGGTCACACTGTGAAATTTTTTAATTGCCTCAGCCGATGACCTTCCCTATACGAATATCCGTCCGGAGACGATTCACACCAGACGGGACGCTTCGGATCAGCGTTGGTCATAAGGCTGATACTATCACCGCGGGCGCCGCGCGACCCGCCAAACGCCGAACGGCCACAGCGTAGAACGGCAAAAACGTAAGACGACGAGGTTCGGGGATGCATTTGGGGGATGATGAGCGTGCCGTACCGGCAATCGGGCGGCGCGGGTTCCTTGGTTTTGCCGCGGCGGCGGTATCTGCGGCTCTTCCGGCCGCATCGGGGATGATGACGGGGGTCGCCACCAGCGTGGTGACGGGTGTGGCGACGGCGCCGGTCCTTCTGGGATCGGGCTCTGCGGAAGCCGCTCCCCTGGCCGGCAGCGTCCGGCGAATCAGCCTGCACAACATCAACACGCAGGAAAGGTTCGACGGCGTCTATTGGGCTGATGGCAATTACAAGCCGGACGTGCTGCGCAAGCTGGACGTGCTTCTGCGCGACCACCGCGCCAAGCAGGTCTGCCACTACGACCCGCGCCTGTTCGACCTGCTCGCCCGCGTTCACCAGAGCGTCGGATCCGACGATCCGTTCGAGGTGATCTGCGGCTACCGCTCCCGCCGCACCAATGCGATGGCCCGGCGCCGGTCGCGTGGCGTTGCGAAGGAGAGCTATCACACCCGCGGCATGGCCATCGACATCCGCCTTCCCGACACCCAGCTGCGCGCGATTTCCGAGACGGCGAAGGGGATGCAGTCCGGCGGTGTCGGCTTCTACCCGCGCAGCGGCTTCGTCCATCTCGACGTCGGTCCGGTCCGCAGCTGGTAAGGCCGCCGGCAACCGTGCCCGTCCTGTTATGAGAAAGGCTCCGCATCGGCCGATGCGGAGCCTTTTTCTTTTGCTGCGAACCGAGCGCGGCTTTTCAAATGCCGGACCTGGATCAGCTTCTCGGCGACGGCTTGGACGCGCGCACGATGTCGGTCGGGTCCCACACCGCGCCGTGACGCCGGCGCGACTTGCTCTGGCTGGCGGCATCGGCTGACGTCACCGGCTTGACCCGCGGCGCGTCGCTGCGCACCGGACGACCGGCCTTGCGGACGCTTTCGCCATCCGGCCCGGCGGCGACGATCTCGGTGCCGGCAAGGCGGCTTCCCCCGTTGACCGACGGCTGTGGGCTGCCCGATTGAGAGGATGCATCCGCCTCGCCGTCCTCACCCTCGCCGGAACTTTCCGGCGGCTCCTTGATTTCGGGGGAGAGGGCCGAGAGCAGCGACAGCATCTCGTCCGACACATGGGAGGGGGCGGCGCGCCACAGGCGCAGCAGTCGCGCCTCACGCCGGCTGATCTGGCTGTCGCTGTCGTCCGACTCCTCGAAACCGCCGCGTGAGCGGCGTGGGCTGTCGGCGTCATTGTAGGTATCGAAAAAGAAACTTACGGGAACGTCCAGAACCTGGCTCAGCCGATACAGGGTGCCCGCCGAGATACGGTTGGAGCCGCGTTCGTATTTCTGGACCTGCTGAAAGGTCAGGCCGATCGCTTCGCCCAGTTTTTCCTGGCTCATTCCCAGCAGGGTCCGGCGCATCCGCACCCGTTGCCCGACATGGGCATCCACAGACCAGGACTCCGGCGATCCGCGTCGTCCTCTTTTGCGCGCCGTCGGTTCACTCATGTCCATTGGTCTCCGCTGTCCAGTCTTCCGCGGCCTGTCTTTGCGATAATGAAAATATTGTTCACACATTCGTTGAAGCGATTCAAGAGAAAACTTCTGAATATTGGTGTGTGTTTGCCATATTCCGATAGGCGTTGGTGGTGGTGCAGCATTCGCAGGGGTTGTCATATTACAGCTTTGTATTATTTCGCCGACGTTGAGAATCAATTGCGCCAAGCCTCTGCCGGATCCCTGCATTCATCCCTTTGCGGAAATCACCGAGTCTTTCGGTTCATCCATTCGTTCGGGCGATAGCTTTTCGTTTATAGAAATTCCGTGATCGGAAACGAATGGGATTTGCACCGCCACAAATGGTGGTGAAGAACCTTCTGGTTGTAATAAATAAACCGGGAGCGGAGAGAAACTTTCTTCTCTCAAGGCCGATACAGTCCGTCACGCTGCGTCCGGACCGGGCCGTTCGGGCCGCATGGTTGGCCAGACAATAGTTAATACATAATTAACCTTATTAAACCGCCGTTAACCGGCGTCCGGAACCGGCGATTCAGGGTCGTGGGGCCCTGGTGCGTGACTATCCGTATCGGCCTTCCGGGTGCTCCTCGTTCGGGCAGTGCCGGACGGGTGGGGGGACTCCATCGCCCAGGGACCGCCGGCCATGGCGAAGCCTTCCACATGGTCGCGCAACTTCTGGATCTGTGACGGCGTCACGGTGCGGCCGAAGCGGGACTTCAGCAGGGCGGCCAGCGCCCCGCGGGTCGGCCGGACGCCGCCGGCCGACAAGATGCGGTAGGCGACGAAGGCCTCGGCATAGAGCCGGATGCGGTCGGGCCGTCCGCGCAGCTGCGCCGCCTGGGCGGACGGGCTGCCGTCCAGATGGTCGGTGAGCCGCGCCTCCGCCTGCGCCACGGTCAGGTCCGGCAGGTCGGCAGCCACCGGCTCCGGCGGTTCGGGCCGGCCGATGGAATCGCGCAGGCGCCGCCGGCGCTGGCGCTCGCGGTCGCCGGCCCGCAGCCGCTCGGCATAGGCCGGGTCCGCCGCCCGCCGTTCGGTGCGGCTGCGGTTGGACTTCGCGGCACGCTCCGCCTCCCGCGCCCGCAGCATCGGGTCGCGCAGCAGGAAGGCCAGCTCGTCCGCGGTCAGCCGATGCGCCTGATCGGCGCCCGCCGGCAGGGGGCCGCCGTCCTGATGGTCGCTGTCGTCCATCGCGGGGAAACGCGCATCCGCCCGGTCCTGTTCCCGCGGCATTTCGCCCGACACCGTCTGAATTCTCCGCCCCGCCTTCCTGCCCGGAAAATCCCGGGACGGAAGATGAGGGAGATTTCATGTCCGGTGCCGGTCGCGCCCGTGCTAGAGAGGGGCCGTTATTTTCGGCCCGTGCAACAGTGGATTCGCCCGCCATGACCCCCCGGCAAGCCCTTCAGCAGCGCCTTGCGGCTTTGGATGCCCATCTGCGGGCGGAAAACCCCAATCTGCTGCCGGTCCTCCCGACCTTCCGCGCCTTCGACCGCATCCTGGCCGGGCTGGGGCTGATCGACCGCCATGAATCGCTGACCACCCGCATTCCCTGGTGGCCGATGGTCGCGGTGCTCGGCACCTTCTCCGCCGGCAAGTCGACCTTCCTCAACGGCTATCTGGGCGAGGTGCTGCAGAACACCGGCAATCAGGCGGTGGACGACAAGTTCACCGTCATCTGCCACGGTCCGGAAACCCGCAAGGAGGCGCTGCCCGGCACCGCGCTGAACGCCGACCCGCGTTTCCCCTTCTATCGCATCGCCGACGAGATCGAGAAGGTCGCCGCCGGCGAGGGCAAGCGGATCGACAATTACCTGCAACTGAAGACGCTGGCCGGGACGCGGACCAAGGGCAAGATCTTCATCGACTCGCCGGGCTTCGACGCCGACGACCAGCGCCGTTCGGTCCTGCGGCTGGTCGACCACATCGTCGAGCTGTCGGACCTCGTGCTCGTCTTCTTCGACGCCCGCCATCCGGAGCCGGGCGCCATGCAGGACACGCTGCGCCATCTGGTCGCCAAGACGGTCAACCGCGCCGACGCCCGCAAGGTCTGCTACATCCTCAATCAGGTCGACACCACCGCCAAGGAGGACAATCTCGAGGCGGTGTTCGGCGCCTGGCAGCGCGCCATCGCCCAGGCCGGGCTGGTGTCGGGCCGCTTCTATGCCATCTACGACCAGCGCTCCGCCGTCGACATCGAGGATGACGGCCGCCGCGCCCGCTACCAGGCGCGCCGGGACCACGATCTGGCCGAACTCCAGACCCGCATCAACGAGGTCGAGGTCGCCCGCGCCTATCGCATCATCGGCTCCATCGACAGCCTGACCAAGGAAGTGGAGGGGGAGGTGCTGCCCAAGCTGCGCGAGGCGATGGCGATGTGGCGCCGCCGCGTGCTGATCGGCGACGCGGTGTGGGGCGTGCTGCTGCTGGCGCTGCTGGGCGCCGTCGTGCAGACGCTGGGCGGCGGTTTCGGCGCCTTCCTCGGCTGGCTGTCCGAGTCCGGCGACAGCGGGCTTCCGCTGCACCTGATCGGCACCGCGCTGCTGCTGGGCGGGCTGTTCCTGGCCGGGCATTTCAAGCTGCGCCAGTTCTTCGCCCGCCGCATCGCCGCCACCTTGAGCGACCGTTTCGGCGACGTCGACCTGAACCTGCGGCAGGCCTTCCTGCGGAACACCCGCTTCTTCCGTTCGATCTTCGCCAGCCAGCCGGCCGGCTGGGGCGGGCGGGCCCGCAAGGCGATCTTCGCCATTCGCGAGGCGACGGCGGTGCATGTCCAGCGCGTCAACGACCTCTACACCGATCCCGCCGGCCGCCGTGCGCGGGAAGCCGCCGCGGCTGAGTGACCGTAAGCGGCCGCAAGCCGGCGGCAGGTGTCGGCGGCTCTTTACAGTGCGGCGTGCAGGCCGTTAGATCTTGGCGATTAGATCTTGGCCGGCGCCGTGCGACCGCGGCGCCGGACCCACCAGCGGGCGGCCAACGGACTTGCGGGATTCGGCAAACGGGGCGATAGGCACGGTGAGACCCTCGGCCGCGGGCATTGCCCTGGCCGGGCTGCTGCTGTGCGTTGCCCCGGCTCAGCCGCAAGCGCAGGTCCCCGGCCCGGAGGCCGGCGGCAGGGAACCCGCTCCGGCCCCCTACACCGGCCTGGATTTGGTGACCGGCAGCGACTATGCCCCCTACACCGGCGACGACCTGCCGGGTGGCGGGCTGGTGACCGATCTGGTCCGCCGCGCCTTCGCGGTCGGCGGGCGCCGGTACGACGTGCGCTTCATGCCGTGGAAGCGCGGCTATGACGGCGTGGTGGCCGGCCGTTTCCTTGCCACCTTTCCCTATATCCGCACGCCGGAGCGCGAGCGGGAGGTGCTGTTCTCCGACCCGGTGATGGAGGTGCGGCAGTTCGTCTATCTGTCGAACCGGTCCGGGATGGAGTTCCGCGGCCGGGCCGGAGGCGGCGACTCCGGCGGCCTGGAGGATTTCCAGGGGCGGACGATCTGCCAGCCGGTGGGCTACGCCCTGCCGGCCGGGCTGGAGGCGATGGTCGACCAGGGCCGCCTGACCCGGCAGACCCCCTCCGACCTGGGAGCCTGCGTGCGCATGATGGCGACCGGGCGGGCCGACGTTCTGGTGATCGACGAGTTCAGCGGCGCTGCGGCGATTCAGCGCTCCGGCCTGGCCGACGACATCCGGGTGGCGGAGCGGCCCTTCGCCGTGGTGACGCTGCATCTGGTGGTCGGACGCGGCACGCCGGGGGCGGAGACGACGGTCGCCGACTTCAACGACGGGCTGAAGGCCCTGAAACGGCAGGGCGTCTACCATCAGCTGCTCCTCAGCCACACGCTTCGGCCTGCTCCCTGATATTGCTGGGGTTTTCCCTGAGGGTTCGCGCGGTCTTCCGGCCCCGCCGCGGCGATTTTCCGGATTTGGGCGCGCTTTTCCGCGCGGAAGGCCCCCGTCGCCATGGACAGGACGGTGCTTCGTGATATAAACGCGCGGTTTCGATCATGGAAAAGGGGCGCGGGCTGTGGCCATCGACGCGTCGATTCTGGTCCTCAACGGGCCGAACCTCAACATGCTGGGTGTGCGGGAGCCGCAAATCTACGGGTCGATGACCCTGGACGAGCTGGAGGCCGCCTGCCACGAGCGTGCCGACACGCTGGGTCTGACCGTGGATTTCCGGCAGTCGAATCACGAGGGCGAACTGGTTTCGTGGATTCAGCAGGCCCGCACGGAGAATGACGGCATCGTCATCAACGCCGGCGCCTATACCCACACCTCGGTCGCGATCATGGACAGCCTGATTCTGTCGGATCTGCCGGTGATCGAGGTCCATCTGTCGAACATCTTCAAGCGCGAGCCGGTCCGCCATCACTCCTACATCTCGCCGGTGGCGAGGGGGATGATCTGCGGGTTCGGGCCGCACGGGTATCTTCTGGCGCTGGACGCCATCGCGAACATCATCGACCGCGATTAAGGAAACGGGAACGACTGACATCATGGCGAGCTTCGACATCGACGGCGATCTGGTCCGCAAGCTGGCGGACCTCCTGCGTGAGACGGGCTTGAGCGAGATCGAGTTCGCCGAGGGCGAAAAGCGTATCCGCGTCACCCGCCCGACCGCCGCCCAGACGGTCGCCGTCCAGGCAGCCCCGGTCCTGGCGGCCGCTCCGGTCGCCGTGGCGGCGCCGGCCGCTGCAAAGCCGGCAAGCCATCCGGGCGCCGTGACCTCGCCGATGGTCGGCACCGCCTATCTGGCGGCCGAGCCGGGCGGCACGCCCTTCGTCCGTCCGGGCGACGTGGTCAAGGCCGGCCAGACCATCATGATCATCGAGGCGATGAAGGTCATGAACCCGATCAAGGCCCCGCGCGGCGGCACCGTCGCCGAAGTGCTGGTGTCCGACGCCCAGCCGGTCGAATTCGGCGAAGTTCTCCTCATCATCGAGTAAGCGGGGCATTCCCTTGGCGATGTTCGAAAAGATCCTGATCGCGAACCGTGGTGAGATTGCGCTCCGCATCCACCGCGCCTGCCGCGAGATGGGGATCCAGACCGTGGCGGTGCATTCCACCGCCGACGCCGACGCCATGCACGTCCGCCTCGCCGACGAAAGCGTGTGCATCGGTCCGGCGTCCGCGCGCGACAGCTACCTCAACATTCCGGCCATCCTGTCGGCGGCGTCGATCACCAATGTCGACGCCATCCATCCCGGCATCGGCTTCCTGTCGGAAAACGCCCAGTTCGCCGAGATGGTGGAGGAGCACGGCTTCACCTTCATCGGCCCGACGCCGGAGCATATCCGGATCATGGGCGACAAGGTCACCGCCAAGAAGACGGTGATGGAGCAGGGGCTGCCGGTGGTGCCCGGCTCCGACGGTCCGGTGACGTCGCTGGAGGACGCGGAAAAGGTCGCCCACGAGACCGGCTATCCGGTGCTGATCAAGGCGGCGGCGGGCGGTGGCGGCAAGGGCATGAAGGTCGCCCGCAACCCCGACCAGCTGAAGGAAGCCTATCAGCTGGCCCGTGGCGAGGCGCGCGCCGCCTTCGGCAACGA
The DNA here is from genome assembly GCF_049472615.1 of Azospirillum sp. 11R-A. Lineage (NCBI taxonomy): Bacteria > Pseudomonadati > Pseudomonadota > Alphaproteobacteria > Rhodospirillales > Azospirillaceae > Azospirillum > Azospirillum sp. 11R-A. The sequence continues at coordinate 243,975 of NZ_JBCEBL010000005.1, read as the reverse complement.
CGAGGTCTATCTGGAGAAGTATCTCGGCCATCCGCGGCACATCGAGATCCAGCTCCTGGGCGACACCCACGGTACCTGCGTGCATTTCGGCGAGCGCGACTGCTCGGTCCAGCGCCGGCACCAGAAGGTCATCGAAGAGGCGCCGAGCCCGGCGCTGAACGCCGAACAGCGCGCCTTCATCGGCGATCTGGCGGCCAAGACGGCGGCGGCCATCGGCTACCGCGGCGTCGGCACGATGGAGTTCCTCTACGAGGACGGGCAGTTCTATTTCATCGAAATGAACACCCGCCTTCAGGTCGAGCACACCATCACCGAGATGATCACCGGCATCGATCTGGTTCGCGAGCAGATCCGCGTCGCCGCCGGTGCGCCGCTGGGCTACGGCCAGTCGGACATCCGCTTCGAAGGCCATGCCATCGAATGCCGCGTGAACGCCGAGAACCCGGAGACCTTCATCCCGTCGCCGGGCAAGATCGACGGCTATCACGCGCCGGGCGGGCTGGGCGTTCGCGTCGATTCCGCGCTGTATGACGGCTACCGCGTGCCGTCGCATTACGACAGCCTGATCGCCAAGCTGGTCGTCCACGGCACCACGCGGAACGAGTGCCTGATGCGCCTGCGCCGCTCCATCGAAGAGTATGTGATCGGCGGCATCCAGACCACGCTGCCGCTGCATGACCGCATCATCGCGCAGCAGGCCTTCATCGACGGCAATTACGACATCCATTGGCTGGAACAGCTGATGGCGAAGTCCTGACCGCTCGCGGTATTTTCACATATACGGAAATACTGCGGCGGAATGTCGCAGACATGAAACCCCTCTCTCCAAATGGAGAGAGGGGTTTTTCTTTATTAATGTTCTCTGATGTGGCGATTGGCCTTCCCTGTGGGGAATCTGTTCTTTTGCAATTTGATAATTTCTCGGCCGACTCGCGTTTTCATTCGCAAATTGCGACGCCGGACGCGGCGAATCCCAGTTGACGTGCGTGCCCGGTCATCAGGGTTTTACCGGAACGGCGGTTTGCGAAGAATTCAGTGTGCATGGCACGCCGCTTGCTGACTTGATCTGTGTCAGTGCGGGCATGGGCTACTCACAGTAGATGAAACGCCATTCCGTTAGCTGTGCCGAACCATCGCTTTTTCCAGGCGGTGCGCCGGCCCCTGGTCTGTCCCCCGGTCGCGACCCGTCGCGCCGGCTCGCCTGCCCGAACGTGCCCATTGTCTGACGAGGCCCCCCGTCCCATGCGTCTCAACGAACCGATCACCGACCGTGAAATCGTGATGGAAGACGGTGTCCTGCTGGTGTCGCGTACCGACACGGGCGGGCGCATCACCTTCGTCAACAAGGCATTCGTCGACATCAGCGGCTATGCCGAGTCCGAGCTGATCGGGGCTCCGCACAATCTGATCCGGCATCCGCACATGCCGAAGGAGGCCTTTGCCGACCTGTGGGCGACCATCAAGGACGGCCGGCCGTGGGAAGGGCTGGTGAAGAACCGGACCAGGGACGGCGACTTCTATTGGGTCCGCGCCAACGTCACGCCGGTGATCGAGAACGGGGCGGTGACCGGCTTCATCTCGATCCGCACCAAGCCGTCGCGCGATCAGGTGGCGGCGGCGGAACGGCTCTATTCCGACATCCGCGAGGGCAGGGCGCGCCATCTGACGGTGCGTGACGGGCAGGCGGTCGGGCGCGGCGCCGGGGCGGGGTTCCGCCGCTGGATGACGACGGTGACCGGGCGGCTGACCCTGATCTTCGCCTTCATGATCCTGTCGATGCTGGCGGTCGGCGGCGTCACGCTGCGCGGCATGTCCGACAGCAACGCATCGCTGAAGATGGTGTACGAGCACCGTACGGTGCCGGCGGTCCAGATCGGCGAGATCCTGGACCATATGCGCGACAATGTGCAGACCTTGCAGCGCCTGATCATCGACACCCGCGACGGCACCGATCCCAAGGCGATGGCGCAGCGCGAGGACCGCATCGCCGGGAACGCCGCCACCATCGACCGGCTGTGGGCGGACTATCTCACCACCTTCATGACGCCGGAGGAGACGATTCTGGCGGACCGCTTCGCCAGGCAGCGCGCCGCCTTCCTGAACGAGGGGCTGAAGCCGGCGATGGAGTTGGCGCGCCAGGGCGATTCGCTGCGGCTGGAGGTTCTGGTCCGCGACCGCATCGACCCGCTGTTCCAGGCGGCGTTCCAGACCAACAAGGACCTGCTGCAATTGCAGCTGACGGTCGCCAAGGGCGACTATGAGGGGGCGCTGGAGGATTTCCGCTGGCATCTGGTGTTCGCCGTGGCCGCCGGGCTGGCCGTCCTGCTGGGGGCGGTGTTCTGCGGATTGCTGCTGCTGCGCACCGTCTGCCGTCCGCTCGCCGCCTTCTCGGTCGATTTCGACGCCATCGCCCGCAACGACCAGACCCACACCATCGACCTGCCGGCCGCGGCCGAATTCCATCCCATCGCCGGCCAGCTGCGCGGCTTGAAGGCGCGCCTGTGCTATGCCGTGCAGGAGCGTGTCGAGCGCGCCCGCCATGCCGACGAGGAACGCCGCCGCGCCCTGGAGACCATGGCGTCGACGGTGGAGCGAGAGGCCGGCCGTGCGGTGGAGGAGGTCGCCCAGCGCACCGGCGCCATGGCCGACGATGCCGAGGGCATGTCCGGTTCGGCCGAGCGGGTCAGCGTCAACGCCCAGACCGTGGCGTCCGCCGCCGGGCAGGCGCTGGCGAATGCCCAGACCGTCGCCGCCGCCAGCGAGGAGCTGGCCGCCTCGATCCGCGAGATCTCCTCGCAGGTCGCCCATTCCAGCGCGGTGACCCGCCGCGCGGTGGAAAGCGGCCACCACACCCAGGCCACCATCCGCTCGCTGTCGGAAACGGTGGCGAAGGTGGGCGAGGTGGTCAACCTGATCCAATCCATCGCCGGCCAGACCAATCTGCTGGCGCTGAACGCGACCATCGAGGCGGCGCGGGCGGGAGAAGCCGGCAAGGGCTTCGCCGTGGTGGCGCAGGAGGTCAAGAACCTCGCCAACCAGACCGCGTCCTCGACCGAGGAGATCACCCGCCAGATCACCGCGATCCAGGCGGTGACCGACGAGGCGGTGCAGGCGGTGGAGGAAATCGGCCGGACCATCGCCGAGATCGACCACATCGCCGGTTCCATCGCCGCGGCGATGGAGCAGCAGTCGGCCGCCACCCAGGAGATCAGCCGCAACGTGGTGGAGACCTCCACGGCGGCGCAGGAAGTGTCGTACCGCATCGCCGCGGTGTCTGAGGAGGCCGACCGCACCGGCGAACAGGCCACCCATGTCAAGAACGGGTCCGGCGACGTCGCCCGTTCCATCGAGAGCCTGCGGCAGGTTCTGGTCCGCATCGTCCGCACCTCCACCGGCGACGCCGACCGTCGGCGCAAGCCGCGTTTCCAGGTGGACGAGACGGGAACCCTGCTGATCGGCGGTGACCGGCTGGCGGTGACCGTGCGCAACCTGTCCATCGGCGGCGCCATGATCGATCCGGTGACGACGACCGACGGCCGCTCGCTGGCGGGGGCCATCGGTCATCTGCGGCTCGACCGCTACGCAGCGGAGGTGGCGGTGGTGGTGAAGGCGGTGGAGCACAGCCGCATCCATCTGGCCTTCGACGCGGAGAAGATGGCGGGCGATTTCGCGCGGGCCGTGGAGATCGCCACCAAGGACCGCTCGCCGGTCGACGTGGCAGCCTGACCGCAGAGCGGACAAGCCTGCCGCACCGTCATCGATCCGTCGCACCGAACGTTACGCATCTTCCTCATCCCACAGGTTGAGGACTTATCCCCTGTGACAATTTCACAGGGGGAGTCCCTCTTGAATGACGGGATATGATTGCGTTCATTGCCGGCGGTGCGTGCAGCTTCAAACATCCCGTCCGCTGTACGGAACCCTTCGATCTGTCCACACTGAGGAGGCACGGATCCGATCATGACGGCGCAGCCATTGACCGCGCCGCGCCGGCCGGCCGTCCTGCGCCGTCTGCTGGCCGCCGGAGCGCGCATCTGGAAGCCCGCCGCCATCCAGGCGGCGGTGACGCTGGTGCTGCTGGTCGGCTATGTCTGGATGGCCGACGTCTATGTCCGCGTCCTGGTGGCCGAACACCGTGCCACCGCGGCGCTGACCGCCTCGTCGCTCGCCAGCACCCTGTCGAGCGCGCTGAACGAGCGCCTCGCCCTGGTCCGCGGCCTGACCGCCTTCGTCGAGGTCGCGTCCGGCACCGGCAGCCTCGCCGAGCAGTTTCCCCGCTATGCGGAGGGGCTGCGGCGGTCGGTGGTGGGGGTGCGCACCATCTCCGCCGCCCCCGATTTTGTCGTCCGCATCGTCTATCCGATGGAGGGCAACGAGAAGGTGCTGGGCAACGACCTGCTGCGGGACGCCCGGCCGGGCTTCGCCGATACGGTGCAGCGTGCCATCGTCAGCCGCGACGTGACCGTCCATGGCCCGGTCAACCTGTTGCAGGGCGGGCAGGGGCTGATCGCCCGCCAGATCGTCTCTGGACCGGGCAAGCCCTGGGGCGCGGTCGGGCTGGTGTTCGACGTCGGCGCCATCCTGAACGAGGTGCGGTTCGACCGGGTCCCGGCGCATCTGGGTTTCGCCGTGGTGACCGACGGCGGTCGGCAGGTGGCCGGCGACGCCCTGGCGCTGAAGGGCGACCCGCTGGTCGAGCGGATCAACCTGCCCGACGGCTATTGGCATCTGGCGCTGGCCCCGCGCAGCAGCTGGGAGGGGCTTGCCCATGGCGACCCGACCTTCCGCGGCTTCCGGCTGGCCTTCTTCCTGCTGTCGCTGCTGATCGAAACGGTGACCTTCATGGCCATCGGCCGCCGCCACACGCTGGAACGGCAGGTCGACCTGCGCACCGCCGAGCTTGGGCGCGCCAAGAACGAACTGGAGCAGTTCGCCTATGCCACCGCCCACGATCTGCAGGAGCCGCTGCGCGCCATCGCCAGCTATGCCCAGCTGCTGGAGCGCCAGCAGAAGGGCAGGCTGGACGAGGAGAGCGAGGGTTTCATCCGCGAGATCGTCGACGGCGCCGGGCGGCTGAAGATGCTGCTCCGCGATGTGCAGCTTTTCCTGGCGGAGGACCGGGTGCCGCTCGGCTGCGGCGTCATCCCGGCCGGCGATCCGCTGAAGGCGGCGCTGGCGGCGCTGAAGCGGCGCATCGCCGATGCCGGTGCCGCCGTGACCGTGGCGGAGCTGCCGTCGGTGCAGGCCGACGAGCGGCGGCTGCGCGAGATCTTCATCGTGCTGATCGCCAACGCCATCGAATACCGCCATCCCTACCGCGCGGCGGAGGTACAGATTTCCCACCGGCGGGTCGACGGCTATGACGTGATCGACGTGCGCGACAACGGCATCGGCATCGAACCGCGCTACCGCGACCAGATTTTCGAGGTGTTCCGGCGCCTGCATCCGCGCGACGAGCATCCCGGCACCGGCATGGGGCTGGCGATTGCCCGCAAGATGGTGGAACGGCTGGGCGGCCGCCTCACCGTCCTGTCCAGCCCCGGCGTCGGCAGCACCTTCTCCATCCATCTGCCCCATCCCTCCTTCCGAGGATTTCCCTGATGCAGGAGCTGACGACCCCCTTCGAGATCCTGCTGGTCGAGGACGAGGACGCTTGGCCGCGCCACCCAAGCGCTGTATGAGGCGACGGCGGCGGGCCGCAACCGGGTGGTGATCGGCGACGGCTATCCCGGCCCGGTCTTCGCCCCGGCCTCCGTTCCCACATCCTCCGTTCCCACCTCCATCGCCGGCTGACGGTTCGTTCGAGGAAAAATGGCTGAAGGATTTAAGGCCCAACCCATGATCCGACCCAGCTCGGCGGCAACGGAGCCGGTGCTTCTGGTGTCCCAGGCGTTGGCGCCCGCCGGGGCGCTCGCCCCGCTTTTCCCGGAGCTGGTGCGGGTGGACACGGTGGCCGCCGCCTTGGACCGGCTGCGCGGCGGCGGTGCGGCGGCGGGGGAAACGGTGGTGCTGCTCGACGCTCCCACAATGGCGGCGGTCGAGGCGCTGGCCCGGCTGGAACCGGCCCCGGCGGTGGTGGTTCTGCTGCCGGAAGGGCAGGAGCACGACAGTGCGGGCTTCATCGCGGCCGGGGCGCAGGATGCATGGCCGGTGGGCGATGGTGAAGACGATGCTCTGCGCAGCGCGGTCTCGGCCGCCCGCCGGCGCCAGATGCGGGAGAACCGGCTGCGGATGGCGCTGGCCGAGGCGCAACGGGGCCGGGACGAGGCTGCATCGCTGCTCGACGCGGCGGGGGCTGCGGTTGCGGCGGCGCTCGATCCGATGATGGCGCTGACGGCCGCCGCGCTGGAATCGCCGCTGCTGCCGCGCCAGCAGGACCGGCTGCTCGCCGTCCAGGCGGCGGGCGCCGCCCTGCGGACCACGGTGGCGGCCTTGCGCTCGGTCGGACCGGGTGCCGAGGCGGAGGAAAGCCTGACGCTGGCGGCGCTGGCCGCCGATGCGAAGGCAATGTCGATTGAAGGCGGGGCGGACGAGGAGTTCATCGGCGACGCCGCCGGGCTGCGGGGTCTGCTGACGCTGCTGGCCGCGGAGGGGGGAGCGTCGCTGTCCCTGTCGCTGCGGCCGGCTGGCGATGCCGCCGAGTTGACGCTGCGGCGCCGGGGGGCGGCCCGGCTGCGCCCCCTGGTGCTGGCCGCGGTCCAGCCGCTGGTGCGGCGGCTGGGCGGGCATCTGCCGACCGACGGGCCGGATGGCGCGGCGGGGGAGTGGCTGACCGTCCGCATCCCGGTGCGGGCCGTGCTGCGTCCCGCCGCCCTGTCGGTCCTGCTGGTGGAGGACAACCCCATCGGCCGTCTGGTGGCTGCCGGCTTCTTCAAGGCGCTGGGCCACACGGTGACGACGGCGGAGGACGGGGCGCAGGGGCTGGCCGCCGCGACGGACGGGCGGTTCGATCTGATCGTGATGGACGTGCAGATGCCGGTGATGGACGGCCACGAGGCCGCCCGCGCCATCCGCGCTTTGCCGGGGGAGGCCGGCCGCGTGCCCATCGTGGCGCTGACCGCCGGGACCGATGCCGAGGACGACGCACAGTGCCATGCCGCCGGGATGGACGATTGCCTGCACAAGCCGCTGACCATGGACCGTCTGCGCACGGTTCTGGAGCGCCTGTTCCCCGGCCGGGTCCAGGCCGGCGGATGACGGCTCCGGCACTACAAATTGTCGGAAAATTTACAGAACCAAAATCATATTCCATCCGCCGGTAACCGACCTTCGATTGCCCGCCACCGGTTCGGGCGGTATCAGTGGGATGCGGCGTATTGGCTGGAGCAATGGGAGTGGATATGCAGGCGATCGACTATTCCCAGTTTCAGCTCCTGGTCGTCGAGGATCAGCCCTTCGTCCGCCGCACCATCGTCCAGATCCTGAGCCAGATCGGCTTCCGCGACGTGACGGAGGCCGACAACGGCGAGTCGGCGATGTACGAGTGCATCCGCGTCAATCCCGACCTGATCGTCTGCGACATCGACATGAAGCCGGTCTCCGGCCTGCAATTCCTGGCCCGCCTGCGCGCCAGCACCGAGGCCGCCAATCCCCGCGCCCCGGTGGTGTTCCTGACCAACCACACCGAATCCGAGATCGTGAAGCAGGCGATGGCGCTGGGCGTCAACGGCTTCGTGGTCAAGCCGCCCTCCTTCGCCGCCCTGAAGGAGCGGGTCGACCGGCTGCTGGGCGGGCGGTGAGGCGCTGCCTCGTCCTGATCGCCACGTTGCCGCTCGCCGCCTGTTCGGGCGAGCCGTCGGAGGGCGACATGCGCAAGCTGGTGGAGGCGCACACCCGCCGCACGCTGGAGCGCCAAGGCAATGCCGCCTTCCGTGCCTTCGACAATTTCCGCAAGCAGGGCTGCGTCGAGGCGAAGCCGAAGGGCGGCAGCGGCAGCCGGGACGGCAGCGGCCAGTATGACTGCTATTACGCCGCCACCTTCGTGCCGCAGCCGGGCCAGCCGCCGCTGACCGTCAATGGCAAGGGCCGCTTCCGCCACACCGACAAGGGCATGACCTTCGAGGATCTGGGCGCCCAGCCACGCTGAGCCTCCTTACCCGTTGCGCGCGAGGCGGGAGAGGGTGGACAGCGGGTCCCCGGCCTCCTCGCCGAAGCAGACCTCGACGTCCTCGCACACCTCGCAGTTGGGGGACTTGCACAGCATCAGCCCCTCGCGCTCGCAAAGCTGGCGGTAGAAGAACTTCTTCCACTTCATGTCGCTGGAATTCAGCGCCACCAGCGCCGGGAAATGCCGCCGGAACATGGTGTTGAGTTCGCCGCGGTCGTGGAACCCCATATCCTGCCACAGATGGTTGGGCTCCAGCGACCGGCGGGCCAGGATGGCGGCCAGCCAGCGCTCCTCGTCGGCCCCCGTCGCGCCATGCTCGACCAGAAAGGCCCGCAAATCGGCCTCTTCGATGGCGTCCTCGCCGGACCCGCCTCCGCCGGGGAGGGCGGCGACGGCATTGGCGAACTGCGGCGCGTGTCTTGCGGCAAGCTCCGTCAGCTCGGCCTTGGTCAGCGCCAGCGATCCCGTCATCGTCCGCGCCGGATCGGCGGCGGCAAGCGCCAGGATGCGGCCGAAGATCATGCGGTCGGTCGCGGCGGCGTCCGCAGCGGGAATTCGGTCAAGGCTGTGGGCAGTGGGCTGGGACAGGACCACTCGGTATCTCCACCGGCAAAGAGCACCCGCGACGCCTACTATCCTGACCCATCATGCTGCACTTGCGAAAGGCGCTCTCCGGTCCCATGGCCTGCGGCATTGCGCCGCATCATACAGCCTCCTACTCCGGGCGGCCGTCGACTTCCTCCGCGAAGCGCTCGAAGAAGCCGGCGAGCACGCGGTCGGTCTTGGCCTGCACCAGCTTCACCGCCAGTCGGCCGACCGCTCCGCCAAGCGCCACCGACAGGCTGTAGGTCAGCCGGGTCCGCCCGTCCTCCTCCTCCAGCACCACGAAGGCCTCGCCTTTCACCGCACCGGCCAGCCCGCCATTGCCCTGGGCGACCAGCCGGTAGCGGTGGGCGCCATCCTCCGGCTCCAGCCGCAGCCGGCCGGAAAAGCGCGCCTTCATCGGCCCAAGCGTGGTGCGGACCCGCGCCGCATAGTCGGTGGACGACAGCCGCTCCATCTCTTCCAGCACGGGGATGCAGCGCATCAGCACCGCCGGGTCGCAGAGTGCCGCGAACACGCGGTCGCGCGGTCCGGGAACGCTGTGGGTGCCGGTGATGTCCATGCGCCGTCTTCCTCCTTGGCCTTCCGACAGAAACAGTGCGCCCATCGATTTCATACGGGCGAACCGTTGGGGTAGAGACATCTGGTATTGCCTGTCCCCGGAACCAAGCCGGCAAACCATGAAGGAGACCGCACGCCATGCGACAAGCCGTCACGACGCTGACCGTTCCCACCCGCGGCGCCGGGCTGGTCGAGGTGACCGCCCAGGTCCGGCGCTGGGTGGCGGAGCAGGGGATGGAGACCGGGCTGCTGACGGTGTTCTGCCGTCACACCTCGGCCTCCCTGACCATCCAGGAGAATGCCGATCCCGACGTGCAGGCCGACCTGCTGCGCTTCTTCCGCCGTCTGGTCGCGGAGGATCCGTCGCTCTATGCCCACACCACCGAGGGGCCGGACGACATGCCCGCCCACATCCGCTCCGCCCTGACCGGCGTCAGCCTGTCGGTCCCGGTGATGGCGGGGGAGCCGGCGCTGGGCACCTGGCAGGGCGTCTACCTGTTCGAACACCGCGCCCGGCCGCACCGGCGGGAGATCGCGCTGCATCTGATCGGGGAATAGGCCCGCAAGACCGATCCAGCAGGCCGGCCTGAATTCCAGCCTGAAATTTCTTTCATCCGGTCGCAAGGCGGCGGTGAAGGGCGGGTTCCTATGTTGGGGACAACAGCGGTGAGGTGCCGCGGCGGCCGGACCGCCGGAGCCACCTCCCCACAGTCGGAATCGCCTGATCGGAGTGTCGCCGTCATGACCACCCTTCCTCCCGCCAATTCCCAGTCGAAGCCCCAGCACGAGATCGGGCGCGCTGGCCGCCTGCGCCGGACTGTCGCCGCCCTGCTGCTGGGCTCCACGGTGCTGACGGCTCCGGCGCTGACCGGCTGGGCGGTTTCGCAGGCCCAGCAGAACGCCACCCCGCCGGCCGTTGCCATGGTGCAGGACACGCCGGCCAGCTTCGCCGACCTCGCCGCCAAGGTCAGCCCGGCCGTGGTCAACATCGCCGCCACCCAGGAGGCCAAGGCCGAAGCACGGACCCAGCGCGGCCCGGCGATCCCCGGCGTGCCCCCCGGCACGCCGTTCGAGGAGTTCTTCCGCCAGTTCCAGGACCAGATGAACCGGAATGGCGGTCCTAATGGCGGTCCTGACGGCGACCAGGATCAGGACCAGGGTCCGCGCGGCAAGACCGGGGCGCTCGGCTCCGGCTTCATCATCGATCCGGCCGGCTATGTCGTGACCAACAACCACGTCATCGACGGCGCCAGCGAGATCACCGTCACCCTGCAGGACGGCACCGCCATGCCGGCCAAGCTGATCGGCCGCGACGCCAAGACCGACCTCGCGCTCCTGAAGGTGAAGTCGGACAAGCCGCTGCCGTCGGTCGACTGGGCGGACAGCGACAAGACCCGCGTCGGCGACTGGGTGATGGCGGTCGGCAACCCGTTCGGGCTGGGCGGCACCGTCACCAAGGGCATCGTGTCGGCCCGCGGCCGCGACATCCACAGCGGCCCCTACGACGATTACTTCCAGCTCGACGCCGCCATCAACCGTGGCAACTCGGGCGGCCCGACCTTCGACCTCAGCGGCCGGGTGATCGGCATCAACACCGCCATCTACTCGCCCAACGGCGGGTCGGTCGGCATCGGCTTCGCCATCCCCGCCAACCTCGCCAAGGAGGTGGTGGCCCAGCTGAAGGACAGCGGCAAGGTCGAGCGCGGCTGGCTCGGCGTGAAGATCCAGGAGGTGACGCCGGACATTGCCGACAGCGTCGGGCTGCCCAGCGCCAAGGGCGCCCTGGTGGCCGAGGTGACCGCCGACAGCCCGGCCCAGCGCGCCGGCCTGCATCAGGGCGACGTGGTGCTGTCCTATGCCGGCAAGCCAGTCAACAACCTGCGCGACCTGACCCGCCATGTCGCGGATACCAAGGCCGGCGACACGGTGGACCTGAAGATCCTGCGCGAGGGCCGCGAGAAGACGGTTCCGGTGCGCATCGACCGCCTGTCCGAACAGCAGCAGATGGCCGCCGCCGAGACCGACCCCGGCAAGGGCTCCGCCGAGCATGAGGAGGTCGCACCGGTGAAGGGGCTGAAGCTCGCCCCGCTGGACCGGGCGGCGCGCAAGCGGCTGGGCATTGGCGAGGACGTCCAGGGCGTCGTGGTGACCGGCCTGTCCTCCAGCGTCGATGTGCCGGTCCGTCCCGGCGACGTGATCGAGCGGGTCGGCGACACCGAGGTGAAGAGCCCGGCCGACGTCCGCCGTCAGGTGACCGAGGCCGAGAAGGCGGGGCAGAAGGCGCTGCTGATGCTGATCAACCGGCAGGGCAACGAGTCTTTCGTCGCGCTGAAGCTGAAGGCGTGAGGCAACGCGCTCTTTGAGTGACGGAAAGTCCGGCCGGGCACGACACCCTCGTGCTTGGCCGGGCTGTTTTGGGAGGCTACACTCGTGCTCATGAAGATTCTCGTCATAGAAGATGATCGCCAGGCCGCCAGCTACCTTGCCAAGGGGCTGAAGGAGGCCGGCCATGTGGTGGACGTCGCCAACGACGGGAAGGAAGGCCTGTTCCTGGCCGGGGCCGAGCATTACGACGTGATGATCGTCGACCGCATGCTGCCCGGCCGCGACGGCCTGTCGCTGGTCCAGGTGCTGCGGGCGGCCGGCAACGACACGCCGGTGCTGTTCCTGTCGGCGCTGGGCAGCGTCGACGACCGGGTGAAGGGGCTGAAGGCCGGCGGCGACGATTACCTGACCAAGCCCTTCGCCTTCTCCGAGCTGCTGGCGCGGATCGAGGTGCTGGTGCGCCGGCGGGGTGCCGCCCAGCCGCAGACCCGCCTGTCGGTCGGCGATCTGGAACTCGACCTGCTGTCGCGCAGCGTCAAGCGCGCCGGCAAGGCCATCGACCTGCTGCCGCGCGAGTTCTCGCTGCTGGAATATCTGATGCGCAATGCCGGCAGCGTGGTGACCCGCACCATGATGCTGGAGAATGTCTGGGACTATCACTTCGATCCGCAGACCAACGTGATCGACGTGCACATCGCCCGTCTGCGCCAGAAGATCGACAAGGATTTCCCCACCCCCCTGATCCACACCGTGCGCGGCGCCGGCTACAGCCTGCGCGCGGCGGAGGCGTAAGGGTCTCGATGGAATTGCGTGACGTATGAAGCATGAGGGCGCGGCCGCCGCCGGCCTGCACGGCTTTGTCGCCGCCGGGCTGCGGCTGGTGCGGACCACGGCGTTCCGGCTGGCGCTGCTCTATCTGGCGATGTTCGTCCTGTCGGTCGGGCTGATCCTGGGCGTCGTCTATCGCACCACCGCGGGCTTTCTGGAGCAGGAGATCGGCGAGACCATTGCGCTGGAGGTCGCCGGCCTGCAGGACCATTACCGCAACTACGGGCTGCCCGGCCTCGTCGATGTGGTGCGGACCCGCAGCGCGGTGGCCAACAACAACTCCATCTATCTGCTGACCACGGCGGCGGGGGTGATCCTGGCCGGCAACCTGTCGGGCTGGCCGGCGGCGGTGCCCAACGCCAGCGGCTGGACCCATTTCAAGGTCGCCGACTATGGCGGGGTGACCGACAGGCCCTCCACCGCCCAGGCGGTGACCTTCACGCTGCCCGGGCAGTTCCGCCTGCTGGTCGGCCGCGACATGAGCGAGATCGACCAGCTGCGCACCCGGATGTTCCGTTCGCTCGGCTGGATCCTGGGGGCGACCGCCCTGCTCGGGCTGGGCGGCGGGCTGCTGATGAGCCGTGGCGCCATGCGGCGGATCGAGGCGATCAACCGCACCACCCGCCAGATCATGAGCGGCGATCTGAGCGACCGCGTGCCGCGGTTCGGCGGCGGCGACGAGATGGACCGGCTGGCCGGAAACCTCAACGCCATGCTGGACCGCATCGAACGGCTGATGACCGGCATGAAGCAGGTGACCGACAGCGTCGCCCATGACCTGCGCACGCCGCTGACCCGCCTGCGCTCCCGCATCGAACTGGCCCTGCTGCACGAGACCGAGGACCCGGAGGTCTATCGCAGCGTGTTGCAGGACACCATCGTCGAGGCCGACCGGCTGCTCGCCACCTTCACCGCCCTGCTGTCGATTGCGGAGGCGGAATCGGGCGCCAAGCGACAGGACTTCGTGCCGGTCGATCTGGCGGAGGTGGTGGAACTCGCCGCCGACCTCTACGAGCCGGTGGCGGACGAGCGCGGGCAGCGCCTGTCCGTCGACATCCGCGGCAAGCCGGTCGTCCATGGCAATGGCCAGCTTCTGGCCCAGGCGGTGTCGAACCTGCTGGACAACGCCATCAAATACACGCCGGACGGCGGCAGCATCGCGCTGGTCCTCGACGGTCAGGCCCCTGGTCGCGCCGCCTGCATCGAGGTCGCCGACAGCGGCCCCGGCATTCCGCCGGACATGCGCGACAAGGTTCTGCAACGCTTCGTCCGGCTGGACACCGCCCGCGCCTCGCCCGGCAACGGGCTGGGGTTGAGCCTCGTCGATGCGGTGGCGACGCTGCATGGCGCGAAGCTGGAGCTGAGCGACAACCAGCCCGGCCTGAAGGTCAGCCTGTTGTTCCCGCCGGAGGCACGTCGGTAAGGGGAGGCCGGTAGCAGGCCAAAAAAAAGCCCGCCGTGAGGCGGGCTCTTAAAGTGACATCAGCGAGAATGACTCCTTGGCGTCACTGCTGATATGGGGCGGTTCTCAGCGCCTTCCATACCGATCTTCGGACTACCGCCGACGGCCTAGCCTGCCGAAATTGCGCAACGTCTGCGGATCCTGCGCGTTCTTCCCGCGAGGCTGTCCGTCCGACGGCCGCGAGTGCGGGAGTTTGAAGAGATGGCGACACCCAGCCGGCCCACCGCCTATCCCACCACGACGCCCGGCGGCGGGGCGGCGCAGACCGAGCCGCCGGCACGGGCCGGGCGCGGGGAACTGGCCGTCTTCACCTGGAAGGTGCTGATCGTCGCCGGGGTGGCGGCGCTGAGCATCTTCCTGTGGCGGATCTCCGGCACGCTGCTGCTGATCTTCACCGGCGTGCTGTTCGCCATCCTGTTGCAGCGGCTGACCGGCTATGTGCAGCGGGCGACCGGGCTCGGCCATGGCTGGTCGCTGGCCATCGTGCTGCTGACGCTGGTCCTGCTGGTCGGCGGCGGCGGCTGGCTGATGGGCACCTCGATGGCGGCCCAGCTCGGCCAGTTGCAGGAGCAGGTGACCAAGGCGATGGGCATGCTGCCCGATGGCTGGCGCGACCGCATCATGGAGCAGGGCAAGGAATGGCCCTGGATGAACCAGCTGAGCAGCTTCGCCTCCGGCCTCGTCTATGTCGTCGGCGACGCGGTGGTGGTGATGTTCGCGGCGCTCTATCTGGCGGCGTCGCCGGGGCTCTATCAGCGCGGCGTCGTTCTGCTGGTGCCGCCGCGCGGGCAGAAGCGGGCCTGCGAGGTGATGGATGTGGCCGGCGACAGCCTGTGGAAGTGGCTGATCGGGCAGCTGGTGGCGATGGCGGCGGTCGGCACGATGATCGCGGTCGGGCTTTGGCTGCTCGGGATCCCGTCGGCGCTGGCGCTGGGCATCGTGGCGGGGCTGATGGAGTTCATCCCGCTGGTTGGCCCCTTCCTGGCGGCGGTGCCGGCCCTGCTGATCGGTTTCGCCCAGTCGCCGCAGGACGCGCTGTGGGTCGCCGGGCTCTATCTGGTCATCCAGCAGATCGAAGGAAACGTGATCACGCCGCTGTTGCAGAAACGGGTGGTCGATCTGCCGCCGGTGGTCACCATCAGCGCGATTGCCGCCGGCGGCGTGCTGTTCGGCATCATGGGCATGTTCCTGGCGACGCCGCTCGCCGTTGTCGTGCTGGTGCTGGTCAACCTGCTCTACATCGAGGACAAGCTGGGGCAGCCCAGGCACTTCCCCAGCGATCATTCCTGACGGCTTGCGGTCAGCCTTCCGCGGCCGGGGCGGTCTCCGCCCGGCCGGGATTGGCGGAGCGCAGCGGCAGTTCCTTCAAAAACAGCGTCATGGCGAAGGAGACGACCGCCAGTGCGGCGGCCAGCAGGAACAGGGTGGCGAAGCCGTGCTCCAGCGTCGCCACCACCCCGCTCCGGGCGGCTGCGGGCAGGCCGGCGAGGGCCGCGGCGCCATGTTCCAGAACCGCGCGGCCGGACAGGCCGGCCCCCTCAAGCCGTTCGGACACCACAGCGTTGAAGACGGCGCCGAACACCGCGACGCCGACCGACCCGCCGAGCGAGCGGAAGAAGCCGACCGCGGCGGTGGCGGCCCCCAGGTCGCGATGCTCCACCGCATTCTGCACGGCGACCGTCATCACCGGCATCACCAGCCCCAGCCCCATGCCCAGCGGCACCAGGATCAGCGTCGACCACAGCCCGTCCGCCGCCAGGGCCGGCAGGCTGCCCAGCAGGGCATACATGACGCCCGACAGGGCCAGACCGGCCAGCGGGAAGGCCTTGTAGCGCCCGGTCCTGGCGATCAGCCGTCCGCCGCCGACCGACCCGACGGTCATGCCCAGCACCAGCGGCAGGAGCAGCAGGCCCGACACCGTGGCGCTGGTCCCCTGTACCAGCTGGAGATGCAGCGGCAGATAGACGATGCCGGCGAACAGCACCATCGCCGACACGGCGACCACCGGAGTCGCCACCGCCACCACCGGGCGGCGGAACAGGTGCAGCGGCAGGATCGGCTCCTCGATCCGGCGCTCGTGCCAGAGGAAGACCGCCAGCATGACGAGGCCGGCCGCCAGCAGGGCCAGCGCCGCCGGGCTGCCCCAGCCCATGGCGTCGCCGCGGGTGGCGACGACCAGCAGGCTGGTCACCGCCCCGGTCAGCAGCGCCGCACCGGCCAGATCGATCCGCGGCTTGGCGCGGCCGGCGGGCAGGCGCGACAGGGTGCTGCGGGTCATGGCGAGCGCGGCGGCGCCCAGCGGCAGGTTGATCAGGAAGATCCAGTGCCAGCCGATGGTCTCGGTGAAGATGCCGCCCAGCAGCGGCCCGGCGACGCTGGCCAGCGCGAAGACGCCGCCGATCATGCCCTGGTACCGCCCGCGCTCGCGCGGGGCGACGACATCGCCGATGATGGTGAAGGCCAGCGACATCAGCCCGCCGCCGCCCAGCCCCTGCAATCCCCGGAACAGGATCAGCTGGGTCATGCTTTGCGCCGCGGCGCACAGGACGGAGCCGACCAGGAACAGCAGGATCGCCGTCTGCAGCACGCGCTTGCGGCCATAGAGGTCCGACAGCTTGCCGTAGATCGGCGTGGTGGTGGTGGAGGTCAGCAGATAGGCGGTGACCACCCAGGGCAGCATCTCCAGCCCGCCGAACTGGCTCGCCATCGTCGGCAGCGCGGTGGCGACGATGGTCTGGTCCATCGCCGCCATCAGCATCGCCAGCGCCACCCCGCTGAACACCCGCAGGATTTCCTGGTGGGTGAAGACGGGATGGGCCGAATCGGGCTCTGCGGCGCGGGTGGCGGTCTCGGTCATGGTCAGGCGTCTCGGACGTGAAGATCTTCGAACGGTGAAACGAGGGGTGACGCCAAGCCGGCGCTGTTCACCGCCCCAGCGACATCGGCGGCATGCGGGCCTGCACGCCGTCGCCCTGGGCGGCGCCCAGCAGGGGGCGGAGCTGCGCCAGCAGCGGCCGCAGTTCGGCCACGGCGGCGAGCGCACCGACCAGCTCGCCCTTGCGGGACACCAGATCGAGGATCTGGTCGGTCACCGACTTCGGCGGCGGGTACGGGATCAGGCTCACCGGGGCATCGGGGGACAGGCCGGCGGCGGTGCGGGCCAGCGTCAGCGCCTGCTCCTGGCCGCCGAGATCATCGACGAGGCCGAGGTCTCGGGCCTGGGCGCCGGTCCAGACGCGGCCCTTGGCGATGCCGCGCGCCTGTTCCGGCGTCATCCGCCGGGCCTCCGCCACCCGTTGCAGGAAGTTGGCGTAGGTGTCCTCGATGATGGCGTTCAGCCGGTCGGATTCGCCGCCTTCGAAGGGATGCAGCGGCGACCACATGCCGGCATTCTTAGCGCCCTGCACCCGGTCCCAATGGATGCCCAGCTTGTCGGACAGGCCGCCGATGGCGAATTTGCCGGCGACGACGCCGATGGAGCCGGTGACGGTGGCGGGGGAGGCGACGATGCGGTCGGCAGCCAGCGCGATCCAATAGCCGCCCGACGCCGCGGTGTCGCCCATGCTGGCGATCACCGGCTTGCCGCTCTGCCGCGCCTTGACCAGGGCCCGGCGGATCGCCTCCGAGGCGGAAACCGCGCCGCCGCCGCTGTCGATGCGGAACAGGATGGCGCGCACCTCCGGATCGTCGGCCGCTTCCTCGATGGCCTTGACGATGGTCTCCGACCCGGCGGACATCCCGCCCAGCGTCGGCTTGCCGCTATCGCCGCCGGTGATGGTGCCGACGGCGTGGATCAGGGCGATGGTCGGCCCCTCGCCGTTGGGACTGCCGGCGACCGACAGGTAATCGGCCGGGTTCAACGTCTCCGCTCCGGCCCCGGCCCGCTTCAGCGCCTCGTCCCGCGCCTCGTCGGCATAGCCGAGCCGGTCGACGAATTTCTGGTCCAGCGCCTCCCGGCTCAGCAGCGGCGCCTTGTCCATGGCGGTCCGCACTGCGGCGGGGGCGAGGCGCCGGCTCTTGGCGATACCGTCGACCAGCTGGTTGCCGAGGTCGCCGACCAGCGCCTCCATCATCTCGCGGTTGGCCGGGGTCATGCCGGACTTGGTGAAGGTCTCGGCGAAGCTCTTGTATTCCTCGCGCTGGGCGAAGCTCGGCTGCACGCCCAGCTGGTCGAAGGCGTCGCGGGCGAAGGGCAGCTCCGCCGACAGGCCGGTGATGCCCAGCGTGCCCAGCGGTTGCAGCCACACCTCGTCGAAGGCGCTCGCCAGCAGGTAGGAGCGGTTGCCGGCCCCGGCCCCGCCATACTCCTCGGCGAAGGCGACGGCGAAGCGGCCCGAGGCGCGGAACCGCTCGATGGCGGTCCGCAGCTCCTGGGTCTGGGCGAAGCCGATGCTGTCGTCGCCGAAGCGGGCGAGGACACCCTTCACCTTCGGGTCGCGCCGGCCGCCGTCGAGCGCGTCCAGAACCTCGCGCAGCGTGGTCTGGTGTTCGAACAGGCTGCCGAACTTGCCGTCGTCGCTCTCGGCCAGCGGCTTGGTCAGGTCGAGTTCCAGCACCACGGCGGCGGGCAGGGTGGGTTCGTGACGGACCGCCAGCACCACCACCGCCACCGCGCCGACCACCAGCAGCAGGCCGATGAGCGCGAACAGACGGACGAAGAAACGGACGATCGCCATGATACCTACCCTGTGTGGCATTGAAGACTATCAATAAGGCTGCCGGTTGCGATGCCGATGGAAGACCGGGACTTATCCGGCCCTCAGCGGTCCTGGCTGTGGTACTCGCGGTTCGGGATCATGTCCACCGCGGTCGCCACGCGGTTGGACATGTTGTAGAAGCCGACCGTATCGGCAATGTCGAAGATGTCCTCGGCGCTGAATCCGGCGGCGCGCAAAGCCTCGCGGTCGGGCTCGCCCACCGACATCGGCTCCTTGGTCAGCTTCCAGGCGAAATCGAGCATGATGCGCTGGCGCGGCTCCAGCGGGGCGACGCGGTAATTGGCGACCAGCATCTCGCCCAGCTCCGGATCGCCGGACAGCTTGCGCACCGCCTGTCCATGGGCGACCAGGCAGTAATAGCAATGGTTGGCGGAAGAGACGACCACCGCGATCATCTCGCGCTCAAGCTTGCTGAGGCCGCTCTCGCCCAGCATCAGCTCGTTGTAGGCCATGGCGAAGTTGCGCAGCTTCTTCGGCCGCAGGCTGTAGGCCTGGAGCACGTTCGGCACGAAGCCCAGCTTTTCCACGCACTTGTCGAACAGGGCCTGCATGTCGGGGTCGAGGTCCGGTTTTTCCGGCAGGGGCAGGGCCATGACGTGATCGGGTTGCGGCATCGGGCGAGTCCTCTCTTTTGTTTGCTGGGCCTTTTCGGCCGGGGGAGGGTAACCGTGGCCGCGCGGTTTGTCTTCCGTTCCGCTTGTCGCTCGCCAATCGGGTTCGGTTGTGCCAGAAGTGGAAACTGAATGCGGGAATATGTCCCGGTTGGCGAAACAGAAGGCGATGACCCAGCCGAAGCTCGATCTTCTTTCGGTCCTGGTGGTGGAGGACAGCAGCTTCATCCGCACGGTCCTGACGGCGACTCTGCGCACCATCGGCATCGGCCGGGTGGATGGGGTGGCGAGCGGCGCCGACGCCATCCGCTGGCTGGAGGAGCGCCGCGCGGCCTTGCCGCCGGGCACCGCCCCGGTCGACCTGATCCTGTCCGATCTGGTGATGCCCGAGGTGAACGGGCTGATGCTGCTGCGCTGGATCCGCTCCAGCCCGAAGAGCCCGGACAAGTTCCTGCCGGTGCTGATGCTGTCGGGGGCCGCCGACCGGCATTATGTCGAGCAGGCGCGCGATCTCGGCGCCACCGACTTCATCGCCAAGCCCTTTTCCGCCCAGACCATCGCCAGCCGGCTGCTGTTCGCCATCGCCCGGCCGCGCCGCTTCGTGCTGGCAAAGGGATATTTCGGCCCCGACCGCCGCCGCGCCGACAAGCCGGTGGCGATGGATTGCCGGATGACCGCGCCGTCAGAGATCCTGATGGTGCACAGCGCGTCGAAGGCGCGCGGCATCGACCGCTTCCCCGTCATCTATTTCGACCTGCCCAACCGGCTGGGCGCCAAGGCCGGCCTTGCCCCGCGCGACCCGGTGCCGACCCTGCCGCCGGAGGTGCTGGCCGCCGCGGAGGAGGAAATCCTGAACCGCGCCGGCGACTATGCCGTCTGGATCGGCTCGGAGGTGGACGAGATGGGCCGCCGCGTCGACCGCCTGCCGCGCGAGCCCGACGCGGTGGCCGGCCTGCTGGCCCAGGTCAACCGCTCGGCCCACGAGATGCGGGGCCAGGGCGGCATCTTCGGCTATCCGCTGATCACCCACATCGCCAAGTCGCTCTACGAGGCGACCCGCAACGGCCTGACCACGGTGACTGCCAACGAGCATCTGCTGTTCAAGGCCCATGTCGACGCGATCAGGGCGGTGATGACCGGCCGCGTCAGCGGCGACGGCGGCGCCACCGGCCAGCAGCTTCTGGCGTCGCTGGAGGTGGCGAAGCGGAAATACGCGAAGGCGACCGGGGCGGGGTGAGGGAGGCTATTCCCTCATCACCTGCGGCAGGTCGCGCGCACCGTGGACGATGCGGACCACGATCACTCGGTCTGCTTCCGCGGCTTTGTATATGATCAGGTAAGGTGAAACGGACAGGCTGCGCAAACCAACGCCCAACTCTGGACGGCTTCGGCCGATGGCAGGCATCGACGCGATCTTTCTGCAATGATCCCGGATATCCAACACCATGCGGATGGCTGCCAGCGGATTGGCCTGGGCGATGTAGTCGCCGATGCTCTCAAGATCGGCATCCGCGGCGGCGGTGAAATCCAGCCGTGCCATTGCTGCCGATCAACCCTGTCCGGGTTCTCCCGCCTTGGCATATTTGGCGATCAGACGTTCGAACAGCATCTCGCCGTCCGTCGTCCGCCCTGCATCCGCGTCCTCCAGTCCGACAGCGACGTCGTCCTTCAAAGACTGCCGGCGCTCCTCTTCACTCTCATCGACCGGTTCGATGGTCACCCGGAAGCGGGTTCCGGCCGGCGGGCGGACGGGGAGGGCGGCCGTGATCGCTCGCGGCAGTTCCTCCGCCGGAATTGTGGCCGTCACTTTGGAGGGGCGTGCCGGCGGGGTCGGCGAAACGGGCATCGCGGGACTCTCCAGGAGAGAAAACGGACTGCCGCCAGGATACATGCCTCCCTCTTGGGTGGAAAGCGGCGACCGCCATGCCCCTCCCCAATCCCCTCACGCCGCCCGGATCTTCCCAATGAAGTCGGCGACGTCGCTGCGCAGCCCGTCCGCGTTCCGCTTCAGCGCGTCGGCCATCGACAGCACCTCCTTCGCCATGGCGCCGGCGCGGCCGGCCTCGGTGCCGACGAGGGAGGCGTTGTGCGACACCTGATCGGTGCCGTCGGCGGCCTGCCGGACGTTGCGGCCGATCTCCGCGGTGGCGGCGTTCTGCTCCTCCACCGCGGCGGCGACCGCGGAGATGTTTTCCTCGATGTGGGTGACGATGCTGCCGATGTCGTCGATGGCGCTGACGGTGTGGCCGGTCGCCGCCTGGATTTCGGCCACCTTGGCGGTGATGTCCTCGGTCGCCTTGGCGGTCTGGTTGGCGAGGTTCTTCACCTCCTGCGCCACCACCGCGAAGCCCTTGCCGGCCTCGCCGGCCCGTGCCGCCTCGATGGTGGCGTTCAAGGCCAGCAGGTTGGTCTGGCTGGCGATGTCGGTGATCATCCGCACGATCTCGCCCACCTGCTGGGCGGCGCCGCTGAGATCGGCGATGACGTCGGCGGTGCGCCGGACGTCGCCGACTGCCCGCTCCGCCATCTCGGTCGAGCCCGCCATCTGGCGTCCGATCTCGGCGATGGAGGCGGTCAACTGCTCCGCCGCGGCGGCGACGGCCTGGACATTGTCGGATGCCCCTTCGGACGCGCGGGCGACGGAGAGGACATGGACTTCGGTCTCCGAGGCGATGTGGCTCATCTGCTGGGCATTGCCGCGCAGGCCGGTGGCCGCCCCCGCCAGCTGTTCGGCGACCTTTTCGATGTGGCGGTCGAACGCATCGACCAGCCGCTCCAGCCGCTCGGCCTCGCGCAGCCGGTCCTCCTGGTGCTGCCGTTGCTCCGCGGCCAGCCGGTCGGCCTCGGCGAGGCTGAGACGGAACTGGTCGAGGCTGCGCGCCATGGCGCCCAGCTCGTCGGCGCGTTCGGCGCCATGAATGGTCAGGTCGCGCTCTCCCGCTTCCAGCCGCGCCATGTCGCCGTTCAGGCGGGCGATGGGCCGGGTGATGTTGCGGGCGACCAGGACGGCGATCAGCGTCATGGCGATCAGCAGGATCGCCAGTCCGGCGGCCATGCCGACCAGCCGGGTCATCGACTCCTGCGCATCGCGGTTGGCGAGCCCGATCAGGTCGTCGGCCACGCGGGTTTCGACGCTGCGCAGCATGTCGATGGCGATGGTGATGGTGTCGAACCACTTGCCGGCATCGACCCGCTCGCCCTCGGCCCCATAGGCCGATGCGATGCCGATCCGCCGCATCCGCTCCACCTCCGCGATGGCCGGTCCGGCGAAGGTCCGGTCGAAATGGCCGGCCTGCTCGGCCGTCAGCTTGTTCTTCAGCCCGCCCATCAGCGCCTTGTATTCGCCCGACAGCTCGATGAAGCGTTCATGCGCGTCGATGGGGAAACGGTCCTTGCGGAAGGCGCCGCCGCCGACCGCACGCTGCTGGCCCAGCCGCTCCTTCGCCTCCGACAGGGAGACCAGGGCGTCGGCGGCGCGCAGCTGGTCGCTGCCGTCGGACAGGGACCGGGCCTGCCCGGCGGCGTCGAGCAGCCTGCGGATCATGGCGGTGTAGCTCGCCACCACCTCCATCGAGGATTGCGCCATGCCGTCGACGCCGGTGCGCAGGCCGGACAGCTGCGACAGTGCGTCGCGGGCGCCGCCGATCGCCGCGGCAACCCGCGGGTCGCCGATCCGGGCCTCGGCGAATTGCCGGTTCAGGTCGGCCATCCGGGCGTCGGCGGCGGTCCGCACCGTCTCCATGCGTCCGCGGTCTTCGGCGAGCTTGCCGCCGAGGAAGATGGAGGAGGAGCCGCGTTCCTTCTGAAGCTCGTGCACGAGGCTGGTCATGCCCACCGACAGCCGGGTGACGGAGGCGAGATCGGACGCCCGGCGGCTCGCTTCGACCTGTTCCCACACCAGCAGCGACGACAGCACGACCACGCCCGCCATCGGGACCGACAGCGCCAGCGCCATCTTGCGCGCGAAGCGCATGTCGCCGAGCAGCCGATCCGCGACCTTCAAAAGCGAAACCATCTTACGACTCCAACATCCTTGACCGTTGCGGCATGGCGACGAAAGTTCCAAGCCGAAGGTATGAAAGCTAATGGGTTAAAGCACAGTTAGGTTTAACCACGACGTTGGTAGGGAGATTGTTAAGCCACTCCATCAACCGGCGCTCATGGGGCCGTCGCGGCCAAAGCGCTGAATCCGACGGTCGGGGCGCGAAATTTGCCTCGCTTCCGTCGCGTCAGGGCGGTAGAACGTCAGTCCCGGTCCGCAGGTCTCTTGGGTTCGTGGCGTGACCGGAGCGGTCTTCCGGAGCGTCCATGTCCAACACCGAATTCCATCGCATCAAGCGCCTGCCGCCCTACGTCTTCGCCGAAGTGAACGCGATGAAGGCGCGAGCTAGGGCCAACGGCGCCGACATCGTCGACCTCGGCATGGGCAACCCCGACCAGGCGACCCCGCAG
The DNA here is from genome assembly GCF_049472615.1 of Azospirillum sp. 11R-A. Lineage (NCBI taxonomy): Bacteria > Pseudomonadati > Pseudomonadota > Alphaproteobacteria > Rhodospirillales > Azospirillaceae > Azospirillum > Azospirillum sp. 11R-A. The sequence goes on along the minus strand of NZ_JBCEBL010000005.1, from coordinate 220,308 downwards.
CACATCGTCGACAAGCTGGTCGAGGCCGTGCGCGATCCGAAGACGCACCGCTACTCGAACTCCCGCGGCATCCCCGGCCTGCGCAAGGCCCATGCCGCCTATTACAAGCGCCGCTTCAACGTCGACGTCGATCCCGAGACCGAGTGCATCGTCACCATCGGCTCGAAGGAAGGTCTGGCGAACCTCGCCCAGGCGATCACCAGCCCCGGCGACATCATCCTGGTGCCGAATCCCTCGTACCCGATCCATCCGTTCGGCTTCATCCTGGCCGGCGCCTCGGTGCGCCACCTGCCGGTGGGCATGGAGAACGGGGCGTCGACCGACATCGACAGCTTCATGATCATGCTGGAGCGCGCGGTACGCCACAGCGTGCCGAAGCCGCTGGCGCTGGTGCTGAACTACCCGTCGAACCCGACGGCCGAGGTGGTCGGGCTGGACTTCTACCGTCCGATCGTCGAGTTCTGCCGCAAGCACGGCATCTACATCCTGTCCGATCTGGCCTATGCCGAGATCTTCTTCGACAACGACCCGCCGCCCTCGATCCTCGAGATCCCGGAAGCGCGCGAGATCGCCGTCGAATTCACCTCGATGTCGAAGACCTATTCGATGGCCGGCTGGCGCATCGGCTTCGCCACCGGCAACAAGACGCTGATCACCGCGCTGGCCCGCATCAAGTCATACCTCGACTACGGCGCCTTCACGCCGATCCAGGTCGCCGCCGCCGCCGCGCTGAACGGTCCGCAGGACTGCGTGCAGCAGGTGCGCGACATGTACAAGCAGCGCCGCGACGTGATGATCGAGGGTCTGGCCGCCGCCGGCTGGGAGGTTCCCAGCCCGAAGGCGTCGATGTTCGCCTGGGCGCCGATCCCGCCGCAGTTCGCCCATCTGGGCTCGCTGGAATTCTCCAAGCTGCTGCTCCAGCAGGCGGAGGTCGCGGTGGCGCCCGGCATCGGCTTCGGCGAATACGGCGACGGCCATGTCCGGCTGGCGATGGTGGAGAACGTCCACCGCATCCGCCAGGCGACCCGCAACATCAAGGAGTTCTTCCGCTCCAACGCCGGCGGCGTTGCGGCGAGCGAGGACCCGGTGGCCCGCGCCGCCCTTCTGGAATCCGAGAAAGCGAAAGCCTGATGCCGAACGCCCAGCAAGCCCCCCTGAAAATCGCCGTCGCCGGCCTTGGTACGGTCGGTGCCGGCGTCCTGAAGCTGCTGGAAACGCAAGGCTCGCTGATCGAACAGCGCTGCGGCCGCCGGATCGAGGTGGTCGCGGTCAGCGCGCGCTCGAAGGGCAAGGACCGCGGCGTAGATCTGTCGCGCGTCCAGTGGTTCGACGATCCCGTCGCGATGGCCGCCCAATCCGGCGCCGATCTGGTGGTGGAGCTGATCGGCGGGTCGGAAGGCCCGGCGCGCGACACCGTCGCCACGGCGCTGGAGACCGGCAAGCATGTGGTCACCGCCAACAAGGCGCTGCTGGCCGTCCATGGCACCGAGATCGCCCAGAAGGCCGAATCGCGTGGCTTGACCGTCGCCTTCGAGGCGGCGGTGGCCGGCGGCATCCCGATCATCAAGGGTCTGCGCGAGGGTCTGGCCGGCAATGCCGTGTCGGAAATCCACGGCATCCTGAACGGCACCTGCAACTACATCCTGACGGAGATGCGGACCACCGGCCGCGACTTCGCCGACGTGCTGGCCGACGCCCAGGCTCTGGGATATGCCGAGGCCGATCCCAGCTTCGACATCGACGGCATCGATGCCGCGCACAAGCTGGCGATCCTGGCGTCGGTCGCCTTCGGCACGCCGGTCGATTTCTCCGCGGTCTATGTCGAGGGCATCCGGCAGGTGTCGGCGGTCGATTTCGACTATGCCGACCAGTTGGGCTTCCGCATCAAGCTGCTGGGCATCGCGCGGCGCACCGAGGCCGGTGTCGAGCAGCGCGTCCATCCCTGCATGGTGCCGGTAGCCGCCCCCATCGCGTCGGTGGACGGCGTGTTCAACGCCGTGGTGGCGCAGGCCGACTTCGCCGACCGTGTGCTGTTCGTCGGCCGCGGTGCCGGCGCCGGCCCGACCGCGTCGGCGGTGGTCGCCGACCTGATCGACATCGCGCGCGGGCGGTCTACGCCCACCTTCGGCGTTCCGGCCGATCGGCTGGGGGCGGCAACCCCCTCGCCGATGGAAGCGCGCCGCGGGTCGTACTACGTCCGCCTGATGGTCGTGGACCGTCCCGGTGTGATAGCGGATATCGCAGCGGCGATGCGCGACCAGAACGTCTCCATGGAGCAGTTCCTGCAACGCGGCCGCTCGCCGGGCGAAGGCGTTCCGGTGGTCCTGACCACCCATGACACCGACGAGGCGGCCATGCAGCGCGCGCTTGCGACCATCGCGGCCAGCGACAGCGTGCTGGAGCCGCCGCGGATGATCCGGATCGAGCAGTTCTGACCAGGGCAGTTCTGACCAGGACCGTTTCCCACCATAACCAATACACAGCCTGATACGACCGAAGAGTCGGGGGGAGCACACGATGTCTACGCCGTCTACGCATGTCGACCTGTCCCACATGGACCGCAACCTCGCACTGGAGGCCGTCCGCGTGACCGAGGCCGCCGCCCTGTCGGCCTCGCTGCTGATGGGTCGCGGCGACGAGAAGCTGGCCGACCAGGCCGCGGTCGACGCCATGCGCCAGGCGCTCAACACGCTCTACATCGACGGCACCGTCGTGATCGGCGAGGGTGAGCGCGACGAGGCCCCGATGCTCTACATCGGCGAGAAGGTCGGCGCCGGCATCGGCTCCGGCCCGAAGGTCGACATCGCGCTCGACCCGCTGGAAGGCACCACCATCTGCGCCACCGGCGGCCCGAACTCGCTGGCCGTGATCGCCATGGCGGAGGAGGGCGGCTTCCTGAACGCCCCCGACGTCTACATGGACAAGATCGCCGTCGGCGCCGGCCTGCCGGACAATGTCGTCGATCTGGACGAGACCCCGGCCAACAACCTGAAGGCGCTGGCCGCCGCCAAGGGCACCGAGGTGCAGGAGCTGCTGGTCTGCATTCTGAACCGCCCGCGCCATGCCGAGCTGATCGCCCGCGTCCGTGAAGCCGGCGCCCGCATCATGCTGATCAACGACGGCGACGTGTCGGGCGTCATCGCCACCAGCCAGGCCGGCACCGGCGTCGACATGTATGTCGGCTCCGGCGGCGCGCCGGAAGGCGTGCTGGCCGCGGCGGCGCTGCGCTGCATCGGCGGTCAGTTCCAGGGCCGTCTGCTGTTCCGCAACGACGACGAGAAGGCCCGCGCCGCCAAGTGGGGCGTCACCGACCTCGACAAGAAGTACAGCCTGCACGAGCTGGCGCGCGGCAACGTCATGTTCGCCGCCACCGGCGTCACCGACGGCGCCATGCTGAAGGGTGTCCGCCGCGTTCCGGGCGGTGCCTATACCCACTCGGTCATCATGCGCTCCAAGTCGGGCACGGTCCGCTACATCGAGGCACACCACAACCTGTCGCGCAAGGTCAGCGTGAAGTAAGCGGTTTGCCGCCGGTCCCGTTCGGGGCCGGATGCCATGGACAGGGGCGCGCGGGACTTCTCCCGCGCSCCCTTCTCTTTGCCGTCTTCCAGTGGGACGGTTACGGCTTGCTGCTGGCGGTCGTCTGCGCCGCCGCCGGATAGACGCCCAGCGTGTTCCACAGGGCCGAGCAGTTGCCGGCCTGGTCCATGCCGGAGACCGGCGTCGTCGTCGATGACGTCCGGCTGTTGAAGACGTTCAGAACGCCGGTGGGGGTATAGGCGGTCAGTCCGGCCGGGGCCGCCGGGTTCTTGGCGAAACTTGCCCAGGTCGAACTCATCGTGCCGGCCAGGATGGCGTCCGCCTGGGGCGGGTTGGCGAACAGGATGCCCAGCGTGCTGAACACGTAGGGCAGCTCGTTGGCATGGCAGACATTGCCGTTGCTCGGCGCGCAGGCCGCGACCGGCTGGCCCGACGAGGACTTGTAGAGGTCGAAGATCGGCTGCTGGCCGAACAGATAGCCATAGATCGGCGAGGTGCCCTTGGCGCTGGCGATCTGGTTGTAGGCCTGTCCGGCCGTCCACAGATTCGCGCAGTGGAAGGCGAAGTCGTCGATCAGCAGATCGGTCGTCTGCGCCGTTCCGTTGGTGATCTTGTCCAGGCCGTAATAGGTCGGCGGGTTGGCGGCCGGCGCCACATAGGGCTTCTGGCCGGCACTGTTCTGGTAGGCGGCGATTGCCGTCCGCGCGGTGGTGTCCGGGATCGCCTTGGCCAGGATCTTGTTGTATTCCGCCGGCAGATAGGGGCCGGGGATTCCGGCGGCGATCATCGCGGCGAAGACGGCGCCTTCATCGGCATTGACGCCGAACAGGAAGGGCTTCTGCGGCATGCCGGTGGCGAAGCCGGCGATCGGCTGGGCGACGACGTCCTTGCCGTCGATGGTCGGCGCCCAGGGCAGGGAGTCCGCCAGCGCCCCGGCCGCCGGAACGGGACCGCCGCCGCCGTTGCCGTTGCCGATGCCCAGATTGAGGAAGTCGGCCTGCGCCTTCTGGATGGTGTCGGCCGACAGGCTCTGCAACCATTCCATGTTGCCCGGACAGCTCAGCAGATGGAGCGTCTTGGTGCACAGCCAATGGATGAAGTTGGTGCCCTGATTCTGGGTGTCGGCCAGGGTGCGATACAGCGATCCGATGGGGTTGCTTTCCATGATCGCCGCCCGGAACAGCGGAGCGCTGGCCGGAGAGGCGAAGAGATGCAGCCCGGTGGACATCGCGCCGGCGCTTTCGCCGAACAGCGTGACCTGCGTCGGATCGCCGCCGAAGCGGGCGATGTTGGACTGCACCCAGAGCAGGGCGTTGCGCTGGTCGTCGAGGCCGAAATTGCCGTTGATGTCGACGGTCGGCGCATCCTTCTTGCCGGTCGCCGGCACCTGCGCCGCCATGAAGCCCAGCGCGCCCAGCCGGTAGTTCAGCGTGACCACGATGACGCCGTTCTGCGCCAGCGCCGACCCATTGTAGACCGGCGAACCTCCCGAGCCGGTGATGAAGGCGCCGCCATGGATGAAGACCATCACCGGCAGCTTGGCCGCCGGGTTGTTCAGCGAGGCCGTCGGCGCCCAGACATTCAGGTACAGGCAATCCTCACCGGTCGCCGGCGGCTGGGCGTCCCAGGCCGGCAGCTTCTGGATGCATTGATTTTGCACGTTCACCGCCTGCATGGCGGGCGCGGGCGGCCAGCTTGCCGGTGCGCTGGGCGTCCAGCGGTTCGGCGGCACCGGTTGGTTCGCCACATAGGGAATGCCGAGATAGGAGGTGATGCTCCCCGTCCCCTGGCTGCCGCAGAGGGCTGCGGTCGATTTCGTGTTGTCGGTCCAGACCGTCGTCGGGTCGGACGTCGTGCAGGCGGGGGCGGCCGGCGGTTGGGGATTGGGCGTTGCCGGCTTGGGCGAGGCCGCCCAGGCCGATCCCATGACCGATGTGGCCAGGAGGGGAAGGGCAAGCATCCCAGCGAAAAATACACTCGAAGGTTTCTTATTGCGGATGATCGACATTGGACTATTCCTCTAAAGTAGAAATAATACCAACATACCATCCATAATTTCGGAGAACTTCCATCGGCCGGGAGTATTGCGGGAACGGAGTTCCGCGGTTCGCCGCTGGCAGTGCCTGATCGCGGTGTGGCGAAGCGTGCGTTCCACAGGCGTTTCCAGCCCATCGAATCCGCGCAGGTCTGCCGCCGCAGGACCGCAGAGGGTTGTCCGTTGATTTCGCGGGTGCGAAAGGCAAAATAGGACCATGTAATCAGCGCCAAGCGCAGGAGATCAACATGGCCTACTCTTCGATGCAGTCTTCGTCCGGTGAATTGTTTGCGGCCGGAACAAAGGAAAACACCCTCTTCCAGCGTGTCGTTCATTGGATCAACGAACGGATTGAACTTTACCGTGCTGAAAGTGAGCTGAACCACATGTCCGACGCCGAACTGTCCGACATCGGACTGACTCGCGGCGAAATCCATATGGCCGTCCGCCGCAGCGTCTGAGGCGGCTTCCGGCGCGGTCTCGATTGTCGGAAAGACCGGATATCGAAAGGTTTGCCCACAGCGTCTGACGCGAGGCGGCCAATCGAGTCCCGAATGCGGAAAGCCCCGGAAAATGCCGGGGCTTTCGCATATGAACCTGCATTAACCTTTTCTTCATGGACCCTGCCCATGCGACGCATATGCCTGGGAAGGGTTGCGCGCTGCAGCATGATTATGGTTAATGCATTTTAACATTACCCCCGGTTCTGTTCGAAAATGGAAACGGGGCGCCTTCGGGAACCCCATCATCCTCCGTTGAGAGCCGTGGTCGAAGCATGAGTCTCATTCATCGCCTTCAGTCGCTGGAAGCGGAGCGCGATGCCGCCCGGGAGGAAGCCGAGCGCGCGAATCTCGCCAAGTCGAAGTTCCTCGCCGCCGCCAGCCACGACCTCCGCCAGCCGCTCCAGGCCCTGTTCTTCCTGTCCGCAGCCCTTGCCCGCCATGTCGGCGACCATAGCGGCCGCGACCTGCTGTCCCGGCTCGACCAGGGGCTCGACACCATGAAGGGCCTGCTGGACGGGCTGCTGGAGGTGTCGCGGCTGGAGGCGGGGGTGGTGACGCCGGTCCTCGACACCTTCGAGGTCAGCGAGCTGACGGACGCGCTCGACGCCGCCTATGGCGAGCAGGCGACCGCCAAGGGGCTGGTCTGGCGGGTGGAGAGCTGCGAGGCGGTGCTGCGCAGCGACCGCGGGCTGCTGATGCAGCTGCTGCGCAATCTGGTCGACAATGCGCTGCGCTACACCGAGGCGGGGGCGATCCGCATCCGCTGCCGCATCGATGCCGGGCCGGACGGCGACCGGCTGGCCATCGAGGTGCAGGACACCGGCATCGGCATCCCGCCCGAACATCTCGACCGCATCTTCGAGGAATTCCATCAGGTCGGCAATCCGGAGCGCGACCGCCTGCGCGGGCTCGGGCTCGGGCTGGCCATCGTGCGGCGGCTGTCGCAGCTGCTCGACCATCCGGTCGAGGTGCGGTCGGTGCATGGGCAGGGCTCCGCCTTCCGCGTCCTGGTGCCGCTGGCGCCGGCCCGTTTCCTCGCCGGCCGGGCAGGGGGGCCGGAGCGGCCGCCTTCCATCGACCGCCCGCGCCTTGCCGTGGTGGTCGATGACGACGCGGTGGTGCTGCTCGGCTTGCAGACGGTGTTGACCGAATGGGGGTTTCGCGTCGTCGCCGCCGACAGCGCCGACCGGGCGATGGACCGGCTGGAGTCGCTGGGACGGGTGCCGGACATCGTCATCGCCGATTACCGGCTGCGCGAGGGGCGGGTCGGCACCGAGGTGATCCGCCGGGTGCGCGCACGCTACGGCGCCGACGTCCCGGCCCTGATCCTGACCGGGGAGACCGGCGCCGACACGCTGGCCGACGCCTCGGCCCATGGCGTGGCGATCCTGCACAAGCCGGTGACCCCGCGCCAACTCCAGGCCGAGGTCGACCGCCAGCTGCGGATCACGCGCGTGAACGGCATCGCGCAGGCCGCGCAGTAGCTCCGCTCAAGCAGCCCCTTAAATCAGCGCACCCTGCCGCACATCGGCCTCCGACTCGTCGGCCGGGGCGGCATCGCCGTGGTCATGCCCGCCCAGCGCGGTGCGGCCGGCCTCCGTCAGGCGGCAGACCAGCCAGTCCGGCTTCAGCGGATTGTCGAACCAGCGCTCTGCCCATCCCGCCTTCAGGCAAGCTTCCACCGTCGGCTTCTTCACGCGCTGCCCGCGCTCGTCGAACAGCGGCAGCTTGCCGCCCGGCTGGTCCAGACCGCGGCGCAGCCATGCTCCCTGAACGTCGGACGGGGCGCTGCGGGACGGGGAACGGCGGGGCTTTGCCATGGGACGGGCTGCTCTTGCGGATACGGGAACGGACAGGAAAATCGCCGGCCCCGGCGGGGGCTGTGGCAAAGTGCGGGCATCCTACGCGAAAGCGCGAGGCAGGTGCATCGAAAAGGAGGGAGCTTTCCCCATGCCGGAAACCAGCCCCGATCCCGATGGGGACGGCCTCGTCTTCGCCTATATCACCGCCGGCTCGAAGGAGGAGGCCCTGCGCCTCGGCCGCAGTCTGGTGGAGGAGCGGCTGGCCGCCTGCGCCAACGTGCTGGACGGCATGACCTCCGTCTATCGCTGGAACGGTGCGGTGGAGCAGGCCGACGAGGCGGTGCTGATCGCCAAGACCCGAGCCTCGCTGTTCGAGCGCCTGACGGCGCGGGTGCGCGAACTGCACGGCTACGACACGCCCTGCGTCGTTGAACTGGCGGTCGGGCGCGGCAACCCGGCCTATCTCGACTGGCTGCGGGCGGAGACCGCCTGAGGCGCCGCAATACAGGAATATCCAAACAGAGCCTTGACGCCGATCAAAGGCACGGGTTGCAGTTGGCGATAGGAAAGGCGCCGGCCTCGCCGCCGCTCGGGGCGGCCACCTCATCCCCGGCCCATTCATCCCCGGCCTCTTCATCCCGGCCTCTTCATCAAGGACATCGAGATCATGGACGATTGCTCCGCACACGGCCCCATTCCCCTGTCGCTGGACGAGGCGGTCGCCCGCGTCGCGCAGGGCTATGGCGCGGTGACCGGGACGGAGGAGGTGCCGCTGCGCCGCGCGCTCGGCCGCGTTCTGGCGGAAGAGGTGGTGGCGCCGGTCAACGTGCCGCCGGCCGACGTCTCGGCCATGGACGGCTGGGCCTTCGCCGCCGAGGCGGGGGAGGGCTTCCGGCGGCTTGACGTCGTCGGGCGGGTTCCGGCCGGATCGACGTTCGGCGGCGCGGTCGCGGCGGGGCAGGCGGTGCGCATCTTCACCGGCGCGCCGGTCCCGGCCGGGGTCGACACCGTGGCGATGCAGGAGGATTGCCGGACCGACGGCGACGCCGTGCTGGTCCCGGCCTCGCTGAAGCGCGGCTCCAACATCCGGCTGGCGGGCGAGGACATGACCGCCGGTGCCGTGGTGCTGCAACCCGGCCAGCGCCTGCGCGCGCAGGAGGTCGGGCTCGCCGCCGCGGTCGGCCGCTCCGCCCTGACGGTGCGCAAGCGGTTGACCGTGGTGCTGTTCTCCACCGGCGACGAACTGCGCGAGCCGGGGACGCCGAAGCCCGACCACGCCATCTATGACGCCAACCGCTACACGCTGGCCGCGCAGCTCGACGCGCTGGGGGTGGAGGTGCGCGACCTCGGCATCCTGCCCGACCGGCCGGACGCCACCCGCGCCGCGCTGGCCGAGGCCGCCGGCACCGCCGACCTGATCGTCACCAGCGGCGGCGTGTCGATCGGCGAGGAGGACCATGTCAAGGCGGCGGTCAATGCGCTGGGCTCCATCGACCTGTGGACCCTGGCGATCAAGCCGGGCAAGCCGCTGGCGCTCGGCCGGGTCGGCGACACGCCCTTCCTGGGGCTGCCCGGCAATCCGGTGTCGGCGATGGTGACCTTCCTGCTGGTCGGCCGGCCGCTGGTCCTGCGCCTGTCGGGCGCCAGCGGCATCGCCACGCCGCGCAGCCTGGTGGTCGCCGACTTCACCTTCACCAAGAAGCCCGGCCGCCGCGAGTTCCTGCGCGCCCGGCTGGAGCGCGGCGCCGACGGCCGGCCGGTCGCCGTGAAGTTCCCCAGCGACAGCTCCGGCGTGCTGACCTCGATGGTCGAGGCCGACGGGCTGGTCGACATGCCGGCGGAGGCCACGGCGGTGCGGCCCGGCGATCTGGTCGATTTCCTGCCCTTCACCGGCCTGTTCGCGTGACGCTGGAGCAGCTGCGCATCTTCGCCACGGTGGCGGAGATGCTGCACTTCACCCGTGCGGCGGAGGTTCTGCACCTGTCGCAGCCGGCGGTCAGCGCCGCCATCGCCGCGCTGGAGGCGGAGCATGGCCTGCGCCTGTTCGACCGCATCGGCCGCCGGGTCGAGCTGACCGCCGCCGGCGACCTGCTGCACGCCCAGGCCCGCGCCATCCTGGCGAAGGTCGAGGAGGCCGGCACGATGCTGGCCGAGCTGTCCGGCCTGTCGCGCGGCGCGCTGCGTCTGGCGGCGAGCCAGACCGTCGGCAACCACTGGCTGGCGCCGCGGCTGCTGCGCTTCGCCGAGGCCTATCCCGGCATCCGGGTCGATCTGTCCATCGGCAACACCGAACAGGTGGCCGAGGCGGTGCGCGACGGCCGCGCCGAACTGGGCATCGCCGAGGGAGCCGTGGCCGATTCGGCGCTGGTCAGCGAACCGATCGAGGGCGACCGGCTGCGGCTGGTGGTCGGCGCCGGCCATCCCTGGGCCGGGCTGGGCCGGGTCGGGCGGGAGGAGATGGCGGCCGGACGCTGGATCCAGCGCGAACCCGGCTCCGGCACCCGCGCGCTGTTTGAGGCGGCGATGCGCGGGGTGGGGCTGGCCCCCGACGCGCTCGATGTGGCGATGACGCTGCCCGGCGGCGGGGTGATCCGGGCGGCCCTGCTGGCCGGCGTCGGAGCCAGCGTGCTCTCCGACCTGATCGTCGCCGAGGATCTGGCGGCGGGCAGGATCGTGGCGCTGGACGGGCTGGACCTGCCGGCCCGGCCCTTCCATCTGCTGCGGCACCGCGACCGCTACCGCAGCATCGCCGAACGGGCGTTCGTGCGCAGCGCGCTGGACGCCGGGCAGGCGCCGGCTTCCAGCTGACGAACCGGTCTCAGGCCGTCCGCAGGGCGCGGGTCCCGTAACCGGCCAATTCGATGGCGGCGAAGGCGAGCATCGAAAGCCCGACCATCGGGAAGAACAGGCCGCCGGCAACCGCGATCAGGATCAGCCCCTTCGGCACGGCCTGCCCGGCGGGCAGGCGTGGCGCGCCCAGGCCGCCGGCCGGGCGGCGCTTCCACCACATCACGACGCCCGACAGCGTCAGCCCCACCATCGCCACCAGTGCGGCGAGCAGCACCAGCTGGTTCGCCAGCCCGAAGGCCTGGCCCATATGGATGCCGACCCCCCATTCCGCCAGCCGGCCGAACAGGCCCAGATCCTTCAGCTGCATGTCGAACAGCACCGTGCCGCTGTACTGGTCGAGATGGACCACCCGTTCCCGGCTGACGTCGTCGGGATAGACGGAGGCGGTGAAGACGCCGTCCGGCCTGGACGGGAAAGCGATGGCATAGCCCGGCGCCATGCCCAGCGCCTCCACCGTCCGCACGACATCGTCCAGCTTGGCGGGAACCCCGGCCGCCGCCGTCGACAGCGGCACCGGCTGGTTTTCCACGATCCAGGGGGCACGGTCGATGGTGTCCTTCAGCGGGACGGTCGAGACCGGGTACTTGTCCCAATATCCGTCCGGCATGCCCATGCCGACCGCATAGGCCGCTCTGTAGAACTGCTTGCCCCAATAGCCCGACCAGGGCAGTCCGGTCATCGCCAGGAAGACGATGAAGACACTGACGAAGAGTCCGGTGACGGCATGCAGGTCGCGCCAGAACACGCGCTTGCCCGGCCGTCCGCGCACGGTGACGACCCCGCCCTTCCGCTGATCGCGCGGCCACCAGAGATAGAGGCCGGACGCGGTCATCAGCACCATCCAGCCGGCCACCCCCTCGACGACGCGCTCCGCGAACCAGCCGGCATATTGCAGGCTGTGCAGCTTGCGCACGACATACATGGTGGGCGATCCCGCGAAGCCGCCGTCCCACAGGCTGCCCAGCACGCGGCCGTCATAGGGATCGACATAGACGACGTCCTTCAGCCCGTCGGATCCCACGATCTTCACTTCGGCGGGACGGTCGGGTGCGGCGGGAGCGCCGTACCCCTTGAGCGTGCCGGGATGCGCCTCCAGCGCCCTGGCGACCAGGGCGGACGGAGCCAGCCGCCCGGTCGCCTGCGGAGCCACGAGGCGCAGGTCGCGGTGCAGCCCGTCGTTGATCTCGTCCTTGAACAGATAGAGGGCGCCGGTCACGCAGAGCAGGATGACGATGGGCGCGCAGATCAGCCCGGCGAAGAAGTGCCAGCGCCACAGCGCACGGTAAAGGGCAGAGCCGATGGCCCCGCCTTGCAGAGTTTGCGTCATGAATTGTCCAGTCGGTCGTCGCGATGCGGGTTCGCCCGGCAGGCGGGCGGCTCAGTGCGTCGGATGACGGCCGGATGGCGGGGCTTGCGACTGGAAGGGCTTGAGCGGCTTGGGGCGGTGCGGCTGTACGGGCTCCGGCACCTCCGCCGGCAGCAGCGGCATCGCCGGCAGGACCAGCATCTGCAACGCCGGCAGCAGGACGAGAAACTGTCCGAGCCAGCTACAGGGCAAATGGAGCGGCGGCAGGTCGGGCTTCTCGCTCTGCCCGCCGTCCGGCAGCGGCAGCCCGTCATGGTCCGCCGGCAGATAGACCAGCTCGCTGCCGGTGCAGATCGCGACATAGCCGTCGCGGTCGGCGGCGCCGGCATAGGGTGCGGCAAGGCGAACGAACAGGCTGAGGCTCAGCGCGAGTGCAAGCGCCAGCCCCCACCGTTCCTGCAGCCTGCGGCAATAAGCCAGCATCGGTTTCCGTTCGCCAGAGAGCCCGAAAGCGTTCGATCGTTATCCGATCCTCGGCCAGCGGACAAGTGCCGGTGGAAGCGCCGTCCTCGACAAGCGTGGTGGTACCCATACAGCCGAACGGTGCATCGGCGGTTCGCCATATCGCCATGACCGGGTTATCGGCGCTATAACCGGGCGATCCCGCTTCCGGTTGTAAGGCGACATGATGGCACGGCTGTTGACGCTGCTTTGGGTTCTGGTGGTGATGGCGATGACGGCCGGCCCGGTCCGTGCCGACTATACGCCGCCCGGCGCCCTCTCCGACGCTTCCGCCTATGCCAACGGGCTGCTGCTGAAATCGCCGCCGCAGCCGAAGCCGCAGGTGATCGCCGACCTGCTGAAGCAGGCGCGCGCCGCCCGCGACCGCAAGGACATCGCCGGCGCCATCCAGGCCTACGAGAAGACGATTACCCAGGGCGGCGGCTCCCCGTCGGTCTGGCTGGAGCTGAGCGCCGTCTGGCAGGCCGCCACCCCGCCCAACCGGGACCGCGCGCTGCAAAGCGCCGTGATGGCCGGCCAGTTCAACCCGAAGGACGAGGAGCGGGTCGCCATCCTCTGGCGCATCGCCACCCTGATGGACGAGGCCTTCGGCAAGCCGGACGAGGCGGTCAAGGCGTTGAGGTCGATCCAGGAGATCGCGCCGAAGATGGAGGCGGCGACCCTCGACACCCAGGTGCCGAAGCTGGAGGAGCGCATCGTCGCGCTCCGCCGCAAGGCCGGGCTGGCGCTGAGCGGCGTCACCGTCAATGCGGAGGGCAGCAGCCCGCGCGTCTGCTTCCAGTTCAGCGACCGGCTGAGCAGCAAGCAGGGCGTGCGCTTCGACGACTATATCCGGGTGGAGCCGCCGACCAAGACCGCCATCGAGACGCGCGACAACAGCCTGTGCCTGCGCGGCGTCACCCATGGCTCCGGCTACACCGTCACCCTGCGCCAGGGGCTGCCCGGCGAGGACGGCGTGAACCTGAAGGCCGACGAGACCCAGCGCGTGCGCGTGCCTGACCGGCCGTCGATGGCGGCCTTCCGCGGCTCCGCCTACATCCTGCCGCGCAAGGGCGCCGACGGCATCCCGGTGGTCAGCGTCAACACCGACCGGCTCGACGTGTCGGTCTACCGCATCGCCGACCGCGCCCTGGTCTCCAACAAGTATGAAGGCAACATCTTCAACGAGCTGACCAGCTACTCCGCCGACCGGCTCGCCCAGGAGAACGGCGAGCTGGTGTGGTCCGGCTCGCTGGAGGTGAAGGGGGAGCGCAACCGCGACACCACCGCGGCGATCCCGTTCCGTCAGGCCGTCGGCGACGATCCCAAGGCCGGCCTCTATGTCGTCACCGCCCGCCCGCATGACGTGGAGGAGTCCGACCGCTGGGAGGCGCTGGCGACCCAGTGGGTCCTGCTGTCCGACATCGGCCTGACCAGCTTCCGCGGCGCCGACGGGCTGACCGTCTTCGCCCGCTCCTTCGGCACGGCCAAGCCGCTGCCGGGGGTGGATGTCGCCCTGGTCGCCCGCAACAACACCGAACTGGCCCGCACCAAGACCGACGAGTTCGGCCGCGCCCGCTTCGCCCCCGGCCTGTTGAAGACCGGCGGCAACGCGCCCGAGATGGCGATGGCCTATCTCGGCACCGATTTCGCCATGCAGGATCTGACCGGCGCCGCCTTCGACCTCAGCGACCGCGGGGTCGGCGGGCGTCCGGCGCCGGGACCGATGGACGCCTTCGTCTATGCCGACCGCGGCGTCTACCGCCAGGGCGAGACGGTGAACCTGTCGATCCTGCTGCGCGACGACAAGACCGAGGCGGTCGACAACTTCCCGCTGACGGTGAAGGTCCTGCGTCCCAGCGGCACCGAATATTACAGCGGCGCCCTGAAGGGCCAGGAGGCCGGCGGCTTCTTCCTGCCGCTGACCCTGACCCGCACCGCGCCGCTCGGCGGTTGGGAGGTGCAGGTCTACAGCGACCCGAAGGGCGAGCCGATCGGCCGCGGCTCCTTCCAGGTCGAGGATTTCGTGCCGATCAAGCTGGCGCTCGACGTGACCGCCAGCGCGCCGATCCTGGTGCCGGGCCAGCCCTTCGAGGTGACGGCGCAGGGCCGCTTCCTCTATGGCCCGCCGGCCGCCGGCCTGGACGGCACCGCCGAGGTGGCGCTGAAGACCGACCCGATGCCCTATCCGGCCTTCAAGGACTATCGCTTCGGCCGCGTGCAGGACAATCCGACCGAGCGGCTCGACCCGCTGGAGTTCCCGACCACCGACGAGCAGGGCGTGTCGCACATCGCCGTGACCCTGCCGGAGGTGCCGGACACCAGCAAGCCGCTGCGCGCCGACATCCGCGTCACCCTGTCGGAGCCGGGCGGGCGTCCGGTCCACAAGTCGGTCAGCGTGCCGGTGCGGCCCAAGACCCATGCGCTCGGCCTGCGCCCGCGCTTCTCCGACGGGCGCGTCGGCGAGGGTGGTGAGGCCGCCTTCGACCTCGTCGCCGTTGCGCCGGACGGCAGTGCCGTCGCCAAGCCCGGCATCAAGTGGGAACTGGTCGAGGAACGGGTGTCCTTCGTCTGGTTCCGCCGCGACGGCCGCTACAGCTACAACGCCACGGTGCGCGACATCCCGCTGGCCTCGGGCAGCGTCGACGTCGCCGCCGACAAGCCGGCGCTGGTGGCGCTCGGCAAGCGCGACTTCGGCCGCTACCGGCTGGAGGTGACGGACAAGGCGGCCGGCGTCGCCAGCTCCTACCGCTTCTATTCCGGCTGGGCGAGCGGCGACGAGACCGCCGACATCCCGGACAAGCTGGAGGTCTCGACCGACAGGCAGTCCTATAAGCCGGGCGAGACCGCCCGCATCCGCGTGGCGCCGCCCTTCGCCGGCGAACTGCTGGTGACGGTGGCGACCGACCGCATCTTCGACGTGCGCACCATCCCGGTTCCGGCCGAAGGAGCGACAGTGGAGATCCCGGTCGATGCCGCCTGGGGTCCGGGCGCCTATGTCACCGCCACCGCCTACCGCCCGCCGGTCAAGGGCCGCGAGCGTCAGCCGGTGCGCGCCATGGGCGTCGCCTGGGTCGGCGTCGATCCGTCGGTGCGCACGATGACCGTGGCGCTCGACGCCCCGCAGGTGATGCGCCCGCGCAGCCGGCTGGAGGTCGGGGTGAAGGTCGCCGCCGCCGATGGCGGGTCGATGACCGACACCTACGTCACGCTGGCCGCGGTGGACGAGGGCATCCTGCGCCTGACCGATTTCGCCAGCCCGCAGCCGGAGAAGCATTATTTCGGCAAGCGCCGGCTCGGGCTGGACATCCGCGACGATTACGGCCGGCTGATCGATCCGCTCGACGGCCCCTATGGCGCCATGCGCCAGGGCGGCGATTCGAGCGGCGCCGGGCTGCCGGTGGTGCCCTTCACCGTGGTTTCCCTGTTCCACGGGCCGGTGAAGGTCGGTGCCGACGGCACCGCCCGCATCGGCTTCGACGTGCCGGACTTCAACGGCGAGCTTCGGCTGATGGCGGTCGCCTACAGCCGCGGCCGCGTCGGTTCCGCCGCCGGTCCGGTGACGGTGCGCGACCCGCTGGTCGCCGACGCCATCCTGCCGCGCTTCCTTGCCCCCGGCGACGACAGCCGCGTCACCCTGTCGCTCCACAATGTCGAGGCGGCGGCCGGCACCTATGAGGTCGCCGTCACCGCCCAGGACGCGGTGGCGGTTGAGGGCGGCACCCTGTCGGTTCCGCTGGCGAAGGGCGAGCGCAAGACGCTGGTGGTGCCGCTGAAGGGCGTCGCCGCCGGCATCGGCCATGTCGCCGTGGCGGTGAAGGGGCCGGAGAATCTGGCGCTGAACCATGACTATGGCATCACCGTCCGCCCGGCCCGCTCGGTCGAGACGCAGTTCGTCACCCGCCAGATCGCGCCCGGCGAGAGCGTCCGCTTCGACGGGGCCGAGCTCGCCACCTATCTGCCGGGAACCACCAGCTGGTCGGCCAGCTTCACCACCGCACCGCCCTTCGATGTCGCCGGCATCCTGCGGGCGCTCGACCGCTACCCGTTCGGCTGCCTGGAGCAGACGGTCAGCCGCGCGCTGCCGCTGCTGGTGGTGCGCGACGTCGAGCTGGCGCTGGGCAAGGATCGCAAGCCCGACGACGGGCTGGAGGCACGGGTCCAGCAGGCGATCTCCCGCACGCTGGACAAGCAGCGCTTCGACGGCGCCTTCGGCCTGTGGGGGGCGAATGACGAGGCCGACGGCTGGCTGACCGCCTACGCCGCCGAGTTCCTCGTCCGCGCCAAGCAGAAGGGCGAGGCGGTTCCCGACAAGCCCTTGACCGACGCCCTGAACTGGCTGCGCCAGCGTGCCATCGCCAGCGCGTCGGAGCCGGGGGATCTGGCGGTGCGCGCCTATGCCCTGCACACGCTGGCGCTGGCCGGCGTGTCGCTGCCGGGTCCGGCGCGCTACCTGCACGACACCGCGCTGGAGAAGCTGCCGACGCCGCTCGCCAAGGGGCAGCTGGGCGCAGCGCTCGCCCGCATGGGCGACCAGGAGCGGGCGGCCAGCGCCTTCGACAGCGCGGTCGGCCATCTGGCGCGCGAGGAATGGCATGTCGATTACGGCTCCACCGTCCGCGACTCCGCGGCGCTGGTGGCGCTGATGACCGAGGTCAACATGGCCGGCACCCGCATCCCGGCGCTGATCGACCGTCTGCCGGCCTCCGCCACCGCCGCCAACCGCACCAACACGCAGGAAAAGGCGTGGTCGGTGCTGGCCGCCGACGCGCTGCTGCGCGGCGCGCCGGCCAAGGCGGAGATGACGCTGGGCGGTGCGAAGAAGGACGGCGCGCGGGTCGACCTGACCCCGACGCTGGCCCAGCTGAAGGCCGGCATCCCGGTCGCCAATGCCGGCAAGGCGGCGGTGTGGCAGGCGGTGTCGCTGTCCGGCGTGCCGGTGGCGCCGCAGCCGGCGGCGCGCGAGGGGCTGCGCATCAAGCGCAACTTCTTCACCCGCAAGGGCGAGGTGCTGAACCTCGACAGCATCAAGCAGAACGACGTGTTCGTCGTCGTGCTGGAGGGCGAGGCCAACACCAAGCTGTTCCACCAGGGCATGGTGACCCATGCGCTGCCCGCCGGCTGGGAGATCGAGAACGCCAAGCTGGGCGGCGGCACGCCGGAGGAGATGGCGTGGCTGGGCGACCTCAGCTACACCCGCACGACCGAGGCGCGCGACGACCGCTATGTCGCCGCGGTGGACCTGACGGAGGACCAGCAGACCTTCAAGCTGGCCTTCGTCGTCCGCGCCATCACCCCCGGCACCTACGAGCTGCCGGGGGCGACGGTGGAGGACATGTACAAGCCGCGCTTCTTCGCCCGCCAGACCACCGGGCGGATCACCGTCCGTCCGGCGGAGTGACGATTGGCGCCGGCTTGGGTGCGTAACGTTTGGGGAAGGCGGGCGGGGGTGGCGGTGGCCGGCGTCGCCGTCCTGATGGGGACGGCGCTGCTGCTCGACCGGCTGTTCCCGCCGCCGCTGGACCGGTTGGCCGACCTGTCGGTGACGGTCACCGACCGCAAGGGCCAGCCGCTGCGCGTCTTCACCAATGGGGCCGGCGCGTGGCGGCTGCCGGCGACGGTGGACGATGTCTCGCCGCTGTTCGTCGAGCTGCTGCTGGCCTATGAGGACCGGCGCTTCGAAAGCCATGCCGGCGTCGATCCGCTGGCGGTGCTGCGCGCGGCGGGGCAGAATCTGGGGGCGGGGCGGGTGGTCTCCGGCGCCTCCACCATCACCATGCAGGTCGCCCGCCTGCTGGAGCCGCGGCCACGCACCTTCACCGCCAAGCTGATCGAGGCGGCGCGGGCGGCGCAGTTGGAATGGCGCTACGGCAAGCGCGACATCCTCGGCATGTACCTGACGCTCGCCCCCTATGGCGGGAACATCGAGGGCATCCGCGCCGCCTCGCTGATGCTGCTGGGCAAGGCGCCGGCCGAGCTGGACGCGGCGGAGGCGGCGCTGCTGGTCTCGCTGCCGCAATCGCCCTCCCGCCTGCGTCCCGACCGCTTTCCGGAGCGGGCGCAGGCGGCGCGCGACAAGGTGCTGGACCGGGTGGCGGAATCGGGCGCGCTGTCGCCCAAGGTGGTGGCCGAAGCCAAGACCTTGCCCGTTCCCTCGGCCCGCCTGCCCCTGCCGGCCTCGGCCCCGCATCTGGCCGACCGGCTGCGCCGAGCCAACCCCGGACGGGCGGAGATCGCCACCACCATCGACGGCACCCTGCAACAGGCCGTCGAGGCGCTGGGCCGGCGGACGGCGGAGACGCTGAACCCGCAGGCCGGGCTGGCGGTGCTGGTGGTCGACAACCGCGACCGCTCGGTCCTTGCCTATCTCGGCAGCCCCAACGCGCTGGACGAGACGCGGCAGGGACCCATCGACATGGTGCGGGCGGTGCGCTCGCCCGGATCGGCGCTGAAGCCCTTCATCTATGGGCTGGGCTTCGACGACGGCATCATCCACCCGCTGACCCAGATCGCCGATGTCTCCACCCGCTTCGGCGACTGGGCGCCGCGCAATTTCGACCGCAGCTTCACCGGCGACCTGACGGTGATGGAGGCGTTGCAGCGCTCGCTGAACGTGCCGGCGGTGCTGGTGCTCGACCGCGTCGGGCCGCTGCGCTTCGCCGAAGCCCTGCGCAAGGCCGGTGCCCGGCTGGTGCTGCCGGGCGGCACGACGCTGCCGGGGCTGCCGGTGGCGCTGGGCGGGGCGTCGATCAGCCTGTGGGACATGACGACGCTGTACAGCGGGCTGTCGCGCGACGGGCTGGTGGCGCCCTTGCGCGCCAGGCTGGACGAGCCGGGTGGGGCGGAGCAGCGGCTGCTGTCGGCCACCGCGGCGCAGCAGGTCCGCGCCATTCTGGAAGGCTCGCCGCCGCCGCCGGGGGTGGTGCAGGCGCAGGAGTTGCGCGGCAGTGGGCCGGTGGCGCTGAAGACCGGCACCAGTTACGGCTTCCGCGACGCCTGGGCCTTCGGCGTCACCGGGCGCTATACCGTCGGCGTGTGGGTCGGGCGGCCGGACGGCACGCCCAGCCCCGACCATTACGGCCGCAACACCGCCGCCCCGCTGCTGTTCGAGGTCTTCGACCGGCTGCCGGCCGAGCGCGGCCATCCCGCCGGTCCGGTCAGGAACGAGGCGCCGCCGGAGCTGCTGCGCCACCTGCGGCCGGGGGAGGTCGAGCTGGCCGGACCGCGCCAGACCGACCGGCTGCGCCTGACCTTCCCGGTCAGCGACATGGTGCTGGAGGCGCTGGGGCCGGATGGCAAGGGAGAGCCGATGACCCTGACCGCCGCCGGTGGGCGGCGCCCGCTGTCCTGGCTGATCGACGGGCGGCGCATCGCCCAGTCACCGATTGCGCGCGACGTGGTGTGGCGTCCGGACGGGCCGGGGGTGGTGCGGGTCACCGTGCTGGATGCCGACGGCCGCAGCGACAGCGCGACCGTCGAGATTCGCTGAAACCGCTAAGACGCGCGGCGCAGGCCGAAGGGGCCGTCGTCGCGCCCGCTCCACACCCGCGTGCGGACGCGCATCTGCTTCTGGCAATCCACCGAGCAATAGAGCGGCGCCGGCCCCCGCGTGGACGGGCGGACGAAGGGACGGCCGCAGCAGGCGCAATGCAGCGGGCGGGTTGCGGTGTGCGGGAGGGTGGCCGGACGGGCGGAGGCGGACATCTCGGGAGTGTTTTCTTGGTTTCGGGTGACGGCCAATATAGGGGCGGTGTGTTGCAGTTCCATGCTCGGGAAAACGCCTAGGACTGAATGGGTAGATGCCCTGTCCGGCGGTCGGAGGCGGTTGACCGGCTTCGGCCTAGGGCCTATCTGAAAAGGCTGACAACAAGCGGGAGCGGTGCGGTGCCGATGCGCGTCGCCGACTGGATGCGGAGGCTGAGTGGGGTCGCGGGAGCGTTGGTTCTCGCGATGCTCGGCCTGCTGCTGTGGTCGGGGGATGCCTCTGCCGCCTGTCCGCATGACGCGCCGGCCGCCGTCGCGGCGCATGGCGTGTCGCCTGCCGTCGATTCGGGCGGAATGGATCACGGCCGCCCCGCGCCGGGCCGGACGCATCACGCGACGCAACCCTGCTGCGCCGGAATGGCCTGCGCGCCCATGGTCGTCGGCTTGCCGGGCGCCGGTCTGACGACCCCGGCCGGGTCTTTGGGGCCGCGCTTGCGTTGGGCGACCGGGCCGCTGCGCGAAGGGCTGGGGGTGCGGCCCGACCTGCCGCCGCCGCGGCTGGGATGATGCCGGCGCGCCGCCGGGCTTCCGCGGCGCTTTCTCCGTTCCCTGTACCCCCGATCCTTCGGAGTCCGTCATGACTCTCGTGCTTTCGCGCCGCCGTCTGTTGTCGACGGCGGTTGCCGGCGGCTGTGCCGCCCTGCTCCCCGCCTTTCCGCGCTCCGTCCTCGCTGCCAATCAAGTGGGCAACCCGATGGACGCCACCCGACTGACCGTCGACCGCCGCACCCTCGACGTGAACGGCAAGGCGGCCAGCGTGTTCGGCATCCGCCAGCCCGACGGTACCCCCGGGCTGACCCTCGACCCCGGCCGGCGCTTCCTGGTCGACCTCGCCAACCGGGCGGGGGAGGATGCGGTCATCCACTGGCACGGCCAGACGCCGCCCTATGTCCAGGACGGTGTCATCGACACCAACCGTCCGGCGATCCGCAACGGCGAGTCGGTCCGCTACGATTTCGCGCCGCGCACCGGGACCCATTGGATGCACTCCCACCACGGGATGCAGGAACAGCTGCTGATGGCAGCCCCGCTGGTGGTCCGCAGCGCCGAGGACCTGCGCGCCGACGAGCAGGAGGTGACAATCCTGCTGCACGACTTCACCTTCCGCGACCCGGCAGAACTGCTTGCCTCCCTGGGCGCGCCGGCCGGCGGAATGGCGCATGGCGGGCACGGCCAGATGGATCATGGCCAGATGGATCACGGCTCCATGGGCAATGGCGCCATGAATCACAGCTCCATGAACCACGGCGCGATGAACCACGGCTCAATGGCCGGCAGCGCGATGAACCATGGGTCGATGGATCACGGGCAGGTGGGCCAGGGTGCGGCGCATGGTTTAGGGCATGACATGAGCGGCATGGCCGGCGGCATGGCGATGGACCTGAACGACGTCGAATACGACGCCTACCTCGCCAACGACCGCACGCTCGCCGACCCGGAGGTGGTGCGGGTGGAGCGGGGCGGACGGGTGCGGCTGCGCATCATCAATGGCGCCACCTCGACCGCCTTCCATCTCGACCTCGGGCGGCTGAGCGGGCAGGTGATCGCCGCGGACGGCAACCCGGTGCAACCGGTTGCCGGCAGCCGTTTCGCCATGAGCATGGGCCAGCGGCTGGACATCCGCCTGACCGTGCCGGCCGAGGGCGGCGCCTTCCCGATCCTGGCCCTGCGCGAGGGGGCGGTGCAGCGCACCGGCATCATCCTCGCCACTCCCGGCGCTGCGGTGGAGAAGGTCGCGGCGGCCGGGGAGAGCCAGACCGATCCGCTCGACCTGTCTTTGGAAAAGCAGCTGGTCGCCGTCACGCCGCTGGCGGCACGCGCGGCCGACCTGACGCGGCGGATGCAGCTGACCGGCTCGATGGCGCCCTATGTCTGGAGCCTAGACGGCCTGACCTTCGGGGCGCACCGGCCGCTGACGGTCCGCCAGGGCCAGCGGGTGGAGCTGACCTTCGAGAATGCGTCGATGATGGCGCATCCCATGCACCTGCACGGCCATCACTTCCAGGTGGTGGCGATAGACGGCCGGCCGGTGGCGGGGGCGGTGCGCGACACCGTCCTGGTGCCGATGATGGCCAGCGTCACCGTCGCCTTCGACGCCGACAACCCTGGCCGCTGGCCGCTGCACTGCCACAACCTGCTGCACATGGCGACGGGGATGATGACGGAGGTGGTCTACGAAGGGGTGGGGTGAAGCAGCCCCCCATCCGCTCAATAATGCGGCGGCGGCCGGTCGTCCTGCGGGGAGGCGATGGCGTATTCCGCCGCCTCCACCCGGTCGCGCATGCGCCTCATCTGCGCGGTCAGGCGGTCGATGGTCTGGCCCTGGGCGAAGATGACGTCCGACATCTCCTCGGCCATGCGCTCGTAATGGGCAAGACGGCTTTCGAGGTCGGCGAGACGTTCTTCAAGACGGCGATGTTCGAGGGCGGAATCCATAAGGCACCGGATGGAGAAACGGGGAACGGGCCGCAAGATGGACCATTCCCCGCTCCGGGTCGAGGTGCCTTTCCGCTCACACCATCGCCGTGGTGCCGGCCAGCCAGCCGGACAGGCCGGTCAACACCAGCACGGTCAGGCTCGCCAGCCGCAGGGTCAGCGGTGCCATCGCCAGCCCGCCCATCAGCTTGTCATTGCGCAGCAGCAACAGCATCGGGATCAGGATGAAGGGCAGGGTCAGGGCCAGCACCACTTGGCTCAGCACCAGCAGCCCGTCCACCGCCCCGTCGCCAGCGCTGCCCAGCACCGCCAGCGCCGGGATCAGCGAGGCGCCGCGGGTGATCAGCGCGCGGGTGATCGGGCGCAGCCGCAGGTTCAGGAAGCCTTCCGTCACCATCTGCCCGGCCATCGTGCCGGTGGTGGTGGAGCTTTGGCCGGCGGCCAGCAGGGCGATGGCGAAGACCAGGGCGGCGACACCGCCGATGCTGCTGCCCAGCAGGGCGTGGGCGTCCTCGATGCCGGGGGAGGCGCCGGCAGCCGCTCCCTGGAACGCCACGGCGGCGACCGCCAGGATGGCGCCGTTGACCAGACCGGCCAGCGCCAGCGCGGTCGACAGGTCGATGGTCAGCCAGCGGGCGGCCTGCCGCCGCTCCTCCGCCGTCTCGACCTCGGCCAGCCGGGCCTGCACCAGACCGGAATGCAGGAACAGATTGTGCGGCATGACGGTGGCGCCGACGATGCCCAGCGACAGGTACAGCATCTCCGGATCGCGGGCCAACTCGATGCTCGGCATCAGGCCGGCCAGCAGGGCGGCGGGGTCGGGGCGGGCGATCGCCAGCTCCCAGGCGAAGCAGACGACGACCACGCTCATCAGCGCGCCGACCACCAGTTCGGGCGCACGGCCGCGGGCGCCGGGCAGGGCCAGGATGCCGAAGGTCAGCACGGCGGAGATCACCACCCCGGCCATGACCGGGATGCCGAACAGCAGCTTCAGCGCGATGGCGCTGCCCAGCAGCTCGGCCAGATCGGTGGCGATCATCGCCAGTTCCGACACCGCCCACACCAGCATCGCCACCGGCCTCGGGAAGCGCTGGCGGATCAGCCGGGCCAGATCGGTGCCGGTCGCCAGCGTCAGCCGGACGATCAGCCCTTGCAGGAAGATGCCGGCCAGACTGGCGATCAGCACCGCCGACAACAGGGCGAAACCGAAGCTGGAGCCCGCCGCGATGTCCGTCGCCCAGTTGCCCGGATCCATATAGCCGACAGCCACCACGAAGCCGGGGCCGAGCATGGTCCAGAACCGGCGCCCCACCGCAGGGGTGCGGGGGTGGGTGGGGACAGCTTGGGCGATGGTGGGGGATGCGGTCTTCACGCCGGTTGCTCCTGAACGGGACGGCCAGAGGCTTGGCCGCCGATGCAACAGTGGCAGGGTCTTTCGATAGTGTCCAATCGACGTTTTCTAACGCAACGATAGGCACTCGCTATCGATATGGCAACCGAGCCAAGTCGGGTCCAGTTCAGAACAGCAGGGCGGTCACTTCGTTCGCAGTGCAGCAGTGCCATGCGGGCGAATTTCGCCGGGAACCAATCCCCCTCCGTCAGCGGCGGCGCGGCCCGAAGCGCTTGCGCGGGGCGCCGCGGAAGCCGGAGGACGGCGGCGGCTCGCGGCGGCGGGCGCGGGAGGCCAGCGCTTCGGACAGGCGCTGGCCGATGGCGTCGCGGGCGCTGCGCACCCGGTCGCGGTCGGGCAGGACGTCCGGGAACTTGCGCGACGCCCAGAAATAGAGGTCGCAGGCGCGCGATGCCGCCTCCAGCACATCGGCGGCCAGCCCGTCGAGCCGCGCCGGGATCAGCCGGCCGAGCGGCAGCCTTTCTCCGGCCTCCACCGCATCGAGGATGGCGGCGAAGACCTTGGCATCCTCCGCATCCTCCAGATCGGCGGGGGCGAGCAACAGGTCGAGCCGGGCGGCGAGCGTCAGCCGGCGGGCGTCCAGCATCGGGGCGGCGCGGCGCAGCGCCGACAGGTCGGCCAGCCGGAAGGGGGAGCCGGCGGTGGCGGCGCTGCCGAAGCACTCCACCAGCAGCCGGGTCTCGGCGCTGTCGATGTGGCTGGCAAGGCGGGCCAGCATGGCGCGGGTCGGGCGGACGGGCAGGGGGGCGTCGGCGCGCAGGCGGCGGTCGGGCGCCTCCAGCAGGCGTTTCAGCGCGGCGGGGGTGCCGCGGGCGATGACGCCGAAATGCCCCTCCTCGAACTGGCCGAAGCGGCCGGCGCGGCCGGCGATCTGCTTCACCTCGGTCGCGCTCAGCGGGCGGACGCTGCTGCCGTCGAACTTCTCCAGCGCGGTGAACAGCACCCGGCGGCAGGGCAGGTTCAGCCCCATGCCGATGGCATCGGTCGCCACCACCACATCGGCCTCGCCGGCCAGGAAGCGCGCGGCCTCGCGCCGCCGCACCGCCGGGGCCAGCGCGCCATAGATGGCGGCGACCGACAGCCCCTGGGCCAGCAGCGTGTCGCGGACGCTGTGCACCTCGCGGCGGGAGAAGGCGATCAGCGCGTCGCCGCGCTCCACCTCCGCCCACTCCAGCCGGCGGTCGAGCATCGACAGCGGGGTCTTGCGGTCAAGCTCCACCACCTCCAGCGGCTCGCCGAGATGAGCGGCGGCGCGCTCCACCAGCGGCCGGACCTCCGGCGCGCCGAGGATGTAGACGGTCTCCGCCGGCACCCCCATCAGGGCGGCGGTCCAGGCCCAGCCGCGCGCCGGGTCGGCCAGCATCTGGATCTCGTCGATCACCGCGACCTCGACCGGGCGGTCGGGGTCCATCACCTCGATGGTGGAGGCGGTGTGGCGGGCGCCGGGGGTGCGGATTTCCTCCTCGCCGGTGATCAGCGTGGTGGGAGTGCCCTCGCCGTTCAGCCGCTCCATCACCTCCAGCGCCAGCAGGCGCAAGGGCGCCAGATAGACGCCGTCGCGGGCTTCCCGCAGCGCCGTGATGGCGCGGTGGGTCTTGCCGGAGTTGGTCGGGCCGATCACCAGCACCAGACGGCGGTTCATGCCGCGCGCCACCGGGAACAGCCGTTCGAAGCGCGAGAAATCGAAATGTCGGTCGACATAGAGCCGGCCGCGCGCTTCCGCCCGGTCGCGCCGCCACTGGTCGTACTCGCGGTCCCAGCGGTCGAGCAGTTCGTCGGCGTCGCTGCGGTTGCGGGCGGCCTTGCCCAGCCGGTCGGCGAGGCTGGCGAAGCCCCAATCCGGGTCGTCGCCGGCCCGGTCCGCCAGATCGCGCAGTTGGGCGGCGATGCGGGACAGGGCGTCGTCCAGCGCGGCGCGCAGGGCCGGGTCATGGTCCAGCCGGGCCGACAGCTCGGCATCGGACAGGTCCGACAGCTCCAGCGCGTCAAAGGTCCGGGAGACGTGCAGGCGGATCGCCGGGGACAGGCCGGGCCAGGGCAGCTCGTCGCTGCGCACGGCGCGGACGCGGGTGCGGTCCTCGCAGGACAGCAGGGCGGTGTGGCTGCCGGCCAGCGCCCGGCGGCCCTGGGCCAGCAGTGCGTCGCGGCGGTGGGCGCGGTCGATGCGGCCGGTGATCTCCAGCAGGATGGCCCCGCGCCGCTCCGCCGGCACCAGCAGGTCGCGCTTGCCCTTCGGCAGCGGCAGGCCGAGCGCCACCAGCCCGCGCGTCTCGGCGTCGGTCATCCGCAGCAGGCCGGCGGCCCCCAGCGTCGTCACCTCCGGATGGGCGACGGCGAGGTCGTGGACGAGATGCGGGTCGGCGGCCGGCATGCCGATGTCGTCGCTCATATCGTCTGTCATGGCACCTGTCCGGAAGCGATGTGGTGCAGCACGATGCCGCTGGTGGTCGCCACGTTGAGGGAATCGAAATCGCCGGCCATCGGGATGCGCACGCTGCGGGCGCGGGCCAGCAGGGCGGGCGGCAGGCCCGGCCCTTCCGAACCGAACAGCAGGGCGGCGCGGCGGGGCGGCGTCAGGGCGGCCAGCGTCTCGGCGCCGGCTGGGCTGAGCGCCACCGCCTCGAAGCCGAACCGGTCGAGCAGGGCGAGCGGGTCCTCGTCCGCGGCGAGCCTCGCCGTCGGCACCAGCAGGGTCGCCCCCACCGAAACGCGGATCGCCTTGCGGTAGAGCGGGTCGCAGCAGCCGGAATCGAGGATCACCGCATCGGCGCCGAAGGCGGCGGCGTTGCGGAAGATGCCGCCCATATTGTCGTGGTTGCCGATGCCGAACAGCATGACGACGCGGGCGACCGGCCCGCAGGCACCCAGCAGGTCGGCCACGCTGGGGACACCGGTCTTCTCCCCCACCGCCAGGATGCCGCGATGCAGGGGAAAGCCGGCGATGCGGTCCAGCACGGGCTGGGTGGCGGTGTAGACGGGGGTGTCCGCCGGCAGGGCGGCCAGCATCGGCTCCAGCGCCGCCAGCCTCTTCCCGGCGATCAGCAGCGAGCGGACCCGGTAACGGGCGGACTGCACGAGGCTGCGCACCACCACAGCCCCTTCGGCGATGAACAGCCCGTCACGGCCGACGAGGTCGCGCTCCCGCACGTCGCGGTAAGGCTCGATGCGCGGGTCTTCGGGGTCGGTGATCGGGATGATGGCTGGCACAGGGCGGCTCGGCGTCTGGAGTGTGCGCCTACTTAGTGCATGTGGGGGCGGGTTTCCAATGCCGTTCCCTGCCTGCCTCCATGGGCATACCCCCTTGCCGATGCGGAAGTCCCTGCTCATGTTGCGGTGCAGCATAAGCATTTGGGGACGTGCCGGCCATGACCATGATCCGAAAGCTGTGGAACCGTGTGTGCGGCAAGGCGACGCCTGCGCCGCGCGCGTGCCCCGCGGAACCGTTGGAACTGTCGGGGCCGGAACCGATGCTGGCCCTGCCGCCGCCCAGGCCGACGCTGGCGCTGGCATTGCAGGGCGGCGGTGCGCATGGCGCCTTCACCTGGGGCGTGCTCGACCGGCTGCTGGAGGAGGACATCCGGCTGGTCGGGGTCAGCGGCGCCAGCGCCGGGGCGATGAACGCCGCCATGCTGGCCCAGGGCTGGGCACGGGGCGGATGCAGTGGAGCGCGGGCGGAGCTAGCGACTTTCTGGGAGCGGGTCAGCGCCGCCGGGCGGCTGGGGCCGATCCGGCCGAGCGTGACCGACCGGCTGCTCGGCCGCTGGAACGTCGACCATGCGCCGGGAATCCATCTGGTGGACTGTGCGCGGCGCTGGGTCAGCCCCTATCGGACCCAATCGGCGGACTTCCACCCGCTGCGCGGCCTGCTGGCCGAGATGGTCGAACCGGAGCTGATCCGGCGGAGCGGGCTGCGGCTGTTCGTCAGCGCCACCAATGTGCGGACCGGAGCCCTGCGGCTGTTCGACGAGACGGAGCTGGAGGTCGATCACCTGCTGGCCTCGGCCTGCCTGCCGAGCCTGTTCCGCGCCGTGCGGATCGACGGCCAGGATTACTGGGACGGCGGCTATCTCGCCAATCCGCCGCTGTCGCCGCTGACGGCGGCCTGTCCCGGCGCCGACCTGATGGTGGTGGCGATCAACCCCTTCACCTGCTCCACCACGCCGGAGGACCCGGCCGGCATCGCCGCCCGCCTCAACCAGATCACCTTCAACGCCGCTCTGTTGCAGGAGATGCGCTGCCTGTCCGCCCGCAGCGACGCCCCGCGCCTGCACCTGATCGGCGCCGACGAGCATCTCCAGGATCTGGGGCTCTATTCGAAGCTGATGACCGACTGGAGCTTCCTCAACTGGCTGCGCGACGCCGGACGCGAGGCGGCGGGGCACTGGGTCGAGGAGAACCTGCGGGCTGTCGGCGTCGGCAGTTCGGTGCGGACCCCGGCCCTGGCCTGACCCTCACTCCGCCGGATGCTGCCCCGCCGGATGCTGCTGGGCGTCGGGATCGCTGTGGGCGAACCAGCGCTTCATCCGGCGCGACAGCCCGTCGAGATAGGTCAGCGCCACCGGCACCACCAGCAGCGTCAGGATGGTGGAGGACAAGAGCCCGCCGATCACCGCATGGGCCATCGGTGCGCGCTGCTGCGCGCCCTCGCCGATGCCGAGCGCCAGCGGCAGCATGCCGAAGATCATCGCGGCGGTGGTCATCACGATGGGGCGCAGGCGGATGATGCCGGCCTCGACCAGCGCATCGTGCAGGCTGGCGCCGCGCTTGCGCGCCTGGTTGGCGAAATCGACCAGCAGGATGGCGTTCTTGGTCACCAGACCCATCAGCATGATGAAGCCGATGGCGCTGAAGATGTTCAGCGTCGACCCCGCCGTCAGCAGCCCCAGGAACACGCCGACCAGCGACAGCGGCAGCGAGGCCATGATGGCGAGCGGTTGCAGGAAGCTGCCGAACTGCGAGGCCAAGATCAGGTAGATCAGGATGACGGCGAGCGCCAAAGCCTGCATGGCATAGCCGCTGGTCTCCGCGATGTCCTTGGTCGACCCGCCGAAGACGATGCGGTAGCCGGGCGGCAGCTCGATCTTCGCCAGCGCCGCCTGCAAATCGCGGCCGGCATCGCCGGCGGCGCGGCCCTGGACGTTGGCCTGGACGTTCACCTCGCGTTGCAGGTCGCGCCGGTTGATCTGCGAGGCGCCGAGCGTCGTCACCACCTCCGCCACCTGGGACAGCGGGATCATCCGCGGCGTGCCGTTGGCATCGACCCCGCCGGAGAAATGGATGCGGTCGAGGTCTGCGCGGCCGGCGCGGTCGCCTTCGGGCAGGCGGACCAGCACGTCGTAGCTCTCGCCGTCCGGCGCCTTCCAGCTCGACACCGTGTCGCCGGCGAACAGCGGGCGCAGCGTGTCGGCCACCTTGGCGGTGCCGATGCCGAGGTCGCTGGCGAGGTCGCGCTCCAACCGGACCGCCAGGGTCGGCTTGGCCGCCTTCAGCGTGCTGTCGACATCGACGAAGCCGGGGATGGCGCGCATGGCGCCGATGACGGTCTGCGACAGCCGGTCCAGCTCGGCGATGTCGCGGCCCTGCACCGAGACCTGGATCTGCTTCTGCACGCCGCCGACGCCGGGGATGGCGATGCCGATGGTGACGCCGGGGATGGCCGACAGCCGTTGCCGCAGCAGCGGCGCGAGGTCGTTGGGCGAGCGCTTGCGCTGGTCGATGGGGGTGTAGCGCAGATAGATGCTGCCGCGGTTGTGGCCGATGGAGACGCCGGTGTTGACGGTGCTGTAGGTGTAGGCGATCTCCGGGAACTCGCGGATCGCCGCCTCCACTTGGCGGGTCTTGGCGGTGGTGGTGGCGAGCGACGAGCCAACCGGGGATTCCACCTCGACGATCTGCTCGCCGAGGTCGGCGGCGGGGACGAACTCCACGCCGATGCGCGGCACCAGCAGGAAGCTGCCGAAGAAGATCGCCAGCGCCACGACCACCACCACCCAGCGCCGGCGCAGGCCCCAGCGCAGCAGCCGGCCATAGCCATGCGAGACACTGTCGAACCCGCGCTCGAACCATGCCGCGAAGCGACCGAAGATCGAGCGGCCGTGGCGGCCGTGGGCGGCCGGGTCGTACCAGATGCTGGACAGCATGGGGTCGAGCGTGAAGGACACGAACAGCGAGATCAGCACCGCAGCCGAGACGGTGATGCCGAATTGCAGGAAGAAGCGGCCGATGATGCCGCCCATGAAGGCGACCGGCAGGAACACCGCGACGATGGTCAGCGTGGTCGCCAGCACCGCCAGCCCGATCTCCGCCGTGCCGTCCAATGCGGCCTGACGGTGGCCCTGGCCGCGGGCGAGGTGGCGCATGATGTTCTCGCGCACCACGATGGCGTCGTCGATCAGGATGCCGATGGCGAGCGACAGCGCCATCAGCGTCATCATGTTCAGGGTGAAGCCCATCGCCGCCAGCATGCCGAAGGTGCCGAGCACGGCGACCGGCAGGGTCAGCGCGGTGATGACCGTGCTGCGCCAGGAACCCAGGAACACCATGACGATCAGGATGGTCAGGATGCCGCCCTCGACCAGCGTCTCCTGCACGTTGCTGAGCGAGTTGGTGATGCCGCGGGAGCTGTCGCGCACCACCGCCAGCGTCACGTCCGCCGGCAGCGAGCCGTTGGTCCGCAGATCCTGGATCGCCGCATGCAGGCCGCGGGCGACCTCCACCGTGTTGGCGCCCTGGACCTTCACCACATCGACCGCCAGCGCCGGGTTGCCGTTCAGCAGGGCGGCGGAATCCTGCTCCTCCTGCCCGTCGATCACCTCGGCGACCTGGGCGAGGCGCACCGGGCTGTTGCCGCGCCGGGCGACGATCAGGTCCAGCAGGTCGCGCGGGTTGCGCACGCGCCCCTCCACCTGCACCACGCGCTCCCGCCCCTGGCCGGAGACGGTGCCGGCGGGCACGTCCTGGTTCTCGCCGGTGACGGTGGCGATCACCTCGTCGACTCCGACGTTGAGGGCTTCCAGCTTTTCCGGCTTCAGCCGCACCAGGATCTGCCGCTTCACCCCGCCGGCGATGGTGGCCTTGCCGACGCCGCGGACATTCTGCAAGCGCTTCAGGATGATCTGGTCGGTCAGCGTGGTGAGGTCGCGCAAGCTGCGCAGGTCGGAGGTGACGGCGATGGACAGGATCGGCTGGTCGTCCGGGTTGAAGCGGGTGATCTGCGGATCCTTCACCTCGTCGCGGAAGGTGGCGCGGATGGCGGAGACTTTCTCGCGCACGTCCTGCAACGCCTGGACCGACGAGGTCTTCAGGTCGAACTCGGCGATCACCACCGACTGCCCCTCGTAGGAGCGCGAGGTCAGCGTCTTGATGCCGGCGATGGTGTTGATCGCATCCTCGACCGGGCGGGTGATGTCGGTCTCCACCGTCTCCGGGCTGGCGCCGGGATAGGCGGTGCTGACCACCACCACCGGGAAATCGACGTCGGGAAACAGGTCGACGCCCAGCCGGTTGTAGGAGAAGAGGCCGAGCACCATCAGCGCCACCATCATCATGGTGGCGAAGACCGGGTTGTCGACGCTGATGCGGGTGATCGGCATGGCGGCTGGTCCGTCCGGGTCAGGTGCCGGCGCCCGAGCCGGCAATCGAGACGCTGCGTCCGGCGGTCAGGCCGGGCAGGTTGCCGGTGACGACGCGGTCGCCCGGCGCCAATCCCTCCACCTGCACCAGATCGCCGCGCGCCCACAGCGCCACCCGCGTGACCGGGCGGCGCACGGTGTGGCCGTCGGCAATCGCCAGGACGAAGTCGCCCTGCCCGTCATGGCGGACGGCGACCGGCGGCACGGCGATGGCGCCCGCCGCCTGCGCCACCAGAACCTCGCCGCTGGCGAACATGCCGCCGCGCAGCGCGCCGTCGCGATTGTCGATGGTCACATAGACCGGGATGGCGCGCGATCCCGCCCGTGCCATCGGGTTGATGCGGGCGACGCTGCCAGCGAACTCCCGCTCGCCGAAGCCCTCCACCCGCAGGCTGGCGGTCTGGCCGACGGCGAGCCGGGCCACCTGTTCCGCCGGGACGGTCGCCTCGACCTCGACCCGCGACAGGTCGACCACTGTGAACATGGCGGCATTCACCGCCAGATTCTCCCCTGGATTGACGGAGCGGGTGGCGACCATGCCGTCGATGGGGCTGAGCACCACCGCGTCGCGCAGGGCCTTGCGCGCCAGTTCGACCTGCGCCGCCAGCGCATCGACCTGGGCGCGCTGGAAACCGAAGCTGCTCTCGGCCTGATCCAGGCTGGTGTCCGAGACGATGTTGCTGCGGTTCAGCGTACGGTTCTTGGTCAGCGTCTTTTCGGCCAGCACCAGCTGGGCCCGCGCGCCCTCCAGATTGGCCTGCTTCTCGTTCAGGCGGGCGGTCAGCTCCACCGTGTCGAAACGGGCCAGCATTTCACCGCGGCGGACCGCCTGCCCCTCGCGCACCGCCACCTCGGCCAGCCGTGCGGCGACCTCCGCCTTCACCGCCGACTGCTCCATCGGCGAGACCGAGCCGCTGAGCCGGACCGTCTCCGTCAGCGCGCGCGGGGCGACCGCCGTGACCTCCAGCGCGGTCAGCTCCACCGGGCGCTCCGCCGCCTGGCCTGCCACCGGGCCGGCCGGGGTGGGGGAGGGCGCCGCCGGATTGCGGGCGCGCCACAGGGCAACACCGCCGCCCGCCACAAGAAGAACCAGCAGGATCGCCAGCAGCCGGCCGAAGCGCCGGGGCTTGCGGGGCGGGGCGTCCTCCTGCGGCGCATCTTCTTGCGGTGTCGGCCGCCCGGGTTGCACCGGCTGCTGCTGCGGCGCCTGCGGGGCCGGCGGGAAGGTCCGTTGAGGGGCGGTCATGATCGTCGATCCAGTTCGGCCGAGCCTGTCCGATCGGAGCGGCATCGGTTGAGGGGGCGGCCGGCGCCCTCCATTAGGGGTGGCGTGGATGTTCCGTCAAGGTTCCCGTTGTCGCGCCTTGTGACTGCGTGGTGATGTCCGGATGGAGAGAGAAGATTGGCATAGGGACATTTGCCAAAAATCCTAATTGCCGACCTCTTCACAAGGGATAAATCGGGCATTTTTGAGGCATCTTCGGGACAGGATTCAAGAAACGGCCGTGATGTCGCTTGACAGGCGTGGGCTATACATTGAAAAGCGATCCATCTTTTGTCCCGCCTGCGCCAACAGCACGGAAATCCCCTCGTGGTCAAACGAAACCTCGCGACGATCCACGCCGCCGGAGCACTGCTGTGCCTTGCCCTCGGTCTGGCCGGCTGCGCCTCCGACGCGCCGCAGGTGCAGACGGCTCCGCCGGTCGAATCCGCTGCCTATGTCCCGGATCCGAACGATCCGCTGTCCCGCTGGGTCCCGCACATCCGCGAGGCCTCCCAGCGGTACGACATGCCGGAGAAATGGATCCGCGCGGTGATGATGCGCGAGAGCAATGGCCGGGCGACGACCAACAGCGGCAAGGTTCTGACCAGTTCCGCCGGGGCCATCGGCCTGATGCAGGTGATGCCCGGCACCTATGAGCTGATGCGGGCGAAGTATGGGCTAGGCTCCGATCCATCCGACCCGCACGAGAACATCATGGCCGGCACCGCGTATCTGCGCGAGATGTACGACCTGTTCGGCGCCCCCGGTTTCCTGGCCGCCTACAATTGCGGCCCGGCCTGCTACGCGCAGCATCTGGCCGGCAAGCAGCGGCTGCCGCGCGAGACGAAGATGTATCTGGCGGCGCTGACCCCGGTGCTGCGCGGCACCGGCCCGCGCGAACCGTCGCTGGCGGCCGGCGCCTCGGCCATCGAGGTCGCGGTGGTCCCGGACGACGCGCCGAAGCCGCGCGGCGGCCAGCCGTCGGCCACGGCCACGGCTCCGGCCCCGCAGCAGTCGGAGCCGGCGCCGGTCGTCGTCGCCTCCGCCGCTGTGGAAACCCGCGCTCCCGAATCGCGTGTGCCCGAATCCCGTGCCGTCGAGCCGCGGCGGATGGAGCCGCGCCCGGCCGAGCCGAAGGCCGTCGAACCGGCGCCCGCTCCGGTGGTGGTGGCGTCGCTGCCCGAACCGGCGCGCGCTCCTGTCCCGGCCCCCGCCCCCGCGGTGGCTCCGGCGAGGCCGGTGCAGGTCGCCAGCCTCGACCCGGCGCCCGCGACGACACACCGCGTCAGCCCGCAATTCACCACCCAGGTCGCCGAGGCGCTGCTGCCGCCGCAGTCGGTCGGCAAGGGCGAACGCGTGGTGATGCGCTTCGTTTCCCAGCGCGCCGACGGCTGCGGCAGCCTCGCCGGCCGCGACCGTGCCTGCGTCGCACTGGCCGACGTGCGTTGACGGGATAAGGCCGCACGGTCCCGTTCCCCTGCTGTCGGGGGGCGGGACCGTCGCTGTCTCCTTGCCCAGCTTGAGCGGAACTATTTTTTGCAGCCTTGCGGTCCGATTTGATCCGCATCACTTACGGATCGCCTCGCCACTGGCATAACGGTGGGATGGACCGGTTCGAACACACATCCAGCCCATACCCTCCCTGCGCCTGCTGCGGCGAAGAGGTGCTGCTCGGCGAACCCATGTACTGGACGCCGGAGCGTCCGGGCCGTGTCTGGCACGACCTGTGCGCGCAGAGGGAGGGACTGCTTCCGGCAGCCTCCAAGCCTGTCCGCGGCAAGCGGCGCGGCCCCAAGACGCGGACCGTCGAATCGCTGTTCTGAACAATGGGCGGCATGTCCCCTCGCTTGTTGAAAGCAACGGCACCAGCTAGATTTGTCTGAGCCAGGGGGTGACGATGACCGGTCCGCAGCACCGTACGACCCATGATGATGCGCCCACGCACACTGAGCGCTTGTCTCGCTTTCATGTGGTGGGGCGCGACAGCGATCGTGCTCTGATCCGTAAACTGGCCCGGCAATTGGCGGAGAACACGGCGGAGGCGGCGAGGCTGCGTGCCGTGGTCACCCGCTCGGTCGCCGGCGAGCCTCCATCGAAAGGCGGCATCCTGGCTGCGTTGCGGCGGTCTCCCCTGGTCGAGGCCGATCTGGACCTGAGTCGTCCTCAGGAAGGCGGACGCACTGTGGACCTCTGATGCGCTTTCTGCTCGACACCAACATAATCAGCAATATCGTCAAACCGACGCCGTCAGCGTCGTTGATGGCGTGGATGGCCGAGCAGAACGATGAGGATCTCTACATTTCCACGCTGACGGTCGCGGAGATTCGCCGCGGTATACTTCAGATGCCTGCCGGAAAGAGACGCGACCGTTTGGATGCTTGGTTTTCCGGACTTGAAGGGCCGCAATCGCTGTTTGCCGGCCGCATTCTGCCGTTCGACGAATCGGCTGCGCTGGTATGGGCGCGACTGATGGCTGAAGGGTCGGCCGCCGGTCGGCCCCGCAGCGCGTTGGATACCGTCATTGCGGCGGTCGCGGAAGCGAACGGCTGCATAACCGTTACCGACAATGAACGCGATTTTGCCGGGATCCAAATTCTCAATCCAATGAGAAACGGAGCCCGATGAAGGGCTGCCCGGACCGTCGATGTCCAGGCAGCCATTTCTTCAGTTCACAAGAATAAGGCGTCGCCTCATTCCCACTCGATGGTTCCCGGCGGCTTCGACGTGATGTCGTAGACGACGCGGTTGACGCCGCGGACCTCGTTGACGATGCGGTTGGACACGCGCGCCAGGAAGTCGTGGGGGAAGGGGTACCAGTCGGCGGTCATGCCGTCGGTGGAGGTCACCGCGCGCAGGGCCAGCACATGGTCGTAGGTGCGGCCGTCGCCCATCACGCCCACGGTGCGGACCGGCAGCAGCACGGCGAAGGCCTGCCAGATCGCGTCGTAGAGGCCGGCGTTGCGGATCTCCTCCAGATAGACCGTGTCGGCCTTGCGCAGGATCTCCAGCTTCTCCGGGGTGATCTCGCCGGGGATGCGGATGGCGAGGCCCGGGCCGGGGAAGGGATGGCGGCCGATGAAGGCCGGCGGAAGGCCGAGTTCGCGGCCGAGCGCGCGGACCTCGTCCTTGAACAGTTCGCGCAGCGGCTCGACCAGCTTCAGCTTCATCCGCTCCGGCAGGCCGCCGACATTGTGGTGCGACTTGATGGTGACCGACGGGCCGCCGGTGAAGGAAACGCTCTCGATCACGTCGGGGTAGAGCGTGCCCTGGGCCAGGAACTCCGCACCGCCGACCTTGGCGCTCTCCTCGTCGAAGACCTCGATGAACAGGCCGCCGATGATCTTGCGCTTCTGCTCCGGATCGGTGACGCCGGCCAGCTTGCCGAGGAACAGGTCGGCCGCCTCGCGGTGGACCAGCGGGATGTTGTAATGGTCGCGGAACAGCCGCACGACCTCTTCCGACTCGCCGGCGCGCATCAGGCCGGTATCGACGAAGATGCAGGTCAGCTGGTCGCCGATGGCCTCGTGGATCAGCACGGCCGCGACCGACGAATCGACGCCGCCCGACAGGCCGCAGATCACCTTGCCGGTGCCGACCTGGGCGCGGATCTTCTCGATCGCCTGCTGCTTGAAGGCGGCCATGGTCCAGTCGCCCTCGATGCCGGCGACGCGGTGGACGAAGTTCGCCAGCAGCTGGGCACCGTGCGGGGTGTGGACCACCTCCGGGTGGAACTGCACGCCGTACAGGCGGCGCTGGTCGTCGGCGATGGCGGCGAAGGGCGCGCCGTCGCTGACCGCCACGGCGCGGAAGCCGGGCGGCAGCGCGGTGACGCGGTCGCCGTGGCTCATCCACACCTGTTCCTTCGACCCGATGTCCCACAGCCCGTCGAACAGGGCGCAGGGCTCCTTGATCTCGATGAAGGCGCGGCCGAACTCGCGGTGGTCGGAGCCGGACACGGTGCCGCCCAGCTGGTGGCACATGGTCTGCTGGCCGTAGCAGATGCCGAGAACCGGAACCTTAAGGTCGAACACCGCCTGCGGCGCGCGCGGGCCGTTCGCCTCGGTGACGGAGGCCGGGCTGCCCGACAGGATGATCGCCTTCGGGTCATATTCGCGGATGCGCTCGTCGCTCATGCCGAAGGGGTGGATTTCGCAATAGACACCGCTCTCGCGCACACGGCGGGCGATGAGCTGGGTCACCTGCGACCCGAAATCGAGAATGAGAACGCGTTCGGCGGAAAGGGAGGCGGCGCTGGACATCGGCGAATCCTGATGCGTGGGGACTCAAGTCCCCTCACTACCGCACCTCCGGCCCCGCCGACAAGCGTGCAAGCGGCGTCAGGTCGCGCCAGCCATAGGCAATTTCCACCAGATCGCTGTTGGCGAAGCGGATCGGCCGTTCCGCCACCTTGATCCCGCCCAACCTTTCATAGAACCAGCGCGACGGGTTGTCGCGCAGGCACCAGACCGCCGCGGAGCGGATGCCGGCGGCCAGGAAACAGTCGGCCATCGCCGCCATCAGCCGCCGCCCGATGCCGTAACCCTTTGCGTCGTCTAGCAAATAAAGCGCGTGGAACTCGCCCGCATGCCCCTCCACCGTGACCCGCCGCGTGCCGAAGGAAGCGATGCCGACGATGGTGCCGGGACCGGCGATCCGGCCGGTGACATCCACCGCGACGAAGGCGCCCTGGCCGGGGCCGCGCGTCTCGGCGATGGCTGCCCAGCGCTGGGCGGCGGGCGGCTCGGACAGGTTGACCAGGAACTGCGCCGGGATCAGCCCGGGATAGGTGGAGCGCCAGCTTTGCACATGGACGCGGGCCATGCCGGCGGCGTCCGACCCGCGCGCCTGGCGGATTGCGACCGTGGTGTCCGTCATCGACCGACCCTCCCGTGCAGCCTCTCTCCAACAGTTTGGAGTGCCGGTGCAGGAAGTCCAGACGGAAAAGGAGGGAGACGCACGACACCGTCGATAGGCTTGCGGGCGGCCCGGCCCCGGCACCCGCTGCGGCCCCCGCCTCGGCTTCGGCCTCGGCTTCGGTTGTCATCGCGGCGCAACAGAGGTAAACAGCGGGACTTGTTCCGGCGGGGGCCCGCACCGATCCTTATCGGGCGGGGCCGCGCCAGTCCGTCCCAGGCGCCATGGCGGCGCCGCGGGCGGGGCTCCGGAGACCGGACACCGCATGTATTCCTCGCCTACGCTTTCCCGCTACATCGGGCGGCAGTTCGTCGTGTGGTTCTGCCTGCTGATGGTGATCCTGCTCGCCATCGTGCTGCTGCTGGACACGGTGGAGCTTCTGCGCCGTGCCGGCACCAAGCCCCACGTCACCTTCGGGCTGGTGGTGCGGATGGCGCTGCTGAAGCTGCCGGAGATCGGGCAGCAGATCTTCCCCTTCGTCATCCTGTTCGCGGGCATGTTCACCTTCTGGCGGCTGACGCGCAGCGCCGAGCTGGTGGTGGCCCGCGCCGTCGGCGTGTCGGCCTGGCAGTTCCTGATGCCGGTGATGTTCGCCGCCGCCGCCATCGGCGTGGTGAAAGTGACGCTGATCAACCCGGTCGGCGCCGTGTTCATCGCCAAGTACGAGCAGTTGCAGGACCGCTATCTCAAGCTCCAGTCCAGCACGCTCAACATTTCGCGCTCCGGCCTGTGGCTGCGCCAGACCAACGAGAACGAGCAGTTCTTCATCCATTCGGAGCTGGTGAACCCGGTGACCTTCGAGCTGTCGAACGTCAGCGTCTTCCTGTTCGACGCCGACCAGACCTATCTGGGCCGCGTCGATGCGCCCAGCGCCGTGCTGAAGGACCGCAAGTGGGAATTGCAGGAGGCGATCCTGAACCGGGCCAAGAAGGACCCGGAGAAACTGGACAGCTACACCATCCCGACCGAGCTGGACATGGCGACCATCGAGGAGAGCTTCGCCCCGCCGGAGACCATCTCCTTCTGGGAGCTGCCGCGCTTCATCCACACGTTGGAGACCACCGGTTTCCCGGCCGTGCGCCACCGGCTGCATTACCAGTCGCTGCTGGCCCAGCCCTTCCTGTTCCTGGCGATGGTGCTGTTCGCCGCCGCCTTCTCGCTGCGGCTGCCGCGCCGCGGCGGCACCATGGCGATGGTCACCGGCGGCGTGCTGACCGGCTTCGTGCTGTTCGTGATGACCGACGTGGTCCGCACCTTCGGCATGTCGGAAACCATTCCCATCCTCATGGCCGCCTGGAGTCCCGCCGGCATCAGCCTGCTGCTGGGCATCGCCGCCCTTCTGCATCTGGAAGACGGTTGACGGGACGGCTGCCGGGAAGGGGCACCGGGAAGGGACGGGGGTGGGACCATTCGCCGCAAAGCGGGCGGTTATCGCCATCGGTCATAATTCCGCCCACTTGGTTTAGCACTGGATTGCAGGGGCCGATTCCGTTTGCCAGGGGCACCGGCCCCACCGTAATAACGGGCGACCCGTTTTTGGAGCTTGAGCAGCATGTCGAGTTTGCGAGCCGTCCGGACCACCGTCGCCGTGGCGACCGCCTGTGCGCTTCTGGCCATGCCCGCCGTGGCGCAGTCCAGCAAGGCTGCCGCCGGCGCCGCCGCGCCGCGGACGGGGGACGAGAGCACGCGTCAGGCCCGCGCGCCGGGGTCGGAAGGCATCGCTGCGGTGGTGAATGACGAGGTCGTTTCGGTTTCGGACGTCAATGCCCGCATCCGCATGGCGCTGCTGAACGCCGGTGCCGCCGCCAACCCGGAGACGACCAAGCGGCTGATGCCGCAGGTGATGCGCCTGCTGATCGACGAGCGCCTGCAGATGCAGGAGGCCAAGCGCCAGGGCGTCACCGTGTCGGCGTCGGAGATCGACGATGCCGTCAAGCGCATCGCCGAGCAGAACCGGATGAACGGCCAGCAGCTTCAGGAGATGCTGAAGCGCCAGAACGTGCCCTATTCCACCCTGAAGGATCAGATCCGCGCGCTGCTCGCCTGGCAGAAGGTGATGCAGCGCCGCATCCGCCAGGAGGTCGTGGTCGGCGAGGACGAGGTCGATGCCGCGATGGAGCGGTTGAAGGCCAACATCGGCAAGCCCGAATATCTGGTCGCCGAGATCTTCCTGGCGGTGGACAGTCCCGACCAGGACGACGAGGTGCGCCGCAACGCCGAGCGTCTGGTGGAGGAGGTGAAGCGCGGCGGCAATTTCGCGGCGCTCGCCCGCCAGTTCTCGCAGTCCGCCGGTGCCGCGTCGGGCGGCGACCTGGGCTGGGTGCGTAGCGGCGAGCTGTCGCCGGAGGTGGACAAGGCGCTGTCTGGCATGCGCGGCGGCCAGCTGTCGTCGCCGGTCCGCACGGCGACCGGCTACCACATCATGCTGGTGCGCGGCCAGCGGCCGTTCGGCAGCAGCGGCGGCGAGACGCCGATGCCGGTCGCCCGGCCGGCCGCACCCCGTCCGCAGCCGCGGCCGGACGTGGCCAAGGCCACGGTCAACATGAAGCAGATCATTCTCCCGATCGAGTCGAAGGAGCAGGCCAAGTCCGTCAAGGAACAGGCTGAAAAGCTGCGCAAGTCGATCAAGAGCTGCTCCGATTTCCAGGCCCGCGCCAGGGAGACCGGCATGCCGGAATCGGGCGACATGGGCACCATGCGGGTCAAGGACATGGCCCCCGGCCTGCAGAACCTCGCACTCGGCATCCCGCTCGGCCAGGCCAGCCCGGTGCTGATGAGCCCGGCCGCCGCGGTGATCCTGATCGTCTGCAAGCGCGACATGCCGATGATCCAGCCGCCGCCGGAAGCCCAGCCGGCCCCGCCGCCGCCGCCGGCCCCGACTCCCATCCAGGAGGCCAAGCTGCCCGGCCGCGACGAGATCGAGCGCGAACTGGTCAGCGAACGGGCGGAACTGCTGTCGCGCCGCTACCTGCGCGACCTGCGCCGCACCGCCTTCATCGAGACCCGCCTGTGACCGCCGCCCCGCCGAACGACCTGCCGCTGGCCCTGACCATGGGGGAGCCGGCCGGCGTCGGCGGGGAGATCGGCTTGAAAGCGTGGCTGGCCCGCGACGAGGCCGGCCTGCGACCCTTCGTCATTCTGGACGACCCCGCGAGGCTGGCCGCGCTGGCGGCCTCGCTCGGGCTGCCGGTGCCGGTGCAGGCCGTCTCGTCTCCGCAGGAGGGGGCGGCGCTGTTCGGCCGCGCCCTGCCGGTGCTGCCGGTCGCGCTCGGCAACCCGGTTGTCGCCGGCCGGCCCGATCCGGCCAACGGTGCCGCGGTGATCGCCAGCATCGACCGTGCCGTGGCGCTGGTGCAGGCTGGGCAGGCCGCGGCCGTGGTCACCAACCCGATCCAGAAATCGTCGCTCTATGCCGCCGGTTTCCGCCATCCCGGCCACACCGAATATCTGGCCCACCTCGCCGGACTGGCCGACGAGCCGATCATGATGCTGGCGGCGGCCGATCTGCGGGTGGTGCCGGTGACCATCCATGTGTCGGTGCGCGACGCGGTGAACCAGCTGACCACCGAAGCCATCGTCCATGCCGGGCGGGTCACCGCGGCGTCGCTGGCGCGCGACTTCGGCATCGACCGTCCGCGGCTGGCCGTCGCCGGACTGAACCCGCATGCGGGGGAGGGCGGGGCGATGGGTCGCGAGGAGATCGACATCATCGAGCCCGCCATCCGGACGCTGCGCGCCGACGGCATCGATGTGTCCGGGCCGCGCCCGCCCGACACCATGTTCCATGCCGCCGCGCGGCGCGGCTATGACGCGGCGCTGTGCATGTACCACGACCAGGCGCTGATCCCGGTGAAGACGGTGGATTTCGACGGCGGCGTGAACATCACGCTGGGGCTGCCCTTCGTCCGCACCTCTCCCGACCATGGGACGGCGCTGGACATCGCCGGCACCGGCAAGGCCAACGCGACCAGCCTGATCGCGGCGCTGAAGACGGCCGACCGGATGGCGCGGAACCGGCAACGGACAGCCGGTCCTTAAGGCCGCAGTACGGAAGTCCCCGAACGAAAAAGGAGCGCCGAGTGCGCTCCTTTTTTCATGTCTGCCAACGCTGCTTTTCGACCCGAAGGATCAGCCCCGGTCGTCGGGGTCGTACATGGTCGGGCCGCCCTGCTGGTCGTGGTGGGAGGGCATCTGATCGCGGTGATGGTGGGTGCGGGCGATGAAGGGCGCCAGCTCCTGCAACTCGATGAAATTGTCGGCCTGCCGGCGCAACTCGTCGGCGACCATCGGCGGCTGCGAGCGGACGGTGCTGACGACGCTGAAGCGGACGCCCTTGCGCTGCACGGCCTCCACCAGCCGGCGGAAGTCGCCGTCGCCGGAAAAGAGCAGGATGTGGTCGACATGATCGGCCATCTCCATCACGTCGATGGCCAGCTCTATGTCCATGTTGCCCTTGATCTTGCGCCGGCCCGATGCGTCGGTGAACTCCTTGGTCGGCTTGGTCACCATGGTGTAGCCGTTATAGTCCAGCCAATCGACCAGCGGACGGATCGGGGAGTATTCCTGATCTTCGACGAGGGCGGTGTAATAGAAGGCGCGCACAAGCCGGCCCTCCCCGGCGAAGCCGTCACGCAACCTTTTGTAATCAATATCGAAGCCAAGTGAACGTGCTGCGGCGTAGAGGTTGGCGCCATCGATGAAAAGTGCGAGACGCTCTTCCTTGTAAAACAACTTGCTGACATCACGCGGCAAAGTCGAATTGCGGTCCAATGCCTGGATCCTTTCATCGCTGCTTGTTGAAAATGTATTGGAACATGCGCAAAAGCTCGCGTTCCAATTTTGAAATCTAGTGTATTGTGGGCAAACATACAAGAGGCAGGGATTGCCTACTGTCTCCGGTCGTCAGGCCGATGGATATTGAGCTTGGACAGGGGTGTTCCCCCGACGCAATGCAGCAGCGCTGTCGTTCGCGCTTGCACCTATCGGACCACATCCATATAGTCTAGAGCCTCCTATGAATCCGGAGTTCGTCTGGCATGGCCCGCGTTACCGTTGAAGATTGCGTCCTGAAGGTTCCGAACCGTTTCGAGCTGGTCATGATGGCTGCCCAGCGCGCCCGCGAAGTCGCGAGCGGCGCCCCGCTGTCGATCGACCGCGACAACGACAAGAATCCGGTCGTGGCGCTCCGCGAGATCGCGGACGAGACGGTGTCGCTGGAGTATCTGAAGAACGCCCTGATCAAGGGCCACCAGAAGCATGTCGAGCCGGACGAGCCCGAGGAAGAGATCGTCGAGCTGATGGC
This sequence comes from Azospirillum sp. 11R-A, assembly GCF_049472615.1. NCBI lineage: Bacteria > Pseudomonadati > Pseudomonadota > Alphaproteobacteria > Rhodospirillales > Azospirillaceae > Azospirillum > Azospirillum sp. 11R-A. The sequence goes on along the minus strand of NZ_JBCEBL010000005.1, from coordinate 177,049 downwards.
CGGCGAGAATGACTGGGCCGCCCGCGGCAACAACTCGCTGGGCGACGAAGACGGCATGAGCGAGAGCGACGGCGAAGAGTTGACCGAGGAGGACGACGTCGCCGCCGACATGGATGCGGAGCCGGGCGCCGGTTTCGCCATGACCGAGGATCCCGACGGAGACCTCTGATCCTGGACAACGACCGCAGGACCCGGAGGGGGCGCAACGCCCCCTCGCTGAACGGAAGGGTGGGGGGCATCCTGCTCCCCGTCGGTTCGAACGGAACCGCCCTGAGAAACGTCACGAACACATTTGAGGCGCCGCGTGCGCCGGGTCGGGCCGCATGATCCGGCAGTACGAACTTGTCGAGCGCGTCAAGGCGTATGATCCCTCGGCCGACGAGGATCTGCTCAACCGCGCCTACGTCTTCTCGATGAAGGCGCACGGGTCGCAGACGCGCGCGTCCGGCGATCCCTACTTCCTCCACCCGCTGGAGGTCGCCGGCATCCTCACCCAGATGAAGCTGGACGCCGGCACCATCGCCACGGCGCTGCTTCACGACACGGTCGAGGACACCGTCGCCACGCTCGAGGACATCGAGCGGGTTTTCGGCAAGGAAATCGCGCGTCTGGTCGACGGCGTCACCAAGCTGTCGCGGCTGGAGTTGAACAGCGAGCAGGCCAAGCAGGCGGAGAATTTCCGCAAGCTGGTCATCGCCATGTCGGAGGACATCCGCGTCCTCCTGGTGAAGCTGGCCGACCGGCTTCACAACATGCGCACGCTGTTCCACCTGAAGAAGCCGGAAAAGCGCCGCCGCATCGCCCGCGAGACCATCGAGATCTACTCGCCCCTGGCCGAACGCATCGGCATGCACAAGATCAAGGACGAGCTGGACGATCTTGCCTTCGCGGAACTGAACCCCGACGCGCGCGACAGCATCCTGGCCCAGCTGGCCCGCCTGCGCAGCGAGGGCGAGAACCGCGTCCAGACCATCATCACCGAGCTGCGTGAGCTGCTGGCCTCCGAAGGCCTGCCCGACGTGTCGGTGTCGGGGCGCGAGAAGTCGGCCTATTCGATCTGGCGCAAGCTCCAGCGCAAGAATGTCAGCTTCGAACAGCTGTCCGACATCATGGCCTTCCGCATCACGGTCGGCTCGGTCGGGGAATGCTATCAGGCGCTGGGCATCGTGCACGCCCATTATCCGGTCGTGCCGGGGCGCTTCAAGGACTACATCTCCACGCCCAAGCCCAACGGCTACCGCAGCCTGCACACCGGCGTGATCGGTCCCGGCCGCAACCGGATCGAGGTGCAGATCCGCACCCAGGACATGCACGAGATCGCCGAGCTGGGCGTGGCCGCCCACTGGGCCTACAAGCAGGACCACCAGCCGCGCCCGAACGGCGGCGAATATCGCTGGCTGCGCGAGCTGCTGGACATCCTGGAGCATGCGCAGAAGCCGGAAGAGTTCCTGGAGCACACCAAGCTGGAGCTGTTCCAGGACCAGGTGTTCTGCTTCACGCCGAAGGGCGACCTGATCGCGCTGCCGCGCGGGGCGACGCCGGTCGACTTCGCCTATGCCGTCCATTCGCAGGTCGGCGACCATTGCGTCGGGGCGAAGATCAACGGCCGCATGCTGCCGCTGCGCACCCAGCTGCAGAACGGCGATCAGGTCGACATCGTCACGTCGAAGGCGCAGACGCCGGTTCCGGGCTGGGAGCGCTTCGTCGTCACCGGCAAGGCGCGCGCCCGCATCCGCAAGTTCCTGCGCACCCAGCAGCGCGCCCAGTATATGGAACTGGGCCGCGGCATGCTGATGCGGCAGTTCAAGTCGGAAGGCTACGAGTTCACCGAAAAGGCGCTGGAAGCCGCCACCAAGATCTTCCAGCAGCCGACGGTGGACGACCTGATGGCCGGTGTCGGCTCCGGCCTGCATTCGGTCCGCGAAGTCTTCCACGCCGTCTTCCCCGGCCACAAGGCCCAGGCCGCCCCCGCCGTCCGCGAACTGGAAGAGAGCGCGCCGAAGCCCAAGGCCAAGGCCCGCAAGGAATCGGCGCTGCCGATCCGCGGGCTGATCCCGGGCATGGCGGTCCATTACGCCCGCTGCTGCCACCCGCTGCCGGGCGACCGCATCGTCGGCATCGTCACCACCGGCAAGGGCGTGACGATCCACACCATCGACTGCGAAACGCTGGAAAGCTTCCATGAATCGCCGGAACGCTGGATCGACGTGTCGTGGGAGACCGGCCCGGATTCGCCGGAGGAGCATGTCGGCCGCGTCAGCGTCGTCATCGCCAATGAACAGGGCTCGCTCGGCACGCTGTTCACGGTGATCGGCAAGAACCAGGGCAACGTCATCCATCAGAAGATCACGAACCGCAGCACCGATTATTTCGAGCTGCTGATCGACATCGATGTGAAGGATGCCAAGCACCTTACCAACATCATGGCCGCCCTGCGCGCCACCCCGGCCATCCATTCGGTGGAGCGTGCGCGGGGGCGGTGACGCTCCCGCCGGCACGCAACAGGGTCGCAACGCCAGGACGCCCTATGATGTTGCGCGATGGGAGAACAGGACATGCGGCTCGATAGGCTGCTCCTGCGGTTTTCGGTTGCCGTCTTATGCTTGACGCCGCTTCATGGTGCCCACGCGGACAATGGGGAAAAGTTGTTCGTGGAGAGATGCGCCATGTGCCATGGGGCGGATGCGAAGGGCTCGGGCCCGCTGGCGCGCAAGAGCAACCCTCCGACCCCCGATCTGACGACGGCGGCCTTCCGGAAGCGCTTGGCCGACTATCCCGGCGTCATCGTGACGTCGGTCATCCTGCGGCCAAACGGGGATCTGATCCCGAGAACGTTGAAGGAAAACGGCTACCGGCTTCCGCCGCACGCCTGGACCGTCAAGGATTTCCGCGATCTGAACGAGTATCTGAGCGGCGTGATCCACAGGTCGAACTAAGGAAAATCCGCCGGGATCGCCGGTCCGGCCATTCGGGCGGGCGGGGGGCGGAGACGGTAAATTCCCTGTCATCCGCGATTGCGTCGGTCGGTTCGGCGTGACGGATGGCGGACGCACCGCTATATAGACGGAATCGCCCCCGCCCGTTCCGGCGGGCGGCGGCGCTTTGGAGTCCTTGCATGTCCCGTATTCTCCGCCTCGGCGTGAACATCGACCATGTGGCGACCGTCCGCAATGCACGCGGCGGGGCCCATCCCGATCCGGTGCGCGCGGCGAAGCTGGCCATCGAGGCCGGGGCCGACGGGATCACCGCCCATCTGCGCGAGGACCGCCGCCACATCGTGGATCGCGACATCGAACGGCTGATGGCCGAGATCGACCGTCCGCTGAACTTCGAGATGGCGGCGACCGGCGAGATGCTGGGCATCGCCCTGCGCCACAAGCCGCACGCCGCCTGCCTCGTCCCGGAAAAGCGCACCGAGGTGACGACCGAAGGCGGTCTGGACGTGATCGGCCAGTACGACCATCTGGTCCGTCCGGTCGGCGAGCTGGGCGCCGCCGGCATCCGTGTCTCGCTGTTCATCGATCCGGAGCCGGCGCAGCTCGACGCCGCCAGGCGCCTCGGCGCCCCGGTGGTGGAACTGCACACCGGCGCCTATTGCGATGCCCACAGCCCTGCCGAGCGCGAGGCGGAACTGGCGCGCATCGTCCGCGCCGCCGCCCATGCCGAGGCGATCGGGCTGGAGTGCCATGCCGGCCACGGCCTGAGCTACGACACCGTCGGCCCCGTGGCGGCGATCCAGACCATCGTCGAACTGAACATCGGCCATTTCCTGATCGGCGAGGCGATCTTCGTCGGCCTGACCAACTCCATCGCCCGCATGCGCAAGGCCATGGACAGGGCGCGCGCCGCCGGAATGCCGGCATGACGATGTCCGGCACCATCCTCGGCATCGGCAACGACCTGATCGACATCCGGCGGGTCGAGAAGTCGCTGGAGCGCTTCGGACAGCGTTTCATCGACCGCATCTTCACCGATGTCGAGCAGGCCAAGTCCGAACGCCGCGCCGGTTCCGCCGCAAAGAACAACGCGCGGGCCTCCACCTACGCCAAGCGCTTCGCCGCCAAGGAGGCCTGCTCCAAGGCGCTGGGCACCGGTTTCCGCGACGGCGTGTTCTGGCGCGACATGGGGGTGGTCAACCTGCCGTCCGGCCAGCCGACGATGCGGTTGACCGGCGGCGCGCTGGCCCGGCTGGAGGCGATCACGCCGCCGGGCATGCGCGCGAAAATCCATGTGACGCTGACCGACGAATACCCGATGGCGGAAGCGTTTGTCGTCATCAGCGCCGAACCCATCCAGTCCGAAATGCCCGAAACGCCCACCGAAACGGCGACCCCAGAATGACCTTTCAGAAAGAAACGGCGCCCACCGCCAAAGCCAAGGAATCCGGGTTCGCCGAAACCGTCAAGACGGTGATCTTCGCCGTGCTGATCGCCTTCGGCGTGCGGACCTTCGCCTTCGAGCCGTTCAACATCCCGTCGGGCTCGATGATCCCGACCCTGCTGATCGGCGATTACCTGTTCGTGTCGAAGTTCAGCTACGGCTACAGCAAATACACCGTCGGCTTCGGCCTGCCGCTGTTCGAGGGCCGCATCCTCGGCTCCGAGCCGGAGCGGGGCGACGTGGCGGTGTTCAAGCTGCCGCGCGACAACAAGACCGACTACATCAAGCGGGTGATCGGCCTGCCGGGCGACACCGTCCAGATGATCGGCGGCATCCTGCACATCAACGGCCAGCCGGTGAAGCGGGAGCGGATCGAGGATTACGTGACCACGGATTCGCTGGGCCGCAGCATCCGCACGGCGCAGTTCATCGAAACGCTGCCCAACGGCCGCACCCACCGCATCATCGAGGAATCGGACAACGGTCCGCTCGACAACACGCCGGTGTTCAAGGTGCCGCCCGGCCATCTCTTCATGATGGGCGACAACCGCGACAACTCGCTCGACAGCCGCGTGCCGTCGCAGGTCGGGTTCGTTCCCATCGAGAACATGGTCGGCCGCGCCGAATTCCTGTTCTTCTCGCTCGACGAAGGCACGCGCTTCTACGAAATCTGGCGCTGGCCGGTCGATCTGCGCTTCAGCCGTCTGTTCAACGGAGTCCGGTAAGTGTCCACCGTCACCAAGGCGCCCGCCGATCTGGGCGCCGGCTCCGACATCCAGCCCGATGGCGCCGCCCGGTCCGCGGACGTCGCCAGCCTTGCGCAGGCGCTGGGTTATGAGTTTTCCGACCCGTCGCTCCTGCACGATGCCGTCACCCACCCCAGCCTGATGGGTCTGGAACGGACCGGCCGCAAGGGGCACAAGGGGCCGGGCATCGCCTATGAGCGGCTGGAGTTCCTGGGCGACCGCGTCGTCGGGCTGGTCGTCGCGCAATGGCTGCTGGAACGCTATCCGAACGAGCGCGAGGGCGCGCTGGCCAAGCGGCATGCCGCGCTGGTTCGCCGGGAATCGCTGGGCCGCGTCGCCGACGCCATCGGGCTGGGCGCCTATCTGCGCCTGTCGCCGGCGGAAGCGCAGAGCGGCGGGCGGGAGAACCGCACCATCCTGGGCGACGCCTGCGAGGCGGTGCTGGGCGCCATGTATCTCGATGGCGGGCTGGAGCCGGTGACGCGCTTCGTCCGGCAGGCGCTGGCCGGCGAGATCGACAAGGCGACGCCGCCGCCGCTGGACAGCAAGACGACGTTGCAGGAATGGGCGCAGGGCCGCGGCAAGCCGCTGCCCCGCTATGAACTGATCGAACGCAGCGGCCCGGCGCACGAGCCGCTGTTCGTGGTTGCGGTGCATGTCGAGGGCATGGATCCGGTCTCCGGCTCCGGTTCCTCCAAGCGCATCGCGGAAAAGAAGGCGGCCAGCGCATTGCTGCGCCAGGTGGGAGTGCAAGTCGATGACTGACGGTCGCGACGACATCGACAAGACGAAGATCCAGCCCGGTTCCGAAGCTGCGGAGCCGACTCCGGAGCCCGTGCCGGACGACGAGGCGCTCGAGGGCGCCGACCTCGAGGGCGGGGACGCCGCGGAGGGTGCCGCAGAGGACGTTGAGGGGGACGCCGAAGAGGGCGACTTCGACGACGAAGAGGACGGCGAATACGAGGACGACGATTACGAGGACGATGAGGACGCCCCGCGCGGGCAGCCCATCTCCGTCCTGCCGCCCCTGCCGACGATGCCGGACCATCCGCGCTGCGGCTTCATCGCGCTGGTCGGTGCGCCGAACGCCGGCAAGTCGACGCTGCTGAACGCGATGATCGGCAGCAAGGTGTCGATCGTCAGCCCGAAGGTGCAGACCACCCGCACCCGCGTGCTCGGCATCACCATCCAGGGCGATGCCCAGATGATCTTCGTCGACACCCCCGGCATCTTCAAGCCGAAGCGCCGGCTGGACCGCGCGATGGTGGCGGCGGCCTGGCAGGGGGCGGAGGATGCCGACGTGATCGGCGTGCTCTACGACGTGTCGCGCCGCTCCATCGACGAGGACACCCGCAGCATCGTCGCCCGGCTGAAGGAGCAGGGGCGCGAAGCCATCCTGATCCTGAACAAGATCGATCTGGTGAAGCGCGATGTCCTGCTGGGCATCGCCGACGCCTTCCGGCAGGAGGGCATCTTCTCCGACATCTTCATGGTGTCGGCCTTCACCGAGGACGGCGTTGCCCATCTGAAGCAGTTCCTGGCCGACCGTCTGCCGGACGGGCCGTGGCATTTCCCGGAGGACCAGATCTCCGACATGCCGATGCGCCTGCTGGCGGCGGAAATCACCCGCGAGAAGCTGTTCCTCCAGCTTCACCAGGAGCTTCCCTATTCCGCCACGGTCGAGACCGAGGTGTGGGAGGAGTTCGAGGACGGCTCGGTCAAGATCTCGCAGGTGATCTTCGTGCAGCGCGAAAGCCAGAAGGCCATCGTGCTGGGCAAGGGCGGCCAGCGGATCAAGGCGCTGGGGTCCGCCGCGCGCTCCGAGCTGACGCATATGCTGGAACGCCGCGTCCACCTGATCCTGTTCGTGAAGGTGCGCGAAGGCTGGGTCGACGATCCGGAACGCTACTCGGCCTGGGGCCTCGATTTCGGGGCGTCCTGATTTCGGGGCGTCCTGCCCCATGAAAAAGGCCCTCTCCCGCGGGAGAGGGCCTTTTTCATTCGGGGCCGTTCGCGGCCCGGCCAGGCGTCGATGTCAGGCGGCGATCAGGCGCAGATGCCCGTCGAAATCGTCGAGCGCGCGCATCAGGTCCATCATCGCCTGATCGGCCTGGGCGCGGGCGAAGGGCCATGCGTCGTCGTCGGCCATATGGGCGGCCTCGATGCGGGCGATGGCGCGGTTGTTCAGGCCGCGGAGACGGTCGAGCGTGCGTTCCCACGTCTCCCGCCGGTTGCTGTCCGCGCGCTCCACCATCGATCGCAGGGTTTCCATGCGGTCGGTGGCGCGCAGCACCAGATCACGGCTCAACGTGTCGAAAGCTTGCCGGTTGCGGCGGCTCATGAAGGGTCCTCCTTTGATCCTCAACCGTTTTTGACTTCCTGGCGTTTTTGACCTCTCGGCCGGATGGAAAGATATCCCCGCGCCGACATGGCGAAAACACGCCGGAAGCGCAGTCGGCACAGCCCGTTTGGGAGATGCCGCCCGGTTTTCGCGGTGCGATTTCGCAGTTGCGGAATACCTGCCCGAATCCAAATCCCGCCGGGCTGCCCAGCCCATCAAGGACAAGGCAAACCCGGTGGCCAAGGAAGTCTTCTTGGTTGGATTGCGTTTCCTCCAGGGCCGGTTTCATCCGGCCCGTTCCTGTTTTTATACGCCGTCATTTTGACGACGTTCTTTTGTTTTGGTGACGCTTTTGTGCCGGAATGCCGGTGCCGGGTCAATCCGCCCAAAAATCATAGTCGGCGCGCAATCTGTCGCAGCCTTAAGGCGAGGTTGTAGACCTGTTATTCAGCACAAAGTCGGAAGTGGTAGACCCGCCGGGAATGTGGTCCTACACCTGTGTGCGCATGTTCACTCGGCCGCGATGGCATAGGCGGGAACCGCCTCGGCATTGGCCGGCTCAGGCAAGGGGGAGCCGCAGCAGGGGGCGGCGACCGGCGTCGCCGCAACGGCGGCGGCAGCGGCGGTCTGCTGCGCGAAGGTTGCGCGGTGTTCGCTGGCCATGCTGCGCATGGTCGGAACGCATTTGCCGCACTGGACCTGGCAATTGTGATGGCGGAACACCGAGGCCGGGGTCGTGGCGCCCTGATCGAGCGCAGCCTTGACCTTCTTATCGTTCAACGCGTGGCAGATGCAGACGTACATAAGCCCTCGGCGAAAATCGGTTTCGGATGAGGTGTCCCGAGCCCAGCAATAGCTGAGAGTGAGAATCGTTGTCAATGCCGCTATTGCGAGCCAATCGCATATAAGAAGTTTCGAGACGCTTTGTCACAGCCCCTTCGCGTCACGTCGAAAGGGGTGCGCCGCATCCTTGCGCTTGCATTCGACGGCCGGCAGCGGTAGCCCCTGGGGCATGGACGACAGCACCCCCAAAGCCGCCCCCCCGAATGCCCCCGGCACCGACCCGCAAGCCGTTCCCGGCGCGGTGGTGACCCCGCTCGGCCAGACCATCTATCTGGCGGCGGACGGCTTCCTCGACGATCTGGTGGCGGAGCTGGGGGGCGTCGCATCGGTCGATGGCCGGCTGGTCTTCGTCGACGGCCCGGCCCGGCCGGCGGCCTGGGCGCAGAACATCTGGTACGACCCGGTCCGCATCGAGTTCCCCTCGATCAAGGGCGGGGCGAAGGCTCTGCGCGGCATCCAGCGCAATTGGGCGCTGTGGTCGCAGCGCCATCACCGCCGCGCCGCCCTGATCCAGGAAAACCTGCCGCATGTGTCGGCCAAGCCGGTGGTCTTCCCGTCGCCCCTGCCGACGGCGCCGCTGGGCTCCTGGACGCTGACCGACGAGTCCACCATCATCGCCGCGGCACGCTGTTCCAGCCCGTTCCGCAACGGCGAGGTGACCTTCATCGAGAACCGCACGGCGCCGCCCAACCGCGCCTATCTGAAGCTGTGGGAGGCGCTGACCCTGTTCGGCGAGCAGCCGGGACCGGGCGACCGCTGCCTCGACCTCGGCGCCTGTCCCGGCGGCTGGACCTGGGTGCTGCACGAGCTGGGGGCGTCGGTGGTCAGCGTCGACAAGGCGCCGCTCGATCCGGCCATCGCCGCCCTGCCGCGGGTGGAGATCCGCCAGGAGAGCGCCTTTGGCCTGAAGCCGGCGACGGTCGGTCCGGTCGATTGGCTGTGCTGCGACGTGATCTGCTACCCGACCCGCCTGCTGCGGCTGGTGAAGGAGTGGATGGACAGCGGGCTCGCCAAGCGCTTCGTCTGCACGCTGAAGTTCCAGGCGGAAACCGACCATGAGACCGCCCGCGCCTTCGCGGAAATCCCCGGCGGCCGGGTGCTCCACCTCCACCACAACAAGCACGAGCTGACCTGGATCTGGCCGGCGAAATAAGGGCCGGCAAAATGAGGGAGGCCGGCCGGCTCAGGCCAGCGCCCGTCCCTCGGCATAGCCATAGCTGACATAATGCTGCTTGGCGGCGGTCAGGTTGCCAGCGACGGCGGTGCGGACGTCCGGGTTGGCCGCCAGATAGGCGGCGGCGTTGAAGCGGGTCAGCGAGCGGCCCTCCAGCCGGCCGCTGACGATGTAATGCAGCTCCACCGCTTCGCGGTTGTCGCCGAAGGCGGCGATCAGGTCGGGGTTGCTGGCCTCGTAGGACAGCGTGTCGAACAGGGTGGAACTGCGCCCCTCGCGGTTGCCGGCCTCGATGTAATGGCGGGTGGCGGCGGCGACGTCGCTGCCGAAGCTGGCCAGCAGGTCGCCATAACCGGCCAGGTAGTTGTAGGGATCGAAGCCGGTCAGGCTGCGGCCCTCATAGACGCCGGCACCGATCAGATGCTGGGTCGCCGCTGCGGCGTTGGTGCCGAGCGCCGCGATCAGGTCGCTGTTGGAGGCGACGTAGCGCAGCGCGTCGAAAGTGCCGGACACCATCGACGCCAGGGCGGTGCTGCCGTCGGCGAAACGCAGATAGTCGATGTTGGTCAGCAGGTCGTTGCCGTCGGCGCCGCTGACGATATAGCGGCCGGCGTCCAGCAGCTGGACGCGATACTGGGCGCGGCGGCCGCTGAACACCACGGTGTCGGTGCCGGCGCCGCCGTCAATGATGTTGCCCAGATCGTTGACGGTGAAGCTGTCGTTGCCGCTGCCGCCGGTCGCCAGCTGCACCCTGGTGCCATAGGCCAGCGCCAGGAATGTCGTGCCGCCGGCACTGCTGAACTGGCCGCTGCGCAAATCCAGCGACAGGTCGGCTGTCTGGGCGGCGCCGTTCAGGCTGTTGTGGCCGGTGGGGTCCCACAGGGTGGTGAAGCTGGCGGTGTTCAGCGTGTAGCCGGTGTCGCCGGCCCCGGTCGCCATGTTGGCGCCGTAGAGATACTGGATCGCGGCGATGTCGTAGAGGCTGGGGCTGGTCAGGTAGGTCCCCGACGGCAGCGCGGCGTTCTCGTTGTAGGACATGATGCTGAACGCATAATTGTCCGTCGCCGCCGGCAGATAGGGCCCCTCCGTCCCGTCGTCGGTGCCGGCGTTGTAGTTGCCGGGATGCTTCAGCCCCAGCGCATGGCCGATCTCGTGGATGACGGTCATGTAGCTGTAGCTGCCCGACGTCGGATTAGTGTTCCCGGCGCTGTCGTTGGCCAGGAACACCTGTCCGCCCTGGATGCCGGTGGAGGGATAGTAGGCGTAGGCCGCCGACTGGCCGCGCTGCCGGTTGGTCCCGAAGGCGACCGCTGCGCTCGCGGCGTCGGAAATCTCCACGAAGGTGACGTTGGCGACCGCGCTCCAGGCCGCCAGCGCCTGCCGGACGGCGGCGCGCTGGGCGGTGTTCATGGCGGCGAAGCCGGTGGAGTCGGTGGCGGAGACCTGCCGCGCGCTGGTCAGGAAGCCATAGGTGACGGTGGCGGCGGCGCCGACGGAACCGCCGTCCAGCACCGTGCCGTTGGCGCCCCAGTGTGGCGTCCCGCTGGCGAGCAGGGTGGCGACGGTGTCGGACGGCGCAGACTGGCTCATGGACGCTGGCTCTCGCGGCAAACGGGGAAGGGCAAACGGGGAGGGGGCAGACGGAGACGTAGTCCGGGCGGACGCCGGGACACGAGGGATATATGGCTGATACGGAAGACGGGAACAGCCTCCAGCGCAACCGGTCAGGCGCGGCGCAGGGCCAGTTCGATGGAGGGGCGCAGCATGGAGGCGGCGGCATGGCCGATCTCCACCGCCTCGGCGGCGCGGTCGAACTCCAGGATGCCGATATGGGCCAGCCGCGGCGCGATCAGCACGTCGGGCGGCTCGCCGGCCAGGCGGGACCGGGTGATGCGGTCCTGCATGATGTCGATGGAGCCGGCCATCACCTCCAGCGCGTTGGGCATCTGCTTGTGGGCATGGGCGTCGTCGATCTGGTCGGCCAGGAACTGGGTGCGCCGGCCGGGCTTGCGGCCGAGCCATGTCGAGATCTGGCTGGTCAGGTGGGACAGGGCGGGGGAGCCGGCATCGCCGCCCGCCACCACCGGCTCCGGTGCCTTGACCGCGACCGTGTTGCCGCCAATTCCCTTGCCGTTTAGCCCCTTGCCGTTGCCGGCCCCGCGGCCGGTCGGCCGGCCCAGCGGCGACAGCTCGCTGTTCAGGTTGACCGCGACCACGATGTCGGCCCCCAGCGCCCGGCAGAGCGAGACCGGCACCGGATTGACCAGGGCGCCGTCCACCAGCAGGTGATGGTCGCGCCGCACCGCCGGGAACAGGCCGGGCATGGCGGCCGAGGCCATCACCGCCGACATCAGCGGGCCGTCGCGCAGCCACATCTCGCGCCCCGTCGACAGGTCGGTGGCGACGGTGGCGAAGGGCATCGGCAGCTTTTCGATCAGGATGTTGCTGCGCTCGTTGTCGAAGCGCCCGAATGCCTTCTCGGCCGCCACCAGACCGCCGCGGCGGAAGGTGAGGTCGATGATGCCCAGCATGCCGAGCCAGCCCATCTTCTGCGCCCAGGCCTGAAGCTCGTCCAGCTGGTCGGTCAGATAGGCGGCCCCCACCGCGGCGCCGATCGAGGTGCCGCAGATGATGTCGGGCTTGATGCCGATCTCCTCCAGCGCGCGCAGGACGCCGATGTGCGCCCAGCCGCGCGCCGCACCGCTGCCCAGCGCAAGCCCGATCTTCAGGTCGGTTCCCCTCGCCATCCGCATCTCCCGTCGGCGCCCCCGGCCTTGGAGGCCAAATGCCTCCGGCGTCGGAGGCCAGATGCCCCCGGCATCGGAGGCTTGATCTAGAGCTTATCATCTAGGCATTACCGCCCGGTTTCGGAAGCGGCCGGAAGTGGCACGCCGCCGGAGACGGGGGCATCGCCGCACGCGAGATGGGAAATGTCGAAAATTTGGCCGATCTTTGACCTGGATCAGAGGTCAGCTGGGCATGACTGTGGCAATTCTGTGCCAGTGGTCGAGCATTGTCGTGTCGCCGGGCGATTTTAACCATGCGTCAACTGGCCCGGATGCAGTTTCGTTGCGTTGCAATGTAGTTCCCGAACCCCGGAAGGTTTGTCATGGCCGACGAACTGAAAAGCTTCAGAAAAGACTGGAAGCGCTGGTCGCCGATGGAGCGGCTGGTTGCCGTGACCGTGCTGGTCCTGATCGCGCTCCTCGGTGCGCCGGCCGCCGCCAGCCTGTTCTGAGCCGCGCCGCTGTCGAGGCCCGCGCCCATGCGGACGCGCCGGCCACAGTGTGACGCGCCGGCAACTCAGGCGCAGCGTCAGGACCCTTGGCGGGGTCATCTTTACGGGCTCTTAACCCTCGCGTCCTAGGCTTTGTCGGCTCGGACAGTTCCTTGGACGGTTGGGCGCCACAAGCGGTCGGAGCATCGAACCTCCGCTGCGGAAGGCACCGACGGTGCGCTCGCTGGAGGGCGCGAACCGGGGAGGTTCCGGCACATTCCGCCAAGGCCTTGCCCCTCTCGCTGGACACGCCCGATGACCTTCTCCGCCCAATCCGCCGTGACGGAACAGAAGCTCCTGAGACAGCGCCTCGACACCGCCTTCGCGGAAGCCGCACAGCCGCTGTCGCGCGACGAGGTGACGGACATCGTCCGCAACATCCTGGGCAGCATGGACGGCGACATCTCCGCCACCGACCTGCGCCTGTACAAGGAGGTCGTGGACCTCGCCAAGTACATCGAGACGGCCAAGCAGGAGATCGCAGCGCTCCAGCCGGCCGAAATCCGCGACGAACACATCCGCACCGCCACGGACGAGCTGGACGCGGTGATCGGCGCGACGGAAAAGGCGACCTTCGCCATCTTCGACGCCTGCGACGCCATCGGCGCCATCGCCGGCCAGACGGAAGCCGGCACCTCGGCCAAGCTGAACGACCAGATCACCGCGATCTACGAGGCCTGCAACTTCCAGGACATTACCGGCCAGCGCATCAGCAAGGTGGTGCGCACCCTCAAGCACATCGAATCGAAGGTGGACATGATCGTCGCCGCCTTCGGCAGCGAGGTGCGCCAGAACCACGCCCCGCGGCTGGCGAAGCTGGCGGCGGAGGAGGCGGAGGCCGCTGTGCATTTCGAGCCGATGAGCGCGGCAGAGGCCGATCAGCAGCTTCTGCACGGCCCGCAGCTGCCGGGCAACGCCATGGACCAGGACGAGATCGACCGTCTGCTGGCCAGCTTCGACTGACGCCATGCTGCCCGGCTCCCCCACCAGCAGGCCCGGCGGCGGGCACACGGCCCAGGGCATCGCCCCGGGGACGGGAAGCGCCGGGTTGCCGTTGCTGCTGCGGGCCGGGCGCGCCGGCGGTTCCCATAACCATGCCAACCCGAACAACGGCAGCATCCTGCTCCTGCTGTCGCTGTTCCTGCTGCTTCTGGTCTTCTTCATCGTGCTGAACGCTCATTCGGTGCAGACGGTGCAGAAGGTCAAGGCGGTCGCTGCCTCGCTGGAGCGGACCTTTCCCAGCTTCGTCATCGACCCGCGCCTGCGCGACGGGTCCGAGCCGGTGGCCTCGCGCGCCGGGACCGTCTTCGCCGTGCAGCGGCTGGAGGATGTCGGCACCCTGTTCGCCACCGCGGTTGCGGTCTCCAAGGTGGAGGTGGTCGCCCCCGGCCAGTTGCTGGAGGTGCGCCTGCCCGCCGACGACCTGTTCGTTCCCGGCACCATGACCCTGCGGCCGGACCGCCAGGGGCTGATCGACCGCATCGCCGATGCGCTCCGCCAGTCGCGCCAGGGCGAACGGGTCGAGCTGGACGCGCTGCTCGGCATCGGGCCAACGGGAACGCCCAGCCAGCCGCCGGGGCCGGTCGCCCGTGCCGGCGTGCTGGCCCGCGCGCTGGTCGAGGATGGGGCGCCGGCCCGCAACGTCACCGTCGGGATCGAACGCGGCGAGCCCGGCGGGGTGCGGCTGCTGTTCTCCCTACGCTGGGACGAGGGCGGGGCGGTCCGCCCGGCCGCGAAGACCGCACCGGCCACGGCCGTGCCCGCGCCTGCCAAGGCCCCCCCGGCGAATGCGGCACCGGCGAAAGCCGAGGTGCGGAAATGATCCGCGTTCCCCGCATCGCCGGCAGGACGGGGGCGGACGATGGCGGCGCCCAGCGCAAGACGCTGTGGCTGATCAGCTTCACCGACCTGATCTCACTTATGCTCGCCTTCTTCGTGCTGATGTATTCGATGAGCGAGCCCGAGGCGGAGCGCTGGACCCGTCTGGCGAAGGGCGTGTCGGAGTCGATCCCCGCTGCGCGGTCGACCGCCACCGCCCCGTCGGACCGGCCGGCCGATCCCGGCGCCGCCTTCAACGCCATGGCGGTGGAGGCGAGGGCGGCCATCGACCTGCATTATCTGGCGGCATTGCTGGGAAGCCAGCTGCGGTCGAATGCGGAGCTGGCGGTGGTCGATGTCCGGCGCGAAGATGACCGGGTGGTCATCCGCCTGCCGGGAGAGCGGATGTTCGACCCCACCGGCGCCGCCTTCACCGAGGAGGGGCGGCGGGTGCTGTTCCTGCTGGGCGCCGTCATCGGCCGCATCGGCAACCGCATCGAGCTGGTCGGCCATGCGGAGCGCGAGGACACGACCGGCGGCGTTGCCTGGGAACGGGCGCTGACGCGGGCGGTCGCCGTCTCCGCCGCCCTGCGCGAGACTGGCTATCGCCGCGATCTGGTGGCGCGGGCGGTGATGATGCCGGTGGACGGGGCGGGGATTGCCGGCGATGTGTCGAGCGGCGGGGGGCGCCTGCCGGTCGACATCGTGGTGCGCGAGGAAGGAGCGGATTGAGGTGACGGACGGCTCGGGCAATCGAAGGAAGCGCTGGCTGCGCGGCTGTGCCGCGGCGGTGGCGCTGCTTGCCGTGCCGGTCCTGCTCTCCCCCCTGCCGGCCGATGCCGCCAGCGTGCCGGTGCGCGGCGGCACCCACAAGGATTTCGGCCGGCTCGTCTTCGACTGGCCGGGCAAGGTCGATTTCACCGCGGCGGTCGAGGGCGACCGGCTGGTCATCGCCTTCACCGAGCCCATCGACGCCCCGCTCGACCGGCTGGTGCGGGCGCTGCCCGACTATCTCGCCGCCGGGCGGGTGGAGGCCGATGGCAAGACGGTTTCCTTCGACCTGAAGCGCCCGGTTTCGCTGAAGAGCTTCCGCAACGGCAACGCCGTCGCCATCGATCTGTCGCCCGCTGCGGCGGGGACCACGCCACAACAGGCCGCCGCCAAGGCCGAGAGCGCGCCGCCCCCCGCGCCGCCTGCGCCCGCACTGCCCGCACCCGCCAAGGCGGACGCCGCGAAGCCGGTGCCGTCCGCCGGCCGGCTGCGGGTGCAGGGGGGCGACCAGCCCGACCAGAGCCGGCTGACCTTCGATTGGCCGGCCCCGGTTGGCTACAAGGTGACCCGCGACGGCGCCGCGGTGACCGTCGCCTTCGACAAGGGCGGCACCGCCGACCTGTCGGCCCTGCCCAAGGCGCCGCTGCGCAACATCCGCAACATCGAATCCTACCGCCAGCCCGACGGCTCGCTGGCGGTCACGCTCGCCGTGCCGCAGGACGCCGAGGTGAGCGACAGCGCGTCGGGGAAGTCGATGGTGCTGTCCGTCGGCAATCCGGGGTCACGTGCCGGCTTGCCCAAGGGCGATGGGGCCGCTCCGGCCGCCACTGCGCCCGCTTCCGGCTCCCAGGGAACGCCGGCCGGCCAGGGCAACCAGGGCGCCAGCGGCAACCAGGGCGCCAGCCAGCCGGCACCGGCGAAGGACGTGGCCAGGGAGGGCGGCAAGGACGCGCCCATGGTGGCGTCGGCCACCTCCGGCCGGTCGGCCGTCGCCGCGAACGCCGCCGCGGCCAACACCGCTCCCGCCCCGGCCTCCACTGCCGCGCCCGCTGCTCCGCCGGCCGAAGCCAAGGCGGCTCCGGCGGCCCCTGCCGATGCGAAGGCCCAGCCGGCGGCGGGTCCGAAGGGACCGGTGCTGACCTTCGACACCGGCGGACCCGCCTCCATCGCGGTCTATCCGCGGGCGGGACAGCTCTACATCGCCTTCGACCGGCCGATGCCGATCGGCGCCGGCAAGCTCAGCGGTCCCGGTGCCGAGTTGATGGGCGCGGTGGAGCCGGTGCCGGCGACCGGCGGCAGCGTCTTCCGCACCAAGATCGGCCCGATGGTGTGGCCGACGGTGGAGCGGCAGGGCACCACATGGCGCATCCTGTCCTCCGCCCGCCCCGCCAACATGGGCAGCACCGGCGATCTGCGGGTGGAGCCGGACCCCGATTTCCTGCTCGGCGCCCGGCTGCTGGTGCGGGCCCCCGATGCGGCCAACGTCGTGCAGTTCGCCGACCCGGACGTCGGCGACCGCATCCAGGTCGTTCCGCTTCCCAGCCCGGGGCAGGGGGTGCCCGAACCCCACCGCTATCCTGACCTCGAGGTCATGGCCTCCTACCAGGGCGTGGTGGTGCGGCCGATCTCCGACAATGTGACGGTGCGGGCGATCAAGGAAGGGGTGGAGCTGACCACGGCCGGCGGCCTGCACATCTCGCCCACCGCCGATGCCGGCAACGCGGCGTCGCCGCCGCCGCCCGCGGCCTCCGCTCCCCAGCCGGTTCCGGCGCAGCTGGCCGCCGCGCCGATGCCGGCGCCGCCGGCCGGCGGGTCGTCGGCCGCCATGGAGCCGCCGAAGGCCCAGCCCGCCCAGATGCAGGGCCGCCGGCTGTTCAACCTGCCGGCCTGGAAGCGCGGCGACCTCGACCATTTCACCGAGGCGCGGCAGGATCTCCAGCTTGCCGTCGTCAACGCGCCGGAATCGGAACGGGCGAAGGCGCAGCTCGACCTTGCGCGCTTCTATTTCGCCAACGGGTTCGGGCAGGAGACGCTCGGCCTGCTGGACGTGCTGCAACAGAACCAGCCCGACCTGGAGGGATGGCCGGAGTTCCGGGCGTTGCGCGGCGCCGCCCGCGTGCTGACCGGCGATCTCGACGGCGGCGAGGCCGACTTGTCGATCCCCTCGCTTGCCGGCAATCCGGAAGCCAATCTGTGGCGCGCCGCCATCGCCGCCGACCGCCGCGACTGGCCCAAGGCGATGGCCGGCTTCAAGGCGTCGGGCCAGATCCTGAACAGCTATCCCGATCCGATGCTCGGCAAGCTCGGGCTGCGGGCGGCCGAAGCGGCGCTGGAGACGCGCGACACCGCGACCGCCAAGCGGCTGTTCGACCGCGTCATCGAGCATGGCGGCCCGGATCAGGAGGAGAACCCGCAGACCCAGTATCTGCGCGGCCTGCTCTATGCCCAGACCGGCGAGATCGATCAGGCACGCCAGCAGTTGACCGCCGCCTACAACAGCTACGACCGCTTCTACCGTGCCAAGGCCGGGCTGGCGCTGACCAATCTGGAGCTGTCGGAAGGCAAGATGTCGCCGACCGCGGCGGCGGAGCAGCTGGCCGGCCTGACCTTCACCTGGCGCGGCGACGACCTGGAGATGCAGATCCGCTCGCGCATGGGCGAGGTGCTGATTGCCGGCGGCGAATATGCCAAGGGCTTCAACACGATGAAGGAGACGGCGGCCCTGGTCGCCGACACGCCGCGGGCCGAGGCGATCACCAAGGAGATGTCGCGCATCTTCGCCGACCTCTACAAGGACGGGGCGCAGCGCCTGCCCACGCTGGACGCCATGCAGCTCTACGACCAGTTCCGCGAGCTGACCCCGGTGGGCGAGGCCGGCGACGAGATCATCCGGCAGCTGGCGGAACGGCTGATTTCCATCGACCTGCTGAACCGCGCCGCCGACCTGCTGCAGCATCAGGTTGAATTCCGCCTGTCCGGGCTGGACAAGGCGCGGGTCGGCACCCGGCTGGCCTCGGTCCGGCTGCTCGACAACAAGCCGGAAGAGGCGCTGAAGGCGCTTGAACTGTCGAACGTCGCCGGCCTGCCGGCCGATCTGGTGGCGGAGCGGCGGCTGATGCAGGCCAAGGCGCTGGCGGAGCTGAACCGCGGCGACGAGGCGATGCAGATTCTGGCCCAGGACGACAGCACCAACGCCAATCTGCTGCGCGTCGACATCGCCTGGAAGGGGCAGAAGTGGGATGCGGCGGCGCTGGCGCTGAACAAGGTGATCGGGGCACCGCCCACGCCGGGCAAGCCGCTCGACCCCAACATGTCTCAGCTGGTGCTGAACCGGGCCGTGGCGCTGGCGCTGGCCGGCGACGGCAACGGGCTGAATCTGCTGAAAAAGGATTTCGAAGGCGCGATGAAGGGCGGGCCGAACGAGGATGCCTTCCGCATTCTGACCCGCCCCGAACAGGCGATGGGCCTGATCGACGTCGGCACGATCCGCTCCCGCGTCGCGGAAGTGGATATGTTCAAGAAGTTTTTGAAGCAGTATCGCGGCGGCAAGCAATCCGCGGACAAGCCGACGTCTTAAATCGGCGCGGAATGCCGGACGGTATTCCCGGCTTCGTGCTGCCCGCCGGTCATCGTAAGCCTTTGGGCGGTTACTTCGGCAGCAGAACCTTGTCGATGACGTGGACGACGCCGTTGGACTGCTGGACGTCGGCGATGGTGACGCGGGCGGTGTTGCCCGACGCGTCGGCGACCATCACGGCATCGCCGGATTGGGTGAAGGTCAGCGGCATGCCTTCCACCGTCTTCAGCATCGCCTTACCGTTGCCCTTCTTGATGTCCGCCACGATATCCTTGGCGTCCAGCTTGCCGGGAATGACGTGATAGGTCAGCACCTTGGTCAACTGGCCCTTGTTCTCCGGCTTCAGCAGCGTGTCGACGGTGCCGGCGGGCAAGGCGGCGAAGGCCTCGTTGGTCGGGGCGAAGACGGTGAAGGGCCCCTTGCCGTTCAGCGTGTCGACCAGCCCGGCGGCCTTCACGGCGGCGACGAGCGTGGTGTGGTCCTTGGACTGGGACGCGTTCTCCACGATGGTCTTGCTGGGGTACATCGGCGCGCCGCCGACCATCTTCTCCATGGCCGCATTGGCGCAACCGGCAAAAAGAAGGGTGGCGATCGCCACGGTGGCAACCTTCTTCATAGCATTCCCTCATGTCGGTGAAGGTCCGCTTCCCGCGGACATAACACCGTTACGGAGGATGCTTTCGCTCGGATCACAGCGATTTCTAAACGGACCGCCGATTTTTTCGAAAGCGAAGGACGTAATTCTTTGGTGGTATGCGTCCGTGCTTCGATCCGTCCTTCAGCCGGCTAGAGCTGTACCTGAGTGCCGAGTTCCACCACGCGGTTGGGCGGCAGCTTGAAGAAGTCGGTGGCGCTGACCGAGGTGCGCGACATCACCACGAACAGCTTCTCCCGCCACAGCGCCATCTGGGAGTTCATCTGCGGGATCAGCGTCTCGCGGCCCAGGAAGAAGGAGGTCGCCATCACGTCGAACTCCAGGCCGAAGGCCTTGCACAGCCGCAGGGCCTTGGGAATGTTCGGCTCCTGCGAGAAGCCGTAGCGCACCGTGATGCGGTAGAAGCCGTCGGCCAGCCCTTCGACCAGCACGCGGTCCTTGGCCGGGACGCGCGGCACGTCGTCCACCACGACGGTGACGAAGACGATGCGCTCGTGCAGGACCTGATTGTGCTTCAGGTTGTGCAGCAGGGCGATCGGTACGGTGTTGGAGCTGGAGGTCATGAAGACCGCCGTCCCCTTGACCCGGTGGATGTCGCCCTTCTTCGCCTGCCGCTGGATGAAGGCGTCGAGCGGCAGCGATTCCTCGGCCAGCCGCTTGGTCAGCACCGCACGGCCGCGGCGCCAGGTGGACATCAGGCCCAGCGTGACGCAGGCGATCACCAGCGGCACCCAGCCGCCATGGGGGATCTTCACCGCATTGGCGGCGAAGAAGGAGACCTCCACCGTCAGGAAGGCGGCGCCGACGCCGAAGCAGAGCGGCAGGCTCCAGTTCCAGCGGCGGCGGGCCACCACCAGGAACAGGGTGGTGGTGATGATCATGTCGCCGGTCACCGCGATGCCGTAGGCAGCGGCGAGACGGCTGGAGGACTGGAACACCAGAACGAGGCCCAGCACCGCGGCCAGCAGGCCCCAGTTGGCGCGGGGGATGTAGATCTGCCCCTCCTCCTCGCTGGAGGTGTGGCGGATGTCGAGACGCGGGCAGAGCCCGAGCTGCACCGCCTGCCGGGTCAGCGAGAAGACGCCGGAGATGACCGCCTGGCTGGCGATGACGGCGGCGGCGGTCGACAGGCCGATCAGCGGATAGAGCGCCCAGTCCGGCGCCAGCAGGTAGAAGGGGCTGCGCACCGCTGTCGGGTCGTTCAGCAGAAGCGCGCACTGGCCCAGATAGTTCAGCAGCAGTGCCGGCAGCACCACGGCCAGCCATGCCACCTGGATGGGGCGGCGGCCGAAATGGCCCATGTCGGCATAGAGCGCCTCGCCGCCGGTCACCGCCAGCACCACCGCGCCCAGCACCAGGAAACCGGCGATGCCGTGGTCGGCGAAGAAGGAGATGGCGTAGAGCGGGTTGAAGGCGACCAGCACGCTCGGCTGCTGGATCACCTCCAGCAGACCGAGGATGCCCAGCGTGGCGAACCAGACCAGCATGATCGGACCGAACAGCGCGCCGACGCGCGAGGTGCCGTGGCTCTGGATGGCGAACAGGGCGATCACGATGGTGACGGTCAGCGGCACCACCGCCGATTCCAGCGCCGGTTCCGCCACGCCCAGCCCCTCCACCGCGGACAGCACCGACATCGCCGGGGTGATCATGCCGTCGCCGTAAAACAGCGCGGCGCCGAACAGCCCCAGCGCGGTCAGCACGGTCAGCCGGCCCGAGGCGTCGGGCCGCGTCTTCGACGCCAGCGCCAGCAGGGAGAGGATGCCGCCCTCGCCCTTGTTGTCGGCCCGCATGACGAAGCCGACATACTTGACGGTGACGACCATCACCAGCGCCCAGAATACCAGGGACATGATGCCGAGCACGTTGTCATGGGTCAGCGGCAGCCCATGCTCGCCGCCGAAGCATTCGCGCAGCGTGTAGAGCGGGCTGGTGCCGATGTCGCCAAAAACGACGCCCAGGGCACCCAGGGTCAGCGTCGCGAGCTTGCCGGTGTCGGGCTGCGCGGCCTTCAAAGCGGTATCAGTCATGCGGTGATTGCGGTCCGAAGTTGGTCCGTCGTTCAAAACGTCCGTTCGATGGCGCCCGTCGTGGCGCCCGGACCGTCCATTCCGCCCTGTCGGGGCTGTGGGCGGTCGAAGCCATCCGGCGGACCGGCTTCCTTGCCGCCCATCCCGCCGTAAACGCGCATCGTCTTTCCTCATACGCGTTTACGGCGGCCAACGCCAGAGCGTGCTTGCGCGGCCCCTCCGGCGCCGGGGGGATGCGACGAAGTGCGCGGTGGTTTTCCCGCTGTGCGTGTGAACTCAGAGCGTTCCGAAACTGCGGGCAAGTGAACCGGCGATCAGATACCACCCGTCGACCAGCACGAAGAAGATGATCTTGAACGGAATCGCCACCATGGTTGGAGGCAGCATCATCATGCCCATCGACATCAGGATCGACGAGACCACCATGTCGATGATCAGGAAGGGCAGGAACAGCAGGAAGCCGATCTCGAAACCGCGCTTGATCTCGGAAATCATGAAGGCCGGGACCAGAACATGCAGAGGCATGTCGTTCGCCTCCGGCACCGACTGGATGCGGGCCATGTCCATGAACAGGCGCAGATCTTTCTCGGCGGTGTGGTGCAGCATGAAATCGCGGAGCGGCGCCATCGTCCGGCGGAACGCCTCCATCTCGTCGATTTCCTGGTTCATCAGCGGCTGGATGCCCTGGGTGTAGCTGCGCTCGAACACCGGGGCCATGACGAAGAAGGTCAGGAACAGCGCCAGCGACATCATCACCGTGGTCGGCGGCACCTGCTGCACGCCCAGCGCGTTGCGCAGGAAGGACAGCACGATGACGATGCGGGTGAAGGCCGTCATCATGATCAGGATCGACGGCGCCAGCGACAGCACGGTGATCAGCCCGATGGTCTGGACGATGCGGCCGGTGGCGGTGCCGCCGGCATCGCCCAGGTCGAAGGTCAGGCTCTGCGCCAGCGCCGGTCCGGCGCTCAGGCCCAGCGCCACCCCGACGGCGAGCGCCAGCGCCAGCCCGGCGGCGGCCGGCTTCCAGCAGGCCCGGAGACGGCGGAGGATGCCCCGCCTCATCGCGGATCGCTCCCCGCCGGGCGGGGGGCGTCGGCCGGTGCGGCCTCCACCCCGGCGAGCGCGCTGTCGAACCCGCCCGCCGGCGTGCTGTCGACCAGCAGGTCGCCGTTGGCGCTCAGCAGGATCAGATGCTCGCGGTCGTCGCGGCGGACCAGGACCAGCCGCCGCTTGGCGTCGATCGGCAGGGCCTCCACCACGCTCAGCCGGCGCTGGCGGGCGCGTCCGCGCACCGTTCCGCCGGCCATGCCGATCCGGCGCATCACCCAGGCGACGACCATGATGAGCGCGACCACAAAGAGGAGCGCCATCAGGAATTTGATATACTGGTCGAGATCCATGGAAACGGCAGGCTTTCTCTGATCAGGGCGTATCGGCAGGCCGGCCGGGATCTGCCAGACCGGGATCTGCCAGACCGGACCCGGCCGGGCCGGCGCTGCGGCCATAGGCGGCCGCCGCGCGCTGGCGGGCGGTGTGCGGATCGTCGCGGCCGGCCAGCGCGGCGGCGATGACCTCCTCCCGCCCTTTTTGCTGGTCGGTCAGGGCGGCGGCAAGCGGACCCAGCGCCGCCACCAGATCGCCGAGCGGGCCGAGCAGCGTGCGCGCTTCTCCCCGCGGCAGCGCCTCCGCGGCGAGGCAGAGACGGGCGACGCGGTCCTCCAGCCCGGCGAGGTCGATCAGCACGCCGGCCTCCGCCTGTGCCCGCGCGTCGTCGAGCGTGGCGCCCAGCACCGCCGCCTGCTGCGCGATGCCGGCGGCCGATTCGGCGCCTTCCGGGGTGGGAGGAGTGGGGGAGGGCGATAGGGAGGATGGCGGCATGGGCGGCGGCATGGGCGGCGGACGTGTCACGGCGTGTCCTCCTCCGGACTCTCTTCGGATCGCGGCTCCGGCGGCAGGGTGCCGTTGGCGCGGTAGACATAGGCCAGGATTTCGGCCACCGCGGCGATGGCTTCGACCGGAATGTCGCTGTCGACCTCGATGGCGGACAGGATCTCGACCAGATCGGCGTCCTCGCGCACCTTCACGCCGTTGGCGAAGGCGACCTCCAGGATTTGCTCCGCCACCGTGCCCTTGCCGGTGGCGACGATCCGCGGCAGGCTTTCCGTGCCCAGCTCGTACTTCAGCGCCACCGCGACCGGGCGTTGGGCCGGGCGCCGGGCGGAAGACGCCGTCTTGCCGGCAGTCTTGCCGGCAGGCGACGAGGCGGGAGGGCGGGCTTGCGCGGACAACAGGCGGCCTTGGTCGGAGGGTCCTTCCTGCGCCGCATCCTGGACCGGTAGGCTTAACGAACTGTAAAGGCGGTCATCCCGACCGATTCGCGCAGGTAAGGATTCATCCTTCGTTAACGCAAACGGGCGACCATTGCAGTCTATGGCGATATCCTTGCCGGACGCCGCCGTCAGGGCGGCATTTGGCGGAATCGGCGGCGGTCTTGGCGGCGGGATCAGGGCGATGGACCTCGGAAATCTCGGACTCTTCAAACTGATGTCGCGCAAGATGGACTGGCTGACCCAACGCCAGGAAGTCCTGTCGCAGAACATCGCCAACGCCGACACGCCCGAATACAAGAGCCGCGACCTGAAGCCCTTCAGCTTCCGCGACGCGCTGAGCGACAGCCGGCGGCTGACCCCGGTGGCGACCAACGCGTCCCATCTGGCCGGCACCCGCGGCGCCGGCGGCATGGCCGAGGAACAGAAGGTGCGCGATCCGTACGAGACGGCGCCGGACGGCAACAACGTCGTGCTGGAAGACCAGATGATGCGGATGAGCCAGAGTTCGATGGATTATCAGACCATCACGAACCTGTATAAGAAGCAGGTGGCGATGATCAAATCGGCGATCCGCTCGGGCAGCTGAGTGTCTTTCCGACCGGTCTTTCCGGCCGGATTTTTGAGGAGGCGGTGCGATGGATCTCTACAAGTCGATGGCGGTGTCCGCCTCGGGCATGAAGGCGCAGGGCACGCGCCTGAAGGTCATCTCGGAGAATCTGGCCAACGCCAACACCACCGCCGAAACGCCCGGCGATCTGCCCTATCGCCGCAAGACCGTCATCTTCAAGAACGAGCTGGACCGGGCGATGGACGTCGACAAGGTCCGCGTCGCCAAGGTCGATGTGGACAAGAGCGATTTCCAGCGCAAGTACGACCCGTCGCACCCGTCGGCCGACGCCGAGGGCTATGTCCTGATGCCCAACGTCAATTCGGTGGTGGAGGCGATGGACATGCGCGAGGCCCAGCGCAGCTACGAAGCCAACCTGTCGGCGATCGACACCGCGCGCCAGATGCTGACCCGCACGCTCGACCTCCTGCGCACCTGATATTTCGCCGCCTCACGTCCGCCAACCATCCTGACCGACCGGAACCGCCGCCATGATCAATCCGCTGAACGCCGCCGCGGCTTATGCCACCACCGCCGCCAAGACGACCGGCCCTGGCATGGCCGCGCGCGACGGCGCGTCCTTCGGCGACGTGCTGGAGCAGGCGGCCAAGGAGAGCATCGGCACCCTGAAGAAGAGCGAGGACATCTCGGCGATGGCCGCCGTCGGCAAGGCCGACCTGAACGACGTCGTCCAGGCGGTGACCAATGCCGAGGTGACGCTGCAGACCGTCACCGCCGTGCGCGACAAGGTGCTGAACGCCTACCAGGAAATCCTGCGCATGCCGATGTGACGGCCTGCGCCCGGTCCTACACGCCGTCATGCCCGGCTTGCCGTTATGAACGAGACCGAAGTCATCGAGCTTTGCCGCACCTCGATCGTCACGCTGGTGATCGTGTGCGGGCCGATTCTGGTCATCATGATGGCGCTCGGCACCGTCATCTCCATCTTCCAGGCGGTCACCCAGATCAGCGAGCAGACCATCGCCATGGTGCCGAAGGTGATGCTGGTCTTCGGGCTCAGCATCCTGCTGATGCCCTTCATGCTGGGAAAGCTGACCGAGTTCTTCGAACATGAGGTCGCCGACCGCATCGTCGCCATCGGCGTCGGCGCCAACGAAAATGGCGGCGCGCCCTTCACGCCGGGCACCGGCGTGACGCCCGCCCCGGCCCCGACTGCCGCCGCGGCGGGCCAATGAACATCCTGCAACAGCTGCTGGGCGAACAGATCTTCGTCTGGATGCTGGTCTTCATGCGGGTCGGCACCGCCTTCAGCGTGATGCCGACCATCGGCGACGCCTTCGTTCCCACCCGCGCGCGGCTGCTGTTCGCGCTGGTGGTCAGCATGGTGGCGGCGCCGGCGATCCGGCCGATGCTGCCGCCGATGCCGGGCAATCCGTTCCAGCTGCTGGTGCTGGCCGCCGGCGAGATGACCATCGGCATCTTCATGGGCACCATCGCCCGGCTGCTGATGGGCGCGCTGGAGGTGGCCGGCACCATCATCAGCCTGCAGAGCGGGCTGGCCAACGCCCAGATCTTCAACCCGGCGATGGCGTCGGCCGGATCGCTGCCCGGTTCGCTGATGGGGTGGCTGGGGCTGCTTCTGCTGTTCGTCACCGACCTGCACCATCTGCTGATCATGGCGGTGGTCGACAGCTATTCCACCTTCGCGCCCGGGGCGGCGATCCCGATCGACGACATGGCGAATGTGATCGGACAGCTGGTGTCGAAGAGCTTCATGATGGGGGTGCAGATGGCCGCCCCCTTCCTGATCACCGGCATCCTGTTCGCGCTGGCGCTGGGGCTCTTGAACAAGCTGGCGCCGCAGGTGCAGGTGTTCCAGCTCTTCACCTCGGTCCAGGTGCTGCTGGGCCTGTTCATGTTCGCCCTGACGCTGGGGGCGATGATGCTGTTCTGGCTGTCGCGATTCGAATCGACCTTCATCGAATTCCTGAAGCCGCTGTAGAGGGAGGACGCCGGTGTCGGAAGAAGCTGACGAGTCCTCCAAAACAGAAGACCCGACGGGAAAAAAGCTCGACGAGGCCCACAAACAGGGCCAGTTCGCGATGACCCGCGAGGCCGCGAACTGGTTGATGGTCGCGGCGATGCTGGTGGTTCTGGTCTCCATCCTGCCCGGCACGATGAAGGGGCTGGTCTTCCGCCTGAACTATTATTTCGAGAACCTGGACCGCATCACCTTCGACCGGGCCGGCGTCGGCGCGCTGCTGTTCCGGGTGATGAGCGACGCCATGTGGGCGCTGTGGCTGCCCATCCTGCTGTTCGTGGTGGCCGGCGTCATGTCGACCATCGGGCAGACCGGCTTCCATATCTCGTGGGAGCTGATCTCGCCGAAGTTCGGCAAGCTGAACCCGCTGCCCGGCCTGATGAACATGTTCAAGGCCAACCAGGGCGTGGAGCTGCTGAAGAGCATCGTCAAGCTGGGGGTGGTCGGCGGCGTCGCCTATATGGCGCTGGTGCCGATGTTCGGCGGCATCGAGGCCTATATCGGCATCGACATCGTCGCCATGCTGTTGCAGATGGACGGGCTGGCCCATCGCCTGCTGGTCTGGGTTCTCGTCGTCCTGACCTTCATCGCCGCCGGCGACTTCCTGTGGCAGAAGCAGCAGTTCGACAAGAAGATGAAGATGACCAAGCAGGAGGTGAAGGACGAGCACAAGCAGCAGGAAGGCGACCCCGTGGTCAAGGGCCGCATTCGGCAGATCCGGTTCGAACGCGCGCGCAAGCGCATGATGGCCGCGGTGCCGAACGCCGACGTGGTGGTCACCAACCCGACCCACTTCGCGGTTGCGCTGAAATACGATCCGACCCAGATGGGCGCGCCGATGGTGCTGGCGAAGGGCGTGGATCAGGTCGCCTTCAAGATTCGCGAGATCGCCGAATCGAACAACGTGCCGGTCATAGAAAACCCGCCCCTTGCCCGTGCGCTCTATGCCGCTTGCGATATCGACGCGGAAGTGCCATCCGAGCATTATCGGGCGGTCGCCGAAGTCATCACCTATGTCTTCAAGCTGAAAGGGCGGTCGCTGCGCAACTGATCCGGGTGCAACCGATATGGGCGCAACGGATCCGGCCCCGTGATGGTTGATGGGATCGGTTGGATCGGCCGGCCATCGCAGGTGGTGTGACGGGCAAGTGCGGACCGGGGCATGTCCCGGCCGGACCGTGTGGGGTTTGGAGTATTGGTGGACGACACAACTTCCCTTTCCGACAGCGCGCGCAATGCAGTGAACCGCAAGGCTTCGTCCGGCGGGGTGTTGATGCTGGTCCAATATGCGCTGGCGCCGGCCGGACTGCTGGTGCTGGCCGCCGGGTTGCTGTTGGAGCGCGACGCGGTCGGCTGGCTGGGGGCGGCGCTGGTGGCCTTGGGCGTGGTCCTGCTGATCGCCCGCAGCGTGTCGGTGGTGCGGCGGTCGGCCCACATCGGCGCGCTTCTCGGCGGTGCGCTGGAAGGAATGCCGGCCGGACAGCTGGTCTGCGACGGAACGGACGATGTGGTGTTCGTCAACGCCGCCTTCCGCGAGCTGGCGGGCTGGCGCCGCGGCGAACGGCCGCTGGACGCCCTGGCCCGCCAATTCTCCGGCGACCCCGACAGCGCGCGCGAATTCCGCCGCCTGCGCGAACGGGTGAGGGCAGGGGGCGCCGCCTCGGCCGAGCTGGCGATCCCGGCGCTGGACGGCCACCCGCCGGAATGGCGCAAGGTGCAGGGCCAGCCGGTGGCCGGCTTCCCCGGCTCCGTCCACTGGCGGATCGAGGACATCACCGCCCGGCGAGAGCTGGAGCATGTCATGCTGCGCGAGCAGGCCAAGCTCGCCGACTTCATGGAGCATGCGCCGGTCGGCTTCTTCTCGGTCGATCAGAACGGCCATTTCCTGTTCGTGAACGCCACCCTGGCGCAATGGCTGGAGGCGGCCCCCGGCGACCTGACCGACGGCGAGGCGCGGCTGCACGGCATCCTGGCGGCCCCTCCGGTTTCCGCCGCCCCCTATGACCTGTTCGACCATGGCGGCGGCGAGCAGCGCGGCGAACTGACCATGGTGGGTTTGGGCCGCCGGCGGTTCCAGGTCGCGGTGGCGCAGAGCGTGGTGCATGCCGACGACGGCACCATCCACACCCGCTCGGTGGTGCGCGACCTGTCCCCGGAACGGGAGTGGCAGGAGGCGCTGCGCCAGTCCGAGCAGCGGTTCCAGCGCTTCTTCGAGGATGCGCCCATCGGCATCGCGCTCGTCGACGAGACCGGGCAGCTGACCGAATGCAACGAGGCCTTCCTGGCGCTGATCGGCAGCGAGACCGGCAGCGTCATCAACCGCCCGATGGCCGACCTGATCGTTCCGGCGGAGCGCGAGGCGGTGATCGCCCGGCTGCGGGCGGTGCAGGGCGGCGCCGACCCGGCCCACCCGCTGGAGGTCCGGCTGTCCGGCGGGCGCGAGCTGACCGCCCAGCTCTATGCCCGGCGCCTCGCCAACCCGGTGCGCACGGATGGCCGTGCGGATGGCGCCAGGGGGGATGGCGCCAGGGGAGATGGGGTGGGCCTGATCCTGCACTTCATCGACATGACCGAGCGCAAGAGCCTGGAGGCCCAGTTCGCCCAGTCGCAGAAGATGCAGGCGGTCGGCCAGCTGGCCGGCGGCGTGGCGCACGACTTCAATAACCTGCTGACGGCGATGATCGGCTTCTGCGACCTGCTGCTGCTGCGGCACAAGCCGGGCGACCAGTCCTTCAGCGACATCATGCAGATCAAGCAGAACGCCAACCGCGCCGCCAACCTCGTGCGGCAGCTGCTGGCCTTCTCGCGCCAGCAGACCCTGCAGCCGCGCGTCATCAATGTGACCGACGTGCTGGCGGAGCTGGCGAACCTGCTGCGCCGGCTGATCGGCGAGAACATCGAACTGAAAATGATCCACGGCCGCGACCTGGGTCTGGTCAAGGTCGACCAGAACCAGCTGGAGCAGGTCATCATCAATCTGGTGGTCAATGCCCGCGACGCCATGGCCGGCGGCGGCAAGCTGATCGTCAACACCACCAACTACGTCGTCAGCCAGCCGGAACGGCGGGAGCACGAGACGGTGCCGGCCGGCAGCTACGTCTCCATCGAGGTGATCGACACCGGCTGTGGCATCGCGCGGGAGAATCTCCAGCGCATCTTCGAGCCCTTCTATACGACCAAGGAGGTCGGATCGGGCACCGGGCTCGGCCTGTCGACGGTCTACGGCATCGTGCGGCAGACCGGCGGATTCGTGCTGGTCGATTCGGCGGTGGGGGAGGGAACGACCTTCACCATCCTGCTGCCTCACCACCAGGGCGAGCTGCGCCCGGTCGATACGGCGGAGCCGCGCGAGCGGCGCGGCAGCGACCTGACCGGCACCGGCATCATCCTGCTGGTGGAGGACGAGGACGCGGTGCGCGTCTTCTCCGCCCGCGCGCTGCGCAACAAGGGCTATCAGGTGCTGGAGGCCAAGAACGGCGAGGCGGCCTTGCAGCAGATCGAGACCAACGGCGCCTCCATCGACCTGCTGATCACCGACGTGGTGATGCCGCAGATGGACGGCCCGACGCTGGCCCGCCATGTCCGCAGGCTGCGCCCGGAGATGCGGGTCATCTTCATCTCCGGCTATGCCGAGGACCGGCTGGGCGAGATCGACGGCGTCGAAGTCGCCCATTTCCTGCCCAAGCCCTTCTCGCTGAAGCAGCTGGCTTCCAAGGTGAAGGAGGTCATCCGCGACGGGCGTTAGGGGGCGGTGACGGGCAGGCGGGGGAGCGAATTCGTTCGCGAAAAAGAGCCCGGCCAACCCCGGTAAAATAGGAACGCACAGGCAACATCGGCGCTTGCAAACGAGAACGAAGAGAGTACATTCAGCCTCGTTGCAAGAGCGCTGACCGTGTGTTCTAAGAGAGGGGTACCGGGCATGTCGTCCGCACAGCTTCGTTTGGTCGAGAAGGATTCCATGGACAAGCAGAAGGCGCTCGATGCCGCCCTGAGCCAGATCGAACGCGCGTTCGGCAAGGGCTCGATCATGAAGCTCGGCGCCAAGGAGAGCTTGGTCGAGACGGAGGTGATTTCCACCGGCTCCCTGGGACTCGACATCGCGCTGGGCATCGGCGGCCTGCCGAAGGGCCGCATCATCGAAATCTACGGCCCGGAAAGCTCGGGCAAGACCACGCTGGCGCTGCACGCCATCGCCCAGGCCCAGAAGGCCGGCGGCACCTGTGCGTTCATCGACGCCGAGCATGCGCTCGACCCGTCCTATGCCCGCAAGCTCGGCGTCAAGGTCGACGATCTGCTGATCTCCCAGCCCGATGCCGGCGAGCAGGCGCTGGAGATCGCCGACACGCTGGTGCGCTCCGGCGCCATCGACGTGCTGGTGGTCGACTCGGTTGCGGCGCTGGTGCCGCGCGCCGAACTGGAAGGCGAGATGGGCGACAGCCATGTCGGCCTGCATGCCCGCCTGATGAGCCAGGCGCTGCGCAAGCTGAC
The DNA here is from genome assembly GCF_049472615.1 of Azospirillum sp. 11R-A. Lineage (NCBI taxonomy): Bacteria > Pseudomonadati > Pseudomonadota > Alphaproteobacteria > Rhodospirillales > Azospirillaceae > Azospirillum > Azospirillum sp. 11R-A. The sequence goes on along the minus strand of NZ_JBCEBL010000005.1, from coordinate 146,007 downwards.
CGGCTCGATCTCCAAGTCGAACTGCCTCGTCATCTTCATCAACCAGATCCGCCTGAAGATCGGCGTGATGTTCGGCAATCCGGAGACGACGACCGGCGGCAACGCGCTGAAGTTCTACGCCTCGGTCCGTCTCGACATCCGCCGCATCGGCGCGATCAAGGACCGCGACGCCGTCGTCGGCAACCAGACCCGCGTCAAGGTGGTGAAGAACAAGATGGCCCCGCCGTTCCGCGTGGTCGAGTTCGACATCATGTATGGCGAGGGCGTGTCGAAGGTGGGCGAGCTGCTCGACCTCGGCATCCAGGCCGGCGTGGTGGACAAGTCGGGGGCGTGGTTCAGCTATGACGGCACCCGCATCGGCCAGGGCCGCGAGAACGCCAAGACGTATCTGCGCAACAACCCGGAGATGGCCGACGCCATCGAGGCCAAGATCCGCGGCAACGCCGGTCTGGTCGCCGATGCGATGATGGGCACCCCGGAGACCGACGGCGAAGCCTCCACGCCGGAGTGACGCCGAACGGCCGTCTGTGACGAAAAGCCCCGCCTTCCGAAAGGAAAGCGGGGCTTTTCGCTTTGGGGTGTCGGCTGGCGAATGCCCTCACCTACACATCTACCACCATATGCGGCCGGAACGCTCCCTCCAGCGTCAGCAGCAGATGCAGGTAGACCGCCACCTTGCGCGCCCGGTCGGTGTTGCGGGAGAGGCAGTCGCGCAGCTGTTCGGCCATCCGGGCGGTTTCCGCATCCTGCTCCGGCGCTGCCGCGGTGACGGCCTGGACGATGTGTTCGGGATCGACCGGGATCGGCGCCGCCGGGTCCTTCAGCAGGGCCTCGGCCAGCGCCTCCTCGTCATGGGGGACCGACGGCGCCGCGCTCGGCTTGGCAGGAGTGCTTCGGGACAGATGGTTGCGGAGGCTGTCCTTCAGCCGGCTGCGCTGCCGGTCGTCCAGCCCGTCGAACTGATCGACCTCATCGAACAGCAGGTCGTAGAGGCGGCGGCGCTGCGGGTTCGGCGGGCTCTGCTCGCGCCGCTCCTGCTCACGCTCCTGCTGTTCCCGCCGCGGGTTGCGGCGGTGGTTGCGGTCGGTGGCGCTGCCGGCCCGCTCGACGCCCGCGGTGGTGCGGACGCTGAATTCCGGTGGGCCGACACCGTGGACATTGCCGGACATGTGCCGCCTCCCGGGGAACCGCCCCGTCAGCGATCAAGTCTGGCAGAGCCGGCGCTTCCTTCCAAGCCGAAGCGCCGGCCTATGACCATCAGTCGCCGGCGCCGGCCACCGCATTGTCGGCCGGTTGCGGCTTGTTCCTGCCGAATCCCAGCGTCGGGAAGACGTTGATCAGCGCGGTGATGAAGGCGGCCAGATAGGGCAGCGACTGCACCACCAGCAGGCCCGACCACATGAAGGCGTCTCGGTTCTCGTGGCCGAAGACCATGACGATGGCGAGCGCGGCGCCCCACAGCGACACCAGCAGCACCAGTTCCTCCCGCGCCATCAGGAAGGCCTGCATCAGCGCCGGCTGGTTCTCGCACTTCGGCGTGCGGACGAAGGGACGGCCGGAGGTGAACATGCCGAGCCACATGGCGCGGCCGACCGTGTGGGTCAGCGCCATGCCGGCCACGGCAGCGCCGACCTTGTCCCAGAAGCCGCACTTCACCCGCGCCTCGTAGAGCCAGAGCGAGGCGCCGACCTTGAAGGCGAAGACGCTGAGCGTCGGGATCATGAAGACGTTGGGCGGGAACTCGAAATATTTCGGGAAGGCCATCAGCCCGATGGACCACAGGATGCCGGCGATGCCGAACACCATGTGGGCGGCGTCGGCGAACCAGGGCAGCCAGCCGGTGATGAAGTGGTATTTCTGGCCGGCGGTCAGCTCCTTGGCGCCGGGCGACAGTTGGCGCCAATGATGCTTCAGGATCTGCACCGCACCGTAGGCCCAGCGGAAGCGCTGCGTCTTGTAGGCGGAGAAGCTGTCGGGCACGAGGCCCTTGCCGTAGCTCTCCGGCATGTAGACGGCTTCATAGCCATGCTCGAACAGGCGCAGGCCGAGGTCGGCGTCCTCGGTGATGCACCATTCGCCCCAGCGGCCGACCTTTTCCAGGGCCGACTTGCGGATGATGGTCATGGTGCCGTGCTGGATGATCGCGTTGCGCTCGTTGCGCTGGATCATGCCGATGTGGAAGAAGCCGGCATATTCCCAGTTGGTCATGCGCTGGAACAGGTCGTGTTCCCACTCGCGATAATCCTGCGGCGACTGGACGAAGCCGACCTCCGGCCGGTTGAAGTGCGGGATGGTCGCCTTCAGCCAGTCGGGATGGACCTGATAGTCGCTGTCGATGACGGCGATGTGCTCGGCATCCGGGGCGGTCTGCGCCAGACCGAAGTTCAGCGCGCCGGCCTTGAAGCCCGGCCAGTTGTCGAGGTGGAAGAAGCGGAACTTCGGCCCCAGCTTCCGGCAATACTCCTCGATCGGCCGCCAGACCGCCGGATCCTTGGTGTTGTTGTCGAGCAGCAGGACTTCGTAATTCGGGTAGTCGAGGTTCGCCAGCGCATCCAGCGTCTGCATGACCATGTGCGGCGGCTCGTTGTAGCAGGGCACATGGATCGACACCTTCGCCGCGTTGGGCAGCGGGGCGGCGGAGCAGGGGATGAATTTGCGCTTGAACTTGTGTTGCCAGACGACCTCGGTCAGCTCCATGCCGTCGATCAGCATGACCGCGAACAGCACCAGCTGGCAGAAGATCAGCAGGCCCCAGGCGATTTCGGTGGTGAGCGCGAGGCCGGCGGCCGAGGCGGCGCTGACGGTGAAGACCAGCACGGAGGCGACCGCCTGGATCAGCGCGCCGTAGAAGATCTGGCCGCCGATTTTCAGGTCGCCGCGGCGCCACAGGAAGAACACCAGCGGCAGGAAGCCCAGCGCCACGGCGGTGGCGCACTTGATCTCCCAGTTGCGGACCTCGTTCACCCCGCCGATCATCGGGAATTTCGGGTTGCGCTGATAGTCCCACAGGCCCCAGCTGGTGCCCGCCGTGCCTTCGATCTCCCGCTTCCAGGGCTGGTCGAAGGCCTCCATGATGAAGTAGTCGAGCTTGTTCTGGGCGGCGACGTTCAGGAAGTTGCGGATGAACTTGGCCTGATTGACCTGGCTCGCCTCGGCGCCGCGGCGCCACGGGCCGTCGGCCGGCCAGCCGATCTCGCCGATCAGGATGTGCTTGTTGGGGAACTTCGCCTTCAGCTCGTTGTAGCGGAACATGGCGTAATCGACCGACTGGTCGACCGGCACGCCTTCCCAGTAGGGCAGCAGATGGACGGCGAGGAAGTCGACCGCGTCGGCCAGTTCGGGGTTCTTCAGCCAGACGTGCCACGGCTCGGCGATGGAGACCGGGACGTTGACCTTCTTCTTCACCCGCTTGACGTACTCGATGGCCTGCGCGACCGTCAGGTCGGCGCGCAGGATCGCCTCGTTGCCGACCAGCACCCGGCGGACGTTGCTGTTGGCGCGGGCGAGCTTGATCAGGCCGGCCAGCTCGGGCTCGTCGATCTCCGGCTTGCCGGCGGTCCAGGCGCCGGCGGTCACCGGCAGGCCGTGCTTGGCGGCGATGGCCGCCACCATTTCCGAGCCGTCGGTGGTCGAATAGGTTCTGACCGCCTTCACCGCGCCTTCCAGCGCCGTCATGTCCTTTTCGATGTCGTCGGCGGACGCCTTGTCGCCCTTCGACGGGCTCTTGTCCGAATGGAACGGGGTATAGGCGACGCCGGTGATGGCGCCGGCCCAGGACCGCTCGTCCACCGGACGGTTCCACAGCGCCCAGAAGGCGATGTTGCCGAGGATCACCAGGATCAGAACCGCAAAGGCCGATTTGCGCATGTGGGTCGTTCTCGCTCGCCGCACCAGAAAACATGGATACGGCCCGCGGAAATGGCGCAAGGGGATCGCTGCCGCCCCGACCATTGCCTCGGACCGAACTCTATAAACGTCCAACGAAAGCCGCTCGGGCCATATGGCCGGCGCGCACGGCCTTCTATACAAGCTTCGCGGTTGGCCCGCCACTGCCGGCTACAACAGGGCAGCCTCCGGATTATTCCCGGATGATGCTTCCGGCCAGTACCGGACAGCCAGTGTCAGAAAGGAGTGAAGCATGTTTTCCCTTAACGAACGGCTACAGGCCGACACCTGTCCTGTGACCGATCTGGAGCTTTGCCGGGTCCTGCTGATGAACAACCGGCTGTGGCCCTGGCTGATCCTGGTGCCGATGCGCGAAGGCGCGGTGGAAATCCACCGGCTGGCCGAAGAGGATCAGGCGACGCTGATGCGGGAGATCGCGCTGGCGTCCCGCGTGGTGGAACGGCTGTTCGCGCCGGACAAGATGAATGTCGGGGCGCTGGGCAACATGGTGCCGCAGCTGCACGTCCATGTGATCGGGCGGACGCGCGGCGATCCGGCATGGCCGGGTCCGGTCTGGGGGGCCGGCCACGCCGAGCCCTACGAGCCGGCGGAGGCGGAGGCCCTGGCGCAACGGCTGGCCGACGCGCTGCTGGCCGACACGCTGCCGGCCGACACGCTGCGTGTGGAGGACTGACCGCCGGCCCGGTCGCGAGGCGGGGCCGGCGGGGGACAGGCGTTACAGGGTCTTCAGATATTCCACCAGATCCCAGCGCTCCTGTTCCGACAGGCCGCGGCCGATGATGCCGCTGCCGGCGACACCGGACCCGACGAACTGGTGCCCGACATTGGTGTTGCCGGGGATTTTGGTGTCGAGGGTGAAGGTGCCGTCGGCGCAGTCGGTCCGGTAGCCGACCTTCACCGGATCGAAGCTGCGCAGGCCGAGGCAGAAGCTCTTCGGCCGCTCGGCCAGCGGCGACAGCAGGTCGTAAAGCGTGGGGACCGAGCCGTTGTGCAGGTAGGGACCGGCGGCCCAGATGCCATCCAGCGGACGGGCCTTGTAGCCGCCTTCGGCCTGCAGGCAGTTCGGACGGAAGCCGTTCATCTCCTCCCGCTTGGCGGGCGGGATTTTGTTCTCGTCATAGGCGGTCTCGGCCGTCTTCTGGACGACGTAGCCCAGCGCCGCCGCGAAGCTGGTCCTGGTGACTGGCTCGCCCGGCTTGCCGTTGCACAGGCTGGCGGGGTCGACCTTCAGGAAGGCGGGCAGCTGCACCGTCCGGGTCTGGAGGATGTTGGCCTGGGCCGGATCGGTGCCGACATTGATCGGCGTGACCTTCAGATAGCTCTGCTTGGCGGCGTTCGGCTTGGTCCAGTATTTGGCGTCCCAGAAGGCCGGGGTGTCGACCGGCGGAAGGTGGCAGCCCTGGCACAGCTCCTGGTACAGGCCGGCGCCGCGCGCCCGCTTGGCCTCATCGACGGTGCCGAGCACGGCTTGCGGCCATTTCGGCGCGGTCAGCCCCTGGAAGCCGGTCATGCTGCCGTCCGGCTTGCGGGCCCGCGGGTTGGGACCGGCCAGCAGCTGTTCCATCCTGTAGAGATTGTCGACCGGAACGGAGGAGGCATAGAGCTTGCGGTCCGGGTTCGACAGGTTCACCCGCGCCGCCACGCCCATCGCCTCGCCGGCGTTGCGCACCATCGGCTGCATGATCGAGGCGTCGTACTGCACCCAGTCGAACCAGGACGCGTTCCAGATGTGCGGATACTTCACCGGCGCCGTGATGGCGGCGACGTTGGTGAAGGGGTCGAACTCCACCTTGCCGTTCAGCAGGTCGTTGGTGAAGACGGTGTTGCCGATCCGGGTCAGCGCGTCCAGACGGTTGAAGCCTTCGACGACCGCCGGATTGCCGCTCTGCGCCGCGCCGCGCTTCGCCAGGGCTTCCAGGGTGGCCAGCGTCTGCTCGAACTGCTCGCGCAGGGCGGCCGTCTGTTCGGCGGTGCGGTTGGGGCCGAGCACGCGGTCGGCGAAGCGGTCGAACCGGCCGGGCAGGACCTTGGTGTAGGCCAGCGAATAGCCCAGCGCCGCCGTCAGCGCATCGAGGTTGATGACGGCCGGCGCGCCGTCGATGCGCAGGCTGACCTCGTTATACTCGATATGGCCGGTGTGGCAGGCGGCGCAGGTCAGGCCGATCTGGTCGGGCAGCGGCGTGCCGGTCGTCGGGTCGGTATAGCCCTTGGTGCGGGCGAAGCCGACCGGCAGGCCGTCCGGGTTGACCTCGTCCTCCGACTGGTTGTAGGCGGCCAGCACCGCCTTGGCCGAGCCGGGTTCCGCCCCATAGCCGTAATCCCGCGCCGTGCCGCCGCCCAGCCGCTTCGGGCTGGGGATGAAGCCGAACTGTTGGAGATACGATTCGTCCGCCAGCATCCTGGGTTCGCCGAAGACCCGGATGTCCGGCTGCTCCAGCGCCATGAACCAGGCATAGGAGATCGGGAAGGTCGAGGTGCCCTGGCTGGCATGGTGGTACCAATAGCGCTCGCCCGGCTTCCAGTTCTGGTCGAGCCAGACCGTTTCCTTGACGGGGGCCGGTGTCGGCAGGGCCGGCGCACAGGCGCCGAGCAAAGTCAGCGGCAGCAGGCCGGCCGCCGCCACAATCGACAGGCGAGACGCATTCATGGGCGAAACCTCCACGCGCGGGGGTTGATGATCGATAACCCCACTGTCGCTGTGATAAATAAGCCCGGGCAACAGGAAAATTGTATTTCTTTACGACATGCAATTTTTGAAACGGGAGTGGAACCGCAGGGCCGGGCGCGTGGTTGTCAGGTCGGAACCGTTCGTGGGTTCAGCAAAAATCCGGAGATCGCCGCCATGGCCACCGAAGACCGCCCCGCCTCCCGCACCTCCGACGCCCCGTCCGACGCCGCCCAGCGGATCGAGGACAAGCTGGTCGATGAGACCGGCAAGGCCTCCGGCGATCCCGACAAGCCGGTCCAGAAGAAGTGGGAGGAGATGGGCGAGCGCGAGGAGATCGCCGAGCAAAGCCAGCGGGAGGGCGGCGGCGCCTGATCGACCATCCCCCGCCCCTTGCCGACCGAAGGCCGGTCCGGGGCGGGGGAGGGCAATCCCGTCCTACCGCTTCACCGTGCAGGTCAGCGCCAGCACGTCCGCGGCCTTGTCCAGATCGTCGGCGCGGACCAGCACATAGTCGGTGTTGTAGGTGGAGATCGCGAAGATCGGCAGATGAGCCTGGGCCAGTGGCACGGCGATGCGGGCCAGGATGCCGAACAGGGTGAAATCGACCACGCCCTCCACCCGGAAGGCGCGCCAGCCGCGTTCGGCCTTCACCCCCTCGGGCACGCGCTCCTCCCGGCAGAGGATCGACAGCTCCTCGCCGGTGCGGGTGGCGCCGACCAGCGGGTCGGTCCAGTCGAGCCAGTCCGGCAGGCCGCTGCCCGGCGGCAGCTGCGCCACCGCCAGACGCTCGGGCAGGATCGACAGGGTCAGGCCGGTCTGCTCGCGCACCAGCGCCGCGGTCAGCGTCGCCTCGTCCACCTCGAAGGGCTTCAGGATGCGGCGGGCGCGGGCGGCCAGCGACGGCACGCCGGAGCGCATGGCGCGGCCCAGCATCTCCGCCGAGGTTGCGCGCAGGCCGGCGTCCGATTCGGCCAGATCGACCACCGCCTGCAAGGCGCTGGTCTGGACGATGCGGCTGGGGCTGTTCTCGAACCAGTCGGCCAGCAGGACGGCGGCGCGGTGGCGCTGCTCCTCCGTCATGGTCAGGCGCGGCACGATCTGGGCGATGTGCCAGCGCACCTCCGCCTGCTCGATGGCGACGGCATCGGTCAGCAGATGCTCGACATAGGGGTCGAGCCAGCCGGCATTGCCGCGCGACACCCGTTCCAGCGCGTCGGCGGCGCGCATGCGCACGCTGGCATTGCGGTCGAACAGGCAGCCGACCAGCTCCGCCAGCTTGCCGCGGTCGGCCGACACCTCGTCGGCGACGGACGGGGCGTCGCCCATCGCACGCCGGTCGCCGATGGCCAGGCGGCGGGCCAGCGACGCGTTGCGGATCAACTCATCCATGTCAGCGCCGCCCGGTCGGACGGCCGAAGCGCGACGGCGTGCCGAAGCGCGAGGCGATCTTGGCCCCGGTCGGCTTCGGCGGCGGCGGAGGAGGGGGCGGCGGCGGGGTCTCGCCGCGCGGCACGCCGCCGCCCGACGCCATCTCCGCCAGATCCTTGACCAGCTTCTGCACGCTGCGCACGCGGGCCGCCGGGTCGGGCCATTCGCGGATATAGACCAGCTTGTGGTCGGGCCGCAGCTTCATCAGCGTCAAATGCTGGGCGATGTAGGTCAGCAGTTTGGCGGGCTCGGCATAGAAATTGTCGTGGAAGGCCAGCACCAGCCCCTTCGGACCGGCATCGACGCGGTCGATGTTGGCCTGCTTGCACCAGCGCTTGATGGTGACGACGTCCAGCAGGTTCTCCACCTCCTCCGGCAGCTTGCCGAAGCGGTCGATCAGCTCGGCGGCGAAGCCGTCCACCTCGGCGCGGTCGACCAGATCGGCGATGCGGCGGTAGAGCGACAGCCGCACCGTCAGGTCGGGGACGTAGCTTTCCGGGATCAGCACCGGTGTGCCCAGGTTGATCTGCGGCACCCACTCCTGCGCCGCGGCGGCGGCGACCGCGCCCTCCTGCATCGATGCCCGCGCGCTGGCGACGGCCTCCTCCAGCATCTGCTGGTAAAGCTCGACGCCGACCTCGCGCACCTGACCCGACTGCTCCTCGCCCAGCAGATTGCCGGCGCCGCGGATGTCCATGTCGTGGCTGGCGAGCTGGAAGCCGGCGCCCAGGCTGTCCAGCGTCTCGATGACGTGCAGGCGCTGCTGGGCGGTGCCGCTCAGCGGCTTGTTCGGCGCATAGGTCAGATAGGCGTAGCCGCGCTTCTTCGACCGGCCGACACGGCCGCGGATCTGGTAGAGCTGCGCCAGCCCGAACAGGTCGGCGCGGTGGACGATCAGCGTGTTGGCGTTGGGAATGTCCAGCCCGCTCTCGATGATGTTGGTGGCGAGCAGAACCTCGAACTTGCCCTCGTCGAAGGCGGTCATCACGTCTTCCAGCTCGCTGGCCGGCATCTGGCCGTGGGCGGTGACGATCTTGACCTCCGGCACCAGCTCGCGCACGCGCTCGGCCACCTTCGCCAGATCCTCCACGCGCGGGCAGACATAGAAGCTCTGGCCGCCGCGGTAATGCTCGCGCAGGATCGCCTCGCGGATCACCACCGGGTCGTAGGGCAGCACGAAGGTGCGCACCGCCAGACGGTCGACCGGCGGCGTCGCGATCAGCGACAGCTCGCGCACGCCGGACAGCGCCATCTGGAGCGTGCGCGGGATCGGCGTGGCGGTCAGCGTCAGCACATGGATGTCGGCGCGCAGCTCCTTCAGCCGCTCCTTCTGCTTCACGCCGAAATGCTGCTCCTCGTCGACGATGACCATGCCGAGCCGCTTGAAGTCGAGGCCCTTGGCGAGCAGGGCGTGGGTGCCGACGACGATGTCGGCGGTGCCCTCCGCCAGCTCCTTCTTGACCAGCGTCTGTTCGCGCGCGGTGACCATGCGCGACAGCTGCACGACGCGCACCGGCAGCCCGTTGAAGCGGGTCGAGAAGGTGCGGAAATGCTGGCGGGCGAGCAGGGTTGTCGGCACGACGACGGCGACCTGCTTGCCGCTCATCGCCACCATGAAGGCGGCGCGCAGCGCCACCTCGGTCTTGCCGAAGCCGACGTCGCCGCAGACCAGCCGGTCCATCGGCCGGCCGCTGCCGAGGTCGGTGAAGATGTCCTCGATGGCCTTCAACTGGTCGTCGGTCTCGGGGTAGGGGAAGCGGGCGGCGAACTCCTGATAGACGCCTTCCGGGGTCAGCACTGGATCGGCCTTCTTCAGCATGCGCTCCGCCGCGATCTTCAGCAGGGCCTCCGCCATGTCCTTCAGGCGCTTCTTGACCCGCGCCTTGCGGCCCTGCCAGCCGGCGCCGCCCAGCTTGTCGAGCTGGACATTGGCGTCCTCCGAGCCGTAGCGCGACAGCACCTCGATGTTCTCGACCGGGACGTAGAGCTTGTCGCCGCCCTCGTAGATCAGGCGCAGGCAGTCGTGCGGCGCGCCGGTGACGTCCAGCGTCTCCAGCCCATCGTAGCGGCCGATGCCGTGGTCCATATGGACGACGATGTCGCCCTCATGCAGGGCCGAATGCTCGGCGATGAAGTTGGCGGCCTTGCGCTTCTTCTTGGCCGGGCGGACCAGACGGTCGCCCAGGATGTCCTGCTCGGTGATGACGGCGAGGTCGGCGGAGGTGAAGCCATGCTCCATCCCCAGCACGATGGTGCCGATGATGCCGCGGTCGAACCGGCGGACATCCTCCATGCTCTCCGCCGGCTCCAGGCCGGGGATGCCGTGGTCGGCCAGCACGTTGGACAGGCGGTCGCGCGAGCCGGCGGAATATCCCGCGATCAGCACGCGGCGCCCGTCGGCGCGCAGTGCCCGGATATGGTCCTTCACCGCGTCGAAGACGTTCACGTCGGGGCGGTTGCGCTCCTCGGCGAAGTCATGGCCGCGCTTGCCGCCGGCATCGACCGTGCCCTTGATGCCGGGGGGCGTCGAGAAGATCTGGAGCTGCGCCACCGCGCGTTCCGCCAGCAGCGCGTCCCAGCCGATCCCGTCGAGGAACATCGAGGCGACCGGCACCGGCTTGTAGACCGGCGAGCCGGCCCGCTTCTCGATGGTCATCATGCCGTCGCGCGAGGCGTGGAAATCCACCACCTGGGCGATGCGGGCGTCGCGCGCCTCGTTGGCCTGATGGTCCAGGCTGACGATGCCGCGCGGCAGATAGTCCAGCACCGTGTCCATGCTCTCGTGGAACAGCGGCAGCCAATGCTCCATCCCGCCATAGCTGCGGCCGGCGGAGATCGCCTCGTAGAGCGGGTCGTCGTCGGTCACCGCGCCGAACAGCTCGCGGTAGCCGGAGCGGAAACGGGCGATCCCGGCGTCGTCGAGGAAGACCTCCGACATCGGCTTCAGCTCGACGCTGTCCCGCTTGTCGGTGGTGCGCTGGGTCATCGGATCGAAGGCGCGCACGCCCTCCAGCTCGTCGCCGAACAGGTCGAGGCGCAGCGGCTCCTCGGTGCCGGGCGGAAACAGGTCGACGATGCCGCCGCGCACCGCGAACTCGCCGGGCTCCCGCACCGTCTGCGCGCGGGTGTAGCCGTTGCCGGCGAGGTAGCGCTGCAGCTTCTCCAGGTCGATCCGGTCGCGCAGTTTGGCCGAGAACACCGCGTTCTTGAAGGCGCTGCGCGGCGGCACCTTCTGCACCACGGCGTTGACCGTGGTCAGCACGATCAGCGGCGCCAGACCGTCGCGGTTGGACGCCGCATCGCGCCGGGCGATCAGGCGGGTCAGCGTGTCGATGCGCCGGGCGACGATGCCGCCGTTGGGCGACACCCGGTCATAGGGCAGGCAGTCCCAGGCCGGGAAGGTCAGCACCTCCAGCTTCGGCGCGAAGAAGGCCAGCGCCTCCGCCAGCAGGGCGCAGCGCGTGTCGTCCAGCGCCACATGCAGCAGGCCGTAGCCGCCGGCCTTCTGCGCAAGCTCCGCCAGGATGCGGGCGTCATGACCCTCGGGCGCGCCGCCGATCAGGAGACGGCCGGCGCGGCCGGGCTGGAGATCGTAACTGACCAAAGGAGGATGCCTCGGAGAAGGGAAGTGCCTGTGGGGGAGCCTGGACCGGCTCCGTCGGGAGCCTTGACCGTGGCTCCGTCAGGAGCCTTGACGTGGTGTGTAACGGAACGCCGTCAACAGGCGCATCACATCGCTGTCATGCTCCGCCGGAACCGGCTCGCGGCCCGACATCCAGTCATAGAGGTCGGGATCGCCAAGCTCCAGCAGCGCCTCGAAGCGGTCGAGCATGGCGTGGTCGAACTCGCCGACATGGGCGTCGGCGAAGCTTCCCATCAGCAGGTCCATCTCGCGCGTGCCGCGGTGCCAGGAGCGGAAGCGCAGCCGCTTGCGCCGGTTTTCAAGCGATTCGGCCTTCTCGGGAGCCGGTGCCTTGGAAGCCGTGTGGGGGCCGTTATCGGTCATTGCAGTCCAACGTCGAAAGCCCCCAGCGCCACCAGCGGCGAAGGGGGAACCATTCAGGAACCCCATCCTGCACGGGCCGGCGTGGCGATGCAACATTCGCCGCCCACCCTGACCCGCCGGTCTTGACCTGATGGGCAGCCTGTCCTATCTGCGATCTGGCCCGCGGGGACGACCCCGCCGATTGCAGAGGCAAACCGGGTGGGGACGACCCCGCCATTCCAGGACGGAGGTACCGTCATGGCGTGGGTCACGCTGTTCTTCGCCGGTCTTTTCGAAATCGGTTGGGCCGTCGGCCTGAAATACACCGAAGGCTTCACCCGCCTGGTCCCCAGCGTGCTGACCGCTGCGGCGATGCTGGCAAGCATCCTGCTGCTGGGGGCGGCGCTGAAGACCCTGCCGCTCGGCACCGCCTATGCGGTGTGGACGGGCATCGGCACGGTCGGCACCGCCCTGCTCGGCATGATGCTGTTCGGCGAACCCGCCGGCGCGCTGCGCCTGCTGTGCATCGCGGCAATCGTCGGCGGGATCGTCGGGCTGAAAGTCCTGCATGGGTGAGGTGAGGGGGAAGCCCCCTCACAGCCCCTCCGCCCGGCAGGTCAGCCCCAGCGTTTCCGCGGTGTTGGCCACCGCCGACAGGCAGACCTCCGCCCGCTCCGGCGGGATCGAAACCGAGAAGCGCAGGACATAGCGCTCGCCGGCGCGGTCGGGCAGGGTCTGCGCGTCCAGGCGCACGATGTTGGCGTCGAACTGGGTGAAGATCTCCGACAGGCGGGCGACGAGGCCGGGCTGGTCGCCGCCCGACACCTCGACGCGGTGGGTGACCATCGCCTGCGGGCCCGGCTGCGGATCGAAGGCGAAGGGGGTGACCTTCACCTCGGCGCCGGCCAGGACGGGCAGGGACGACAGGCTGGCCTGGACTTCCGCCACCGTCAGGCCGGCGGGCAGTTCACAGACGGCGGAGAACTCGGCCCCGCTGCCCAGCGAGGCGAAGGTGGCGTCGCGCAGGTTGATGCCCTGTTCGAACAGGTGGCTGGTGATGCCGGACACCAGCCCGACCCGGTCGGGGCAGAAGGTGGAAACCAGGGCCAGCCCAGCGGTCGATTCCGTCGCCATCGCACATCTCCCGTTTTGCTTTTCTTCGACGGGCACGGGTTCGGCCGTGCCGTCCGGAAGGGCGATCATCGAAGCGGGGTGCCGGGAACGCCAGCACAAAATCGCACCCATACCGGCAAGCCAATGACTTGACTTGCCGTATTGCGTTCAAACGCCACGCAGGCTTTTCCGCGCCCATGTGGGCGCGCCGCCGCCGTCGCGGCGGCCAGGGAACGCCTGAAGAGGTCGGTTCAGGCGTTCCCTGGTATCAGAAGCCGAACAGGCGGCGGGTCGCGGCGCTGATGGCGTGAAGCTCCGCCGCCAGCGCCGGGTCGACGTCGTCGACATAGTGGGAGGCGAGCAGGCCGAAATTCAGCTCGTCGGCGCGGTCGAGCCGCTCGGCCCCATCCCGCGCCGCCCCGTCCACATAGTCGAGCTGGCGCTGGATGCTGGTCAGCCAGCTGTTTTCCGGTTCCCGCCGGGCCAGCGCCGCAACCCCGGCCTGGGCCTGCGCGATGCGGCGGCGCAACTCGTCGGCGGTGGCGATGTCGGGCATGGCGGGACTCCGGTTGCGATGGAGGGGTTGCGATTGCGGCGGGGTGTTACTGTACCAGACCGCCGCTGGTGACGCCGGCCTTCACGCTGTTGGGCACCACGACCTGGGCGCAGCCGCCCGCGGTCTGAACGCTGGTGCCGGGGGTGGTCCAGCTGTCGACGATGGGGGCGGCAACCGACTTCAGCCCCTGGCCGGCGGGCAGGACCGCCTTGTATTCGGCCCGGCCGGCGCCGGAGATGCCGAGGCAGTCGGGCGTCGCCGTCACCACGGGGGAGAAGAAATTGCCGAAGCGGACGCTGTCGTAGCCGGTGCGGACAAACTGGTACCAGCCGGTGCCGGCGGCGACGTCGATCACCTCCAGCGGCTTGGAGAAATCGATTCCCTTGGAATCGTCCGAATAGCGGGCGGAGGTGAGATCGGTGGAGGCATAGAAATAGCTCGCCACCACGACGCGGGCGTTCAACTGATCGGCGCTGGCGCCGGGCGCCTTGGCGGCGGTCACCTGCTCGACGCTCGGGGCGGTCTGGGCATGGCCCGGAAGGGCCGCGGCCAGCGCCAGTCCGAAAGAGAGCGTCGCGGCCATGAAAATGCGCGAAAAAGAATGCATCGGTGTTCATCCAATCCGGAAAGTTGAAAAACTCCGGAATGACGATACCGATGCAATCGGCGGCTCCAAACCCGAAATGCCAAAAGGCCCGAAATACGAAAAGGGCCGGACCGCAGAAGCGATCCGGCCCCATGTCAGGGACTGTCGTGCTGTGTCAGGCGGCGGTGCCGCCGACCGTCAGGCCTTCCAGCTTCAGCGTCGGCTGGCCGACGCCCACCGGCACGCCCTGGCCGTCCTTGCCGCAGGTGCCGACGCCGGGGTCGAGGCGGCTGTCGTTGCCGATCATCGACACGCGGGTCAGGCTGTCCGGGCCGTTGCCGATCAGGGTGGCGCCCTTCACCGCCGGACCCAGCTTGCCGTCCTCGATCAGGTAGGCTTCGCTGGCCGAGAAGACGAACTTGCCGTTGGTGATGTCAACCTGGCCGCCGCCGAAGTTCTTGGCGTAGATGCCCTTCTTGACCGAGGCGATGATCTCGTCCGGGCTGTGGTTGCCGTTGCGCATCACCGTGTTGGTCATGCGCGGCATCGGGTTGTAGGCGAAGCTCTGGCGCCGGCCGTTGCCGGTCGGGCGCATGCCCATCAGGCGGGCGTTCATGCGGTCTTGCATGAAGCCGACCAGGATGCCGTCCTCGATCAGCGTGGTGCACTGGCCGGGCGTGCCCTCGTCGTCGACGCTGATCGAGCCGCGCGAGTTCTCGATGGTGCCGTCATCGACGATGGTCACGCCGGGGGCGGCGATGCGCTGGCCCAGCAGGCCGGAGAAGGCGGAGGTCTTCTTGCGGTTGAAATCGCCCTCCAGCCCGTGGCCGATGGCCTCGTGCAGCAGGATGCCGGGCCAGCCGCTGCCCAGCACCACCGTCATCTCGCCGGCCGGTGCGGGGACGGAGGACAGGTTGACCAGCGCCTGCCGCAGCGCCTCGTCGACGAAGCCGCGCCAGGTTTCCGGCTGGATGTAGTGTTCGTAGGTGACGCGGCCGCCGCCGCCGTAGCCGCCGGTCTCCATCCGGTCGCCCTCGGCCACCACGACCGAGACGTTCAGGCGCACCAGCGGGCGCAGGTCGGCGACGCGCACGCCGTCGGCGCGCATGATCTGCACCGCCTGCCATTCGCCGCTGATCGAGCAGCTGACCTGCCGGACGCGCTCGTCCTTGGCGCGGGCATAGGCGTCGATGTCGGCCAGCAGCTTCACCTTCTCTTCGAAGGGGACGAGGTGCAGGGGATTGTCGGGGATGTAGAGCGCGCGGTTGGTGCCGGCCGGCGGCTCGGCCAGCGTGCCGGTGTGGCCGGCCTGCACGGCGCGCACGGTGGCGGCTGCGCGGCGGATCGCCTCTTCCGACAGGTTGCTGGCATGGGCGTAGCCGGTCGCCTCGCCGGCGATGGCGCGCAGGCCGAAGCCCTGGGTGGTGTCGAAGCTGGCGGATTTCAGCTTCCCATCGTCCCAGCCCAGCGACTCGCTCTGGGCGTATTCGAGGTAGAGCTCCCCATCGTCGGCACTGTGCAGGGCGTCCTGCACGACGCCTTCCACGCGGGCGCGGTCCATGCCGGCGCGGTTGAAGAAGAGATCGTCGGTGACGGCAAGCGCGCTCATGAAAACTCCGAACCTGTGATGGGGCGGAACCCGGCCTGCCCGGCCCGCGGGGAGTAGCGGCCTTGTTCCATGGTAGGACACAGTGTCATAGCGGGCGATCTCGCGCCGCACCGTACGATGTGTTCTAACGGACGGACTATAGTGTGGCGACGCTGGCGCGATCCGGCAAGTTCGCCGATGCCTGATTGTGTAACCTGACGGTGGGCGGTGCCGGGATGGCGGAGGGGATCATGACCGACGGTGTGGCGCGGACGACAGCCGATACCCTGAACCGCGCCGGCCTGACCGGAGCCGGAGCCGGCGGCGCCATGTCCGGCCTGCGCCCACTGCGCGACCATCCGCTGCGCCAGACGCTCACCAACGAGGTGCATGCCCGCCCGCCGGAGGCGCTGGCCGCCCCGGTGCGCGCCACCATGCTGGCGATGCTGTCGGGCGAAGGGGCGGCGGAGGCCGACCGCCGGCATCTGGAGGCGCTGTGCGACTGGGCCGGCGTCGTCCGTCCGCCGCAGGGCGCCACCCACCACAGCGCCTCCTTCGGCAGCTTCAACCTGAAGTGGGAGCGGCACACCGAGTTTTCGACCTGGACGGTCTTCCGTCCCAGCGCCATGCCGGCCGGCTCCGTCGTCGATCCCTTCGTGGATCCGGCGCTGCACGCCCTGCCGCGCGACTGGCTGGCCGGGCTGCCGGGCGAACTGCTGGTCGGCATCCATGTCGCGGTGCTCGACCCCGACACGCCGGAGCCGTCGGCCAACATGATGGCGGCGATGTTCGGCTCGGAAAGCTATGTCGGATCGCGAATCGCCGGGCGGTCGGCCACCGCCTGGACCGACTTCCGCATCCATGGCGACGGCTTCTCCCGCATGCTGGTCGCCGACCATTCGATGACGCCACGCCAGACCGGCCGCGTCGTCCAGCGCCTGCTGGAGATCGAGACCTACCGCGTGCTGGCCCTGCTGGCCCTGCCGATGGCGCGCGGCGTGCTGCCCCGAATCGGCCCGATCGAGGCCGGGCTGTCCGAGGTCACCACCCGCATCGCCAGCCTGCGCGGCTTGCAGGACGAGCGCGACCTGCTCGACCGCCTGACCCTGCTGGCGGCGCAGACCGAGCAGATCGCCGCCGAGACCGCCTACCGATTCGGCGCCGCCCGCGCCTATCACGAGCTGGTGGAGCGGCGAATCGAGGAGCTGCGCGAGATCCGGATCGAGGGGTTGCAGACCGTCCAGGAGTTCATGGACCGCCGCCTGACCCCGGCGATCCGCACCTGCGAGGCGGTGGAGGAGCGGCTCGATTCGCTGTCGCAGCGCGTCGCGCGGGCCAGCACGCTGCTGCGCACCCGCGTCGAGATCGCGGTGGAAGGGCAGAATGCCGAGCTGCTCCAGTCGATGGACCGGCGCGCGCAGTTGCAGCTTCGCCTGCAGGAGACGGTCGAGGGGCTGTCGGTGGTGGCGATCAGCTATTACCTCGTCGGCATCGTCGGCTATGCGGCCAAGGGCTTGAAAGGCTTCGGCTTCAAGATCGATCCCGACCTGCTGGTCGGGCTGATGATCCCCATCGTCATCGCCTTCGTCTGGTCGGGTGTGCGGCGGATTCGCAAGGTGCTGGTCGGCGGGCATTGACCGGCGCGGCTGCCGCCTGTCCGGTCCGTTGATGGTGCCGCAAACCCTCTCTGGCCGGGCCGGGGAGGGGGCGTGGCGCCTATCACCTTCGCGCATCTGGCGGGACGCCCGGACCTCGCCCATCCTTCAATCCTGAGTCGCGCTCCGCCGCCGCAACAATCCTGCGCGCCGCGGCCTGAGCGCTTCCATTCATTTCCCGAAGCCAATCCCAAGAAAATCAGCTGGCCCAACGGACTGCGGCGGAATGCCGCATGGCATGACCCCTGTTTCCGCTCAACCTTTGTTCCCACGGTTCATCTGAATGTGAGGAAAAGTCTATGCAAACGATGGGGCAATCGGTGGGAGAGAGGAAAGGCTTGTAACCCAGCGGGGCACGGGGATAAGCTCCGGCTGCGGGTATATGTCGCGCTAAGATGGCGTGATCCCTGCATAAACTGACGTTCGCTGATAAGCCCAACTATGGACCGCGCGAACAGAAACCGGTCCGGATCAACAGGGCGGAGGGAGCGTCGGCGGGAGAGACGACCGCGGGCCATGACGAGCGTCGCGGCTAAGAAGGGGTTGGGGATGAGAAGGCAAAGCCTGTACGCCGCCGGCCTGGCGGCGGTCCTGTCGATGGTGGGCGGCTTGAGCACGGCCGCCCTGGCGAACGAGCCGCGACCGTGGGAAATGGGCATGCAGCCCTCCGCCTCGCCGGTCAAACACCTGATGACCTCGTTCAACGACCTGCTGACCGTCGTCATCACGCTGATCGTGATCTTCGTCGCCGGGCTGATGGCCTATTGCGTCGTCCGGTTCAACGCGAAGAGGAACCCGGTCCCGTCCAGGACCTCGCACCACACGCTGCTCGAGGTCGCCTGGACCGTGGTCCCGGTCATCATCCTGATCGTGATCGCCGTTCCGTCCTTCAAGCTGCTCTACGCGGCGGAACGCATTCCGCAGGCCGACATGACCATCAAGGTGATCGGCCACCAGTGGTACTGGGATTACGAATATCCCGACCATGGCAACATCACCTTCTCCAGCTACATGATCGCCGAAGCCGACCTGAAGCCCGGCCAGAAGCGCCTGCTGGAGGTCGACAACCGCGTGGTCGTTCCGGTCAACACCACCGTCCGCGTGCTGGTGACGGCCGGCGACGTGATCCATTCCTGGGCGGTTCCCGCCTTCGGCCTGAAGAAGGACGGCGTGCCCGGCCGCATCAACGAGACGTGGTTCAAGGCCGAGCGCGAAGGCGTCTATTACGGCCAGTGCTCCGAGATCTGCGGCACCAACCACGGCTTCATGCCGATCGCGGTGGAAGCCGTGTCGAAGGAGGCGTTCGACGCCTGGGTCGCCAAGGCCAAGACCGCCTACGCGCCCAAGGACGGCGACCGTGACGTGGCGCAGCGCCCGACCGGAACGCTGGTCGAATAAGCGCACTTCGCACAGCCCGCCACAGGGACGACGCGATAAGAAGAACCCAACCCAGCTGCCGGCGCTTCGCGACAGACCGGATCGGACGGCGGCCAGGGACAGCGACAAAGGGTAGAGACATGGCAAACGCCACACCGGGACATGGTGAGCATGTGGGTGACCATGGGCACGGGCATGACGATCATCACGTCCCCGGCTTCGTGCAGCGCTGGTTCTATTCGACCAACCACAAGGACATCGGCACGCTCTATCTGATCTTCTCGGTCATCGCCGGGCTGATCGGCGGCCTGTTCTCCGTCATCATGCGGGCGGAGCTTCAGTCGCCGGGGCTGCAGTTCGTCTCCGACGGCCAGATGTGGAACGTGCTGATCACGGCGCACGGCCTGATCATGGTGTTCTTCGTGGTGATGCCGGCGCTGATCGGCGGCTTCGGCAACTGGTTCGTGCCGCTCATGATCGGCGCGCCCGACATGGCCTTCCCGCGCATGAACAACATCAGCTTCTGGCTGATCGTGCCGGCCTTCCTGCTGCTGCTGGGCTCCGCCTTCGTCGGCACCGGCGCGGGCACGGGGTGGACGATCTACCCGCCGCTGTCCTCGCCGCTGGGGCACAGCGGGCCGTCGGTCGACATGGCGATCTTCGCCCTGCATCTGGCCGGCGCCAGCTCGATCCTGGGCGCGGTGAACTTCATCACCACCATCTTCAACATGCGCGCGCCGGGCATGACGCTGCACAAGATGCCGCTGTTCGTCTGGGCGATGCTGGTGACGGCCTTCCTGCTGCTGCTGGCGGTCCCGGTTCTGGGCGGCGCCATCACCATGCTGCTGACCGACCGCAACTTCGGCACCACCTTCTTCAATCCCGAAGGCGGCGGCGACCCGATCCTGTTCCAGCACCTGTTCTGGTTCTTCGGCCACCCCGAAGTCTACATCATGATCCTGCCGGCCTTCGGCATCATCAGCCACATCGTGTCGACCTTCTCCAAGAAGCCGGTGTTCGGCTATCTCGGCATGGCCTATGCCATGGTCGCCATCGGCGTGGTCGGCTTCGTCGTGTGGGCGCACCACATGTACACGGTCGGGCTGGACGTCAACACCAAGGCCTACTTCACCGCCGCCACCATGATCATCGCGGTGCCGACCGGCGTGAAGATCTTCTCGTGGATCGCCACCATGTGGGGCGGGTCGATCGAGTTCCGGGTGCCGATGCTGTGGGCGCTGGGCTTCATCTTCCTGTTCACGGTCGGCGGCGTCACCGGCGTGGTGCTGGCGAACGGCGGTCTCGACAACTACATGCACGACACCTACTACGTCGTGGCGCACTTCCACTATGTGCTGTCGCTGGGCGCGGTGTTCTCGATCTTCGCCGGCTGGTACTACTGGATCGGCAAGATGTCGGGGCGCCAGTATCCGGAGTTCTGGGGCAAGGTTCATTTCTACACCACCTTCATCGGCGTCAATCTGGTGTTCTTCCCGCAGCACTTCCTCGGCCTGTCGGGCATGCCCCGCCGCATCCCGGACTATCCGGATGCCTTCTGGGGCTGGAACATGATCTCGTCGCTGGGCGCCTACCTCTCCTTCGCCTCCACCCTGCTGTTCGTGTGGATCGCCTGGAAGACGCTGCGCAGCGGCGAAAGGGTGCCGGGCGCCTATTGGGGCCCGCAGGCCGGCACGCTGGAATGGACGGTCAGCTCGCCGCCGCCGTTCCATGCGTTCGAGACGTTGCCCCAGGTCAAGTAAGCGTGCTAACGGGCGGGCGTCGCCGTGAAGGAGGCACCCGCCCGATACAAGGGACACCGATACAGGGGACCGACCCGAGCAGCCCGAAAATGGGCGCCGGTTGCGGAGGGTGCCGGGGTGACGACTTTTTGTTGGAAGGCCCGGGGTTAGAAGACAAGGACATGATATGACGGACGTGACGAACGAACTGGCGCTCAACCACTCAGGGGGCGCGTCGGCCGGTGACTTCATCGAGCTTCTCAAGCCGCGGGTCATGTCGCTTGTGGTCTTCACCGGGCTGGCCGGCATCGTGCTGGCGCCCGGCCACATCCACCCCTTCCTCGCCTTGGTCGCCGTCCTGTGCATCGCCGTCGGCGCCGGGGCGTCGGGCGCCATCAACATGTGGTACGACCGCGACATCGACGCGGTGATGACCCGCACGGTGAAGCGCCCGATTCCGTCGGGCCGGGTCGAGCCGGCCGAGGCTCTGGGATTCGGCGTCACCCTGTCGGTCCTGTCGGTGGTGGTGATGGGGCTGGCGGTGAACTGGACCGCATCGGCGCTGCTGGCGCTGACCATCGGCTTCTACGTCTTCGTCTACACCATGTGGCTGAAGCGCCGGACCCCGCAGAACATCGTGATCGGCGGGGCCGCCGGCGCCTTCCCGCCGATGATCGGCTGGGCTGCGGTGACCGGCAGCGTCGATCTGCCGTCGATCCTGCTGTTCCTGCTGATCTTCCTGTGGACGCCGCCGCATTTCTGGGCGCTGGCCCTGTTCCGCAACGGCGACTACACCCGCGCCGGTGTGCCGATGATGCCGGTGGTGGCGGGCGAGGCGGCGACCAAGCGGCAGATGCTGCTCTACACGCTGATCCTGCTGCCGGTGGCCGCGGCGCCGTCCTTCGTCGGCATCGCCGGGCCGGTCTATCTGGCGGCGTCATCCATCCTCGGCCTGATGTTCGTCGGCTGCGCCGTCCGCGTCCTGCGGGCCAGCGACGACAAGCCGGCCAAGAAGATGTTCGGTTTCTCGATCCTGTACCTGTTCCTGCTGTTCGCCGTGATGATGGGCGAACGGCTTATCCTTGGAGGGTGGGCATGACGGTGATGGAACGCGACGACCTGACCGATACCCGCAACTCCGTCGAAGAGCAGCGCCGCCAGGAAGCCGCCCTGCGGGCCAAAAAGCTGCGCGGGCGCAATCTGGCCGTTCTGGCGGCGTTGCTGGCCCTGGTGGTCCTGTTCTATGCGATCACCGTCGTCCGGATGGGCGGGGCGCACTGATATGCGGCGCGACGACAGGCTGCGCCGCCGCAACCGCCTCGTCCTCGGCACGCTGTTCGGGCTGGTGGCGGGGATGATCGGGCTGACCTACGCGTCGGTCCCGCTCTACAACCTGTTCTGCTCGGTCACCGGCTTCGGCGGCACCACCCAGCGGGCCGAACAGGCCGCGGCGCGCGTCGTCGAGCGCACCGTGACCGTCCGCTTCAACGCCGACACCAACGCCGCCCTTCCCTGGGGCTTCCGGCCGGAACAGAAGGATCTGGTGCTGAAGCTGGGCGAGACCGGTTTCGCCGCCTACCGGGCGGAGAACCGCGGAAAGTCACCCACGGTCGGCACCGCCGTCTACAACGTCACGCCGGAAAAGGCGGGCGCCTATTTCAACAAGATGCAGTGTTTCTGCTTCACCGAACAGGTCCTCGAACCCGGTCAGGTCGTGGACATGCCGGTGACCTTCTTCGTCGACCCGTCGATGGCCGACGACCCGAACATGGACGACGTGAGCACCATCACGCTGTCCTACACCTTCTTCCGCGCCAAGGACAGCGAGGCCAGGCTGGCACAGCACACGGCCGCCGCATCCACGTCCCCGGCGCCGGACTCAGGAAAACAAAAGGCGGAGCCGGGGGCGACCGCCACAAACTGAACCATATGGGGTAGTGAGACGATGGCCGACATCACCCACGGGCAAATGCCGCACGCCGAACCGTCAGCCTATGAATCGGGCGCCGGCATCCCGCATCCCTACCATCTGCTGAAGCCGAGCCCCTGGCCGCTGATCGGCGCCTTTTCCGGCGGGCTTCTGGCGACCGGTCTGGTCATCTTCATGCACGGCGGCGGCAAGCTGCTGATGATCCTGGGCGTGCTGGCCATCCTGGTGACGATGTTCGGCTGGTGGCGGTCGGTCATCCGGGAATCGGTGGTGGAGCGGGCCCACACCCCGGTGGTGAAGATCGGCCTGCGCTACGGCATGGCGCTGTTCATCGCGTCGGAGGTGATGTTCTTCGCCGCCTTCTTCTGGGCCTTCTTCCACGCGGCGCTGGAACCGAAGGTGTCGCCGCTCAATCCCGACGCCATCTGGCCGCCGCCGAACGTGCATGTCATCGACGCCTTCGACATGCCGCTGATGATGACGCTGACCCTGCTGCTGTCCGGCGTCACCGTCACCTGGGCCCATCATGCGATCATCGAGGGGCACAACCGCACGGCGGCCAAGGCGCTGGGCCTGACCGTGCTGCTCGGCGTCCTGTTCAGCTTCTTCCAGGTCTATGAATACGTCCACGCCTCCTTCAAGTTCACCGACGGCATCTTCCCCTCGACCTTCTACATGGCGACCGGTTTCCACGGCTTCCATGTGCTGGTCGGCACCATCTTCCTGGCGGTGTGCTGGTTCCGGACGAACAAGGGGCACTTCACTCCGGAAAGCCATTTCGGCTTCGAGGCGGCGGCGTGGTACTGGCACTTCGTCGACGTGGTCTGGCTGTTCCTGTTCGTGTCGGTCTACTGGTGGGGTGGTCATGGCGGCGTGGTCGCCGTCCACTGACGCGACCGGTGCCGAGCCGTTCCGGCGGCGGTCTGTATCGCTGCCGGAACGGTCCGGACTGGAGGTGATGGCGTGATCGATCTCTACCCCAGTGTTTCCCCATTGTCGGCGGGCCTGCGCAGCGTCTGCCCGCGTTGCGGCAAGGGACGGCTGTACGACGGCTACCTGACGGTGGCGGAGCGCTGCAACGTCTGCGGCTTGGATTTTTCGCAAGTCGACAGCGGTGACGGCCCCGCCGTCTTCCTCATCTTCATCCTGGGCTTCCTCGTCGTGCCGGTCGCACTCTGGGTATCGATGACGGTGGACTGGCCGCTGTGGCTGCATGCCATCGTCTGGAGCATCGTCGTGCTGGGCCTGACGCTGGGCATGCTGCGGCCGGCCAAGGCCGCCGTGATCGCCCTCCAGTACCGCTACCGCCGCAGCGAAGTGGAGAAGGGCTCTTGAGCGCAACCGCGGTCGAGACGGCGGGCCGGCGGCATTTCCGCCCCACGCTGGGGGCGACTTTGGTCACGCTGGCCGGGCTTGCGGTCACCATCGGGCTCGGCACATGGCAGCTGGAGCGGCTGCACTGGAAGCAGGAGCTGATCGCCCGGATCGACCGGCAGATGGCCGAGCCGCCCGCGCCGCTGCCCGCCCGGATCGACGATCCCGCCGCCTGGGAGTTCCGGCCGGTGACGCTCGCCGGGCATTTCCTGAACGATAAGGATTTGCTGGTGATCGCCCGCCCGCACCAGGGGCAGGTCGGCTACGAGGTGCTGACCCCGTTCGAACGAGCCGACGGGGCCGGCATCCTGCTGGTCAACCGCGGCTTCGTGCCGATGGACCGCCGCGATCCGGCGACCCGCGCCGCCGCCCGGGTGGAGGGCGAGACGACCGTCAGGGGCATCGTCCGCGTCCCGCAGCCGCCCGGTTTCTTCCAGCCCGGCAACGGCACCCCGGCGCCCGGTTCCGCCTGGATGCGCGCCGATCCGCCGGCGATGGCCGCCGCGCTGTCGCTAAGCGGCGTGGCGCCTGTGGTGATCGAGATGCTGCCGGGGCAGGGGAGCATCAACGGGAGCAAGCTTCCCGGTGCGCCGGCCGGGACGCTGGCGGGGATCGAGCCGCGGGTGGAACTGCCGAACAACCACCTGCAGTATGCCTTGACCTGGTACGGGCTTGCGGTGACGCTCGCCGGGATCTACGCGCTGTCACAGCGCAAGCGCGCCGACACCGGAACCGACGGACGACCCGATGACCGCATATCAGGAGCTTGAACGCCGCCACGCCCGCATCGCCGCCATCGGCGACGCGCTGGGCATTCTCGGCTGGGACACCCAGACGATCATGCCGGAGGGGGCCAACGATGGCCGGGCGGAGCAGACCGCGACCCTGTCGGTGATCGCCCACGAACTGGCGACCGACCCGCGCATGGGCGATCTGCTGGCGGAGGCGGAGGGCGACGGCAGCCTCGACGCCTGGCAGCGCGCCAACCTGCGCGAGATGCGCCGCCACCACATCCAGGCCACCGCCATTCCCGCCGATCTGGTGGAGGCGACCAGCAAGGCGGTGTCGGTCTGCGAGATGACCTGGCGCGCCGCGCGGGCGGAGAGCGACTATGCCAAGCTGCTGCCCTCGCTGACCGAGGTTCTGGCCCGCGTCCGCGAGGGAGCCGAGGCGCTTGGCTCCGTGATGGGGATCAGCGCCTATGACGCGCTGCTCGACAGCCACGATCCGGGTGCGCGGGCGGAGCGGATCGACGCGCTGTTCGCCGATCTGTCCGGCTTCCTGCCCGACCTGATCGGCCGCGTCCTCGACAAGCAGGCGGCGGCACCGGCGGTGACCGAGCCGCAGGGGCCGTTCCCGGTGGAGACGCAGCGCGGGCTTGGCGTCCGCATGATGGAGCGGCTGGGCTTCGACTTCCGCCGCGGCCGGCTGGACGTGTCGCTGCATCCCTTCTGCGGTGGAGCCACCGGCGATGTGCGCATCACCACCCGCTATGACGAGGCGAACTTCACCGATGCGCTAATGGGCATCCTGCACGAGACCGGCCACGCGCTGTACGAGCAGAACCGCCCGGCCGCGTGGCTGACCCAGCCGGTGGGCCAGTCCCGCGGCATGGCGGTGCATGAAAGCCAGTCGCTGCTGATGGAGATGCAGGCCTGCCGCTCGGCCGAATTCATCACCTGGCTGGCGCCGGTGGTGCGCGAGACCTTCGCTGGGGAGGGGCCGGCCTGGGAGGCCGACAATCTGCGCCGCCTCTACAGCCGGGTGGAGCGCGGCTTCATCCGCGTCAATGCCGACGAGGTGACCTATCCCGCCCACATCATCCTGCGCTACCGCCTGGAAAAGGCGCTGGTTGCAGGCGACCTGACCCTGCCGGACCTGCCGGGCGCCTGGAACGACGGCATGGCCGAACTCGTCGGTGTGGTTCCGCCGAACGACCGGCTCGGCTGTTTGCAGGATATCCACTGGCCCGGCGGCGGCTGGGGCTATTTCCCCAGCTACACGCTGGGCGCGATGACCGCGGCCCAGCTGTTCGACGCCGCCCGCACCGCCGATCCGGAAATCGTCCCGGCGCTGTCGCGTGGCGAGTTCGCGCCTCTGGTGAACTGGCTGCGGGTGAATGTCCATCAGACCGGCTGTTTCCACGCCTCCGGCGACGAGCTGCTGACCGCGGCGACCGGCCGGCCGCTCGACGCGTCGGTGTTCAAGCGGCATCTGGAGCAGCGGTATCTCTGACTGCCAACTCGCGGAAGGCGTGCGGAAGCCTCTTGGCAAGCGCGGGAAATGGCTTATCTTTAGGGACAGGTGCATCGAGGCCGGCCAGCCCCGATGCACCCATCCGATCAGCGGTTCAGAAGATCAAGGCACGCCTTGACGATCTGCAACAGCAGGATCAGGAGTGTGAGGATCTTGTCCATCCTCTTTTCTCCCTTGTTAGTGTGCGGCGGTGGCGGCGTATCCGCCACCCCGTTCACACAGTCCTACTATAGATGCATGGTTGCAGATGTGTGCGACGCTACTGCCCGGCGGCGTGCATTTTCCTGTGGATAATCCGGATTGGCGGGAGTGGGCCCGTTGCCCCCGCAACCTTCCGCGCATGAAAAAGGCCGCCCAGGAGGCGGCCTTTCCGTTGAGCGCGGTTGTGACGGTCAGCCGCGCGCGGTGGTGCGCAGGGTCTCCTCGGCGGCGCGGATCAGCGCCATCGACTTGTTGACGGTCTCCTGATACTCGGCTTCCGGGTCGCTGTCGGCGACGACGCCGCCGCCGGCCTGGACATACATCATGCCGTCCTTCAGCACGGCGGTGCGCAGCGCGATGCAGGTGTCCATCGCGCCCGAGGCGCCGAAATAACCGACGCAGCCGGCATAGACGCCGCGGCGGGCCTTCTCCAGCTCGTCGATGATCTCCATGGCGCGGACCTTCGGCGCACCGGACACCGTGCCGGCGGGGAAGCCGGCGACCAGCGCATCGAGCGCGTCGAACTTCGGATCGAGCTCGCCCTCGACGTTGGAGACGATGTGCATGACGTGGCTGTAAAGCTCCACGATCATCTTGGCCGTCACCTTGACCGTGCCGACCTTCGCCACCCGGCCGACGTCGTTGCGGCCGAGGTCGAGCAGCATCAGGTGCTCGGCCAGTTCCTTCGGATCGCTCAGCAGGTCGGCGGCCAGCGCCTCGTCCTCCGCCGTGGTGGCGCCGCGCTTGCGGGTGCCGGCGATAGGACGGACGGTGACCTTGCCGTCGCGCACGCGCACCAGGATTTCCGGGCTGGAGCCGACGACGGTCAGGTCGCCGAAATCGCAGTGGAACAGGAAGGGCGAGGGGTTCAGCCGGCGCAGCGTGCGGTACAGCGCCAGCGGCGACGGCTTGAAGGGGAAGCGGATGCGCTGCGACGGCACGACCTGGAAGATGTCGCCGGCCCGGATGTACTCCTTCGCCTTCTCCACGATCGCGTGATACTCCTCGCGCGTCGTGTTGGAGGTCCAGGCCAGCGGCAGGCCGTCCTCCGCCCGCGGCTCCCGCCGGTAGGGCAGGGGGCGTTCCAGATCGGCCAGCGCGTCGGTCAGCCGCTCCCGCGCATCGGCGTAGGCGGTGGCGGCATCCTTGCCGGCCTTCGGCCAGACCGGGGTCACCAGCGTGATCGAGTCGGTGTGGCTGTCGAAGATGGCGACGATGCTGGGCCGGGTCAGGATGGCGTCCGGGATGTTCAGCTCGTCCGGATTGTTGTCCGGCAGCCGCTCCATCAGGCGGACCATGTCGTAGGTCATGTAGCCGAACAGGCCGGCGGCCATCGGCGGCAGCGCTTCCGGCAGGTCGATCCGGCTCTCGTTGATCAGCGCGCGCAGCTCGTCCAGCGGTGCGTTGTCGAGCGGCTTGAAGGCGTCGCGGTCGTGCAGCGCATCGCGGTTGATCTCCGCCCGGTTGCCGCGCGACCGCCACACCACGTCCGGCTTGAAGCCGATCACCGAATAGCGGTCGCGCCGCGATCCCGCCCCGCGCTCCGCCGACTCCAGCAGGAAGCCGAAGGGACGGCCGTCCGCCAGCTTCATGTAGGCGGAGACCGGGGTCTCCAGATCGCTGACCAGCGTGGTCCACACCACCTGCGGCCGACCGGCGGCGTAAGCGGCATTGAAGCTGGTGATATCGGGCTGGACCTTCACGGCACGAGACCTCTTGGATTGCTGTCGGCTGCGCCGAAGCCTCAGTTGCTGGCGAAGAACTGGTCGATGCGCTGGCGATGGATGCGGACCGGGTACTTGTCGCGCAGCGCGTTGGTGAACTCCGCCACCAGATCGCCCTCCATCCCCTGTTCGACCGCGGCGCGGACCGGCGCCAGATCGGCGTCGGCGGCCTTCGGATCGGCCGGGATGATCTCCTTCAGGCGGGTGACCACCTGGGCATCGGCGGTGTTGCCGGTGACGACCTCGTTCGGCTTGGCGGCGAACAGCTTGGCGACCAGCTCCGCCGGCAGGCCCTGGACCGCCTGGGCGTCGCGGGTGAAGGGGCTGGTCATGGCGAAGGTGGCGCCGGCCTGGGTGGCGACGTCCTGGGCCGCGGCCTCCGCACCCTGCTTCAGCCGGGCGGCGATCTCCTCCGCCTTCTTGGCGGCGCGCTCGGCGCGCTGTTCCTGCTGCCAGTCGGCGATGACCTGCTCGCGCACGTCGGCCAGCGGACGGACGGCGGCGGGGATCACGCTGTCGACGCGGACGGCGGTGAAGTTGCTTCCCTCGCCCTCCGTCAGGTTGGAGGAAGCGCCGGTCTTCAGCTGGAAGGCGTTCGGCAGCAGCGCCTTCAGGCCGGGCAGGTCCGGGGCGGCGTCCTTGCCGTCCGGGGCCTTGCCGGTGCTGTCGATGGCGGCGACCTTGCTCAGCACCAGACCCTGGGCCTGGGCGACCTCGTCCAGCGAGGCGCCGCTGGCCAGCTGGTCCTCGACCCGGTTGGCGATGGAGAAGACGGAGTCGAGCGCCTGCTCCTTCTTCATCTCGGCCGCCAGCTGGTCGCGCACATCCTCGAAGCTCTTGGTCGAGGACGGGGTGACGCCGGTGACGGCCATGACGTGCCAGCCGAGCGCGCTCCTGATCGGGTCGGAGGGCTTGCCCGGCTCCAGCGCGAAGGCGGCGTCGCCGATCTCCGGCAGGTCGGCCTTGGCGATGTTGTCCAGGGTCACCGGCTCCACGCCGGCGTCCTTGGCGGCCTCGGCCAGACCCTTGGCCTTGGCGGCCTCGGCGATCTGCTTGGCCTTCGCCTCGTCGTCGGTCACCACCATCTGGACCGAGCGCTTTTCCGGGGCGCCGAACTCGTTCGCGCGCTCCTCATACGCCTTGCGCAGCTGGGCGTCGTCGATCTTGATGTCCTTCGCCAGCGCGTCGGGCGACAGGCGGGCGACCGTGAGGGCGCGGTATTCCGGGGCGGTGAAGCGGACCTGATGGTCGTCGTAGGCCTGCTTGATCGTCGCGTCGTCGGGCACGCCGACATCGCCGATGGAGGCGTTGGGCAGGGTCACCACCTCCGCCACGCGCTTTTCGCCGCGATAGCGGTAGAGGTCCTGCACCAGCGGCTGCGGCGGGGTCAGGCCGGCCGACACCGCGCCGGCCACCAGCTGGCGCGCCGTCTCGCGCTGGATCATCGCGACATAGCCGTCTTCGGTCAGCTGGTTGTTGCGCAGCACGGACCGGAAGATGTTGGGGTCGAACTGGCCCTGCTGGTTGCGGAAGGCCGGCTCGTCGGCGATGCGCAGGCGGACCACCTCCGGCCCGACGGCGATGCCCATGTCGGCGGCGGCGAGGTCGAACAGCGTGCGCTGGATCAGCGATTGCAGCGACTGTTCCAGAAGGCCGAAGCGCTTGGCCTGCTCGGCGGTCAGGTTGCCGCCCAGCATCGGGCGCAGCCGTTCCATCTGCCGGCGGAATTCCTGGTCCAGCGCCTGCTGCCCGATCTCCACCTTGCCGACTTCGGCGACGGTGGTGGGCGTGGTGGAGCGGAATACGTCGCCGATCCCCCAGATGCCGAAGCTGAGGATCAACAGCACGAACAGGATCTTGACGACCCAGGAGCCGGCGAAATTGCGGATGAACTGGAGCATGGGACCCGAATCTAAGCGCGTCGTTCGGCCATCCGGCCGGGGCGGCGCATCATAGATAGGGGAGGGAAGGGCGGCAACAGCCCATTTCCGGCTTGGGCGTCGCCATCACCACCGCCACCGGCGCCCGCCCGGAGGGGCGCGAACATGCGAACGCCCCGGCCCTGCATGGAAATGCGGGACCGGGGCGTCCGATGGCTACGCCGGGTCGGCAAACCCTTGCGGGCGCCGGGATCGCTTCGGCGGTTACTTCAGCGCGTCGCGCACGGCATCCTTGGCGCCGCCGACGCTGTTCTGCACCTTGCCGGCCGCCTTCTCGCCGCGGCCCTCGGCCTCGGTCTTGGTGTCGCCGGTCAGCTTGCCGGCGGCTTCCTTGATGGCACCCTTGATGGAACGGGCAGCGCCCTCGATGCGATCCTTGTCCATGGTGGCAACCTCGTCTGTGTTGGTTATGCCTGGACAACGGAACGGAAGGCAAAAGGGTCCATTAAAAATATGACACGAAAGGCGAGCGGCCCGCCTCTCCCCAGGCTCATGCCCGGTTCACGCCCGGCGCGGCCCGTCGATTCCGCGGCCGGACGATCGCGCCGGCACGCCGCCATCGACCGGCAGGTCGCGGCGCATCGGTCCGGCGCTGTGACGGCGCAGGGCCGCCAGCTGGAGGGCGTGATGGGTGATCTGGTTGCGGAAATCGCGGTCGACCCGGCTGAAGGCGCTGAAGGCCAGCTTCACCGCCGCCGGGGATCGGGTGTGCAGGGCATCGTTCAGGGAATCGCGCAGGGTGCGCAGTTCGAGGATACCGGGCACGAAGGCCATTTCGACCGCCTCCGCCAGGATCTCGACGGAACACAGCGTGGCTTCGTCATCGAGCGTCAGGCGCACTCCGCGTTCCCCCCGGCCGTGGTCAGGAACCGAGCAGATCCAGCACCGCCGGCAGGCAGCGGCTGCGGGACAGGCACTCTTCGCAACAGCCCGCCATCGGACGCGGGTCCGGACAATGCCGGTTCCGCAACGCCTCCAGCCCCTGGACCAGGACACGCTTCTTCGACTCCGAAATCACGTCGGTGGCCCGGATCGTTTCGATGGCATCCCGCATCGGGTCGGTAGCGTCTATGAGCATCATAGTATGCCTCCTGCCCAGCGAATCTATGCCGCACCCCCAGCCAAGTCCATGAATGCACTGTAATATTAGGACGGCAAATTGAAACGAGCTGTGGCGGGTTGCAATGGCCCGCACCCTATTGACGCCGAAGCACACGGCCGTCAGCATCCTGCCGGTCTGGAGCGGGGCTGAGGTGGACGGGCGGATGGAGCGGACACAGGGCGCGACGCTGGCGCTGTATGGCGCAGCGGCGCTGGCGGAGATCGCCGGCTGCTTCGCCTTCTGGGCCTGGATAAGGCTGGATCGCAGCGCGTGGCTGGTCCTGCCGGGCGTGGCAAGCCTGTGCCTGTTCGCCTGGCTGCTGACGCGGGCCGACGCCGAATTCGCCGGGCGGGCCTATGCCGCCTACGGCGGCGTCTACATCGCGGCGTCGCTGCTGTGGCTGTGGCTGGTCGAGGGGGCGCGGCCGGACCGCTGGGACGCGGCCGGCGCGCTGATCTGTCTGGCCGGTGCGGCGCTTATTCTGGCCGGGCCGCGCGGGGGCTGAGCGCCGACGCCGGCCGGCTGACCCAAGGGTGCAGGGCAGGGCCGTTGACCAGCACCAGCCGGCCGTCATCCACCCGCAGATAGGCCCCGACGCGCACCCGGCGGCGCAGGATGTCGTCGTTGAGCATGATCTGGGCATCGGCCAGGGACAGCGGGGTGCCCTGGTAGTATGCACGGCCGTCGGAGTGTCGGATCTGGCTGAATGCGTTGGTCATGACGGAATGCTCCCAATCGTTTTTTCTCGAACCGCGGACCGTTGGCGGACCCGACGTGACGGCGTCAGCCGACTTGGGGGTCGGTTGTTGCGGCCATTGTCAGGAAAAACGCCTGGGACCTGCGGTTTATTCCTCCATCAGGCACAAAGAGACGGGACTGGTTGGAAAAATGCCGGGACGGTTCCCGGATCGGGGTGTTGGCGAATATCTTGGGGCGTATACCGCCGAAGGTCCAGCACGCCGGACCCGATGCCCCGGAATTGTCGCAGACCACACGCGCGAAAGCTGTGGTGGTGCGGCGGACGGTGCGCGTCTATCTCCGAAACCGCGGCCCGCATTGAACCATGTCAATCGTACTTCGGCCTCTAACCGTTAGAGTGCGAAAGCATCACGGCGACAGGGTTGCGGAAATGTCCTGCATTTACGCGTCCGCTTGACGTTGGAAAAGATGCCGGACGGGGTCATAATACCACCGTCGGGTATCCGAATTCGGTCAGCCGGGATCCCGGCGGTGCATCACGAGGTCCGTCTTTCGGGCCGGACAGAAGAAACGGATGGCTTCGTGAACCTACAACCGGCGGATCAGATGAACGGTTCCGAGTGCAGCGGGTCCGGTGCGGCGGAAGCCGCCGGGATGCCGCGCGATCCGGCCTTTCTGGCCTCGCTGGCCGCCAGCCTGCTCGACGATGGCGGGATGGCGCTCGTCTATCTGGACCGCGACCGCGTGTGCCGGCATGCCGACCGCCATTTCGCCGCGGCGCTCGACCGTTCCCCGGCGGAACTGGTCGGCCGGCCGCTCGCCGCCATCGATCATCCCGTGACCGCGGCGCTGGGGGCTGCCATCGCAGCCATCACCTCCCTGGGCCAGTCCCAGGCGCACGGCTCCGCCCCGGTCGATTGCCCGACGGTCGGCTGCGACGGCCGCCGGTCGATTCTCAGCGGCAGCGTGACCGCCCATCGCGACGGCGCAGGCACGATCCTCGGCTATCTCGGCAACTTTCACCAGACCGGCGATCCCGACCGCATCGCCGAGTTCGTGACCTGCCGCGACGCCTTCGTCGCCACCCTGCTGGACGCCGCGGTGGACGGCATCATCGTGTCCGACCGCAGCGGCACCATCCGCTCGATCAACCGCGCCTGCTGCCGCCTGTTCGGCTATGAGGACAGCGAGCTGGTCGGGCGCAGCATGACCATCCTGATGCCGCCGCCCTTCTCCCGCGACCACACCCGCTATGTCGACACCTACATGCGGACCGAGCGGGCCAAGATCATCGGCATCGGCCGCGACACGCTGGGCCAGCGCAAGGACGGCACGGTGTTCCCCATCCATCTCAGCGTCGGCGAGGCGCGGATGGGCGACGACGTCACCTTCGTCGGCATCATCCGCGACATTTCCGACCGTCTGGCGGCGGAGCAGCGCGCCTCCTACCTTGCGCGGCACGACCCGCTGACCGGCGTTCTGACCCGCACCGCCTTTCTGGAGGAGTGCGAGGCGCTGTTCGCCGGCCACCGCGCCGACGGGCCGGAGGGCAGCGACAGTGGCGGGGCAGGCGGCGGGCTGTTCGCGCTGTTCGCGCTGGACGTCGACCAGTTCAGCGACGTGAACGAAGCCTTCGGCTTCCATGTCGGCGATGCCGCGCTGAAGGCGATGGTCAGCCGGGTGACCGAGGTGCTGCCGCCCAACACCATCATCTGCCGCATCGCCGCCGACGAATTCGCAGCGCTGTCACGGGTGGCCGACGCCGATCAGGCGCGCACGCTGGCCGGGGTGCTGCACGACCGGCTGACCGCCTCGATCTACGCCGACCGCCATTGGGTGCGGCTGCGGCTGTCGGTCGGCGCCGCGGTGCAGGACGAGACGGTCAGCACGCTGGAGGATCTGAACGCCAAGGCCAAGCTCGCCTTGCAGGCGGTGCAGCACAATGGCGGCAACGCCATCTGCTTCTATACGCCGGAAATGGCGGCGGCGGCGACGCGGCGGATGATGCTGACCATGCATCTGACCCACGCGATCGAACGGAACGAGCTGCGCCTCGTCTATCAGCCCATCGTCGACAAGGCCGGCCGGGTCCGCTCGGCGGAGGCGCTGCTGCGTTGGGACCATCACGCGCTGGGGCCGGTCTCGCCTGGGGAGTTCATTCCCGTCGCCGAGGAAAGCGGCCTGATCGTGCCGATCACCGACTGGGTGCTGTCCACCGCCATTGCCCAGATGACGGCCTGGGAGGCGGAGGGCGTGCTGCCCGACCGCGTCTTCCTCAACATCTCCGGCCAGCAGTTCCTGCGCGGCAACCTCACGCTGCGCCTGGAGGAGTTGCTGTGCGAGCATCCGTCGCTGCGCAGCCATCTCGGGCTGGAGATCACCGAACAGGCGGCGGTGCGCGACCTGAAGGTGGCGGTGCGGACGCTGGGCGAGCTGGCCGATCTCGGCATCCAGGCGGCCATCGACGATTTCGGCTCCGGCTATTCCTCGCTCAGCTATGTGCAGCAGCTGCCGGTGGCGAAGCTGAAGATCGACCGCGCCTTCGTCATCGACGTGCCGGAAAATCCGAAGAGCAACGCGCTGGTCCGTGCCGCCGTCGGCATGGCGCACGGTCTTGGCCTGACCACCGTGGCGGAAGGGGTGGAGACGGCGGAGCAGCGCGATTTCCTGGTGTCGGTCGGCTGCGACCTGATGCAGGGCTACCTGTTCGGCCGTCCGATGGCGCCCGAGGCGCTGGCCGACATGGTGCGCATACAGGCCGCGCCAGCCATCGCCTGATCTCCCGGCCCGGCGGCGTACAGCATTCACAAAGCTCAGAATGGCATTGAGGTTTTGGAATAAAAGGAACTTTGCGTCATCCCCGCGAAGGCGGGGATCCAGGAAACTTTGCGATAAAGCGGCTTAAGTGGCTGGATTCCCGCCTTCGCGGGAATGACGGCCGAGTAAAGGCTCTGATTCCAGTTGCTTGAAGGCCAATGAGATCTGTGCATCCGGAAGGCCCAGCGTCAGGGAGAGCGGGGCTGAGCGATCAAGGGCCGAGCGATCTGGGCGTGAGCGATCCGGGCGAGGGGACGGTCTTCCGCCCCTCACCGGCCCTCCACCGGCTCCCATCCCTCCGGCGCCATCTGGAACCCGGCGAACTCGAAGGCCGGCGCCACGGTGCAGCTCACCAGCGACCAGCCGTTCGGCCCCTCGGCCAAGCTCCGCGCCGCCTGCCAGGCTCCCACCGGCACCACCGCCTGCGGCCGCTCGCCTTCGGCGATGTCCAGCCCCAGCCGGCTGCGTTCGACCGCCCCGCCATCCTGATAAATCGACAGTTCCAGCGGCGCCCCGCCGTGCCAGAGCCAGATCTCCACGGCATCCACCGTATGCCAGTGCGACCGCTGCCCGGCCTTCAGCAGGAAATAGATGGCCGTCACCGCCCCGCGCCCGCCATCGCCCGGCGCACGGTAGGTCTCGGCGTAGAAGCCCCCTTCCGGATGAGGCTGCAACCCCAGCAGTTCGATCAGCCGCTCGGCGGTCGGCGCATCGTCCGTCATCGCGTGCTCCGCGCCGCCATGCCCAGCCCCTCGCGCAGCTCCGGCAGCAGCATCGCCCCCAGCATGGCGATCACCGGCAGCACCGCATAGTCGCCCTGGGCCGCCGCGTCGATCAGCTCGCGGGCGCTGTGCAGCTCGATCCGCATGTCTTCCAAATCGCCCTGGTCCGGTTCCGCCACCTTGCGGGCGCCCTTGGCGTGGAACATGTGGCACGTGCTGCCCCTGGAGTTCGCCCCGACGACGAAGCCGCCCAGCGCCGTCCAGTCGTCGGCGGCATAGCCGGTCTCCTCCAGCAGCTCGCGCCTGGCGGCGGTCAGCGGGTCCTCGCCGGGCTCGATGGCGCCGGCGGGGAAGGTCAGGCTGACGCGGCGCGGCCCATGCTTGTAGGTGCGCAGCATCACGACCTTGCCGTCCTCGGTCTCCACATACATCAGGGCGAAGTCGGGCTGGTCGATCTGGTAGAAATTCTCCACCGTCCGCCCGTCCGGCAGCTGGACCGTCTCCGCCCGCACCTTCAGGTACGGGCTGGCGTCCAGCAGCTCGCGGCTGCCGAGCACGTCCCAAGGCTTCTGTTCGCCCTGCTTCTGGTCGCCGTGATTCTGGTCGTCGCTCATGCGGCGCTCCCGTAGGGCGGCTGGGTGTAGCCGGCGGGGGAGAGGGTGAAGATCTCGCAGCCGTCTTCGGTGATGCCGATCTGGTGCTCGAACTGCGCCGACAGCGAGCGGTCGCGGGTGACCGTGGTCCAGCCGTCGGACAGGATCTTAACCTCGGGACGGCCGGCGTTGATCATCGGCTCGACCGTGAAGACCATGCCGGGGCGCAGCTCCACGCCGGTGCCGGGCTTGCCGAAATGATCGACGTGCGGGGCGCCGTGGAAGACCTGGCCGATGCCGTGACCGCCGAAATCGCGCACGACGGAGCAGCGCGCCGCCTCCGCCATCGTCTGGATGGCATGGCCGATGTCGCCCAGATGGTTGCCGGGTCTGGCCTGGGCGATGCCGGCCATCATGCAGCGATAGGTCAGGTCGACCAGCTTGCGCGCCTTCACGCCGATCTTCTCGCCGACGAAATACATGCGGCTGCTGTCGCCGTACCAGCCGTCCAGGATCACGGTGACGTCGACGTTGACGATGTCGCCCTCGATCAGCTTCTTGTCGTCGCTGGGGATGCCGTGGTTGACGACATGGTTCGGCGAGATGCAGCTGCAGGCCGGATAGCCCTGGTAGCCCAGCGTCGCCGGGATGCCGCCGCGGTCGCGCTGGAACTCCTCGATCAGCTTGTCGAGTCGCCCCGTGCTGACGCCCGGCACCACGAAGGGCGCGATGTAGTCCAGCGTCTCGGCCGCCAGCCGGCAGGCCTTGCGCAGCGCCGCGAACTCTTCCGGACCGTGCAGAACGATCCGCCGTCCATCCCTGTCCATCAAACCGTCATCCGTCACGTAAATCCTCTGACCATCTTTCGGCTGCCGCGACCATCCGCAGACAGCGCAACAAGCTATCACGCCACCCGTCTGAAAAAAGCCCCTGCATTCCACCCCTGCAATCGTAGGATTCGGCGGAACGGCTTGCTATATGTGGCGGGCCCTATCCCCATTGGACTACCAGACCTTTGGCGAAGCCCATCACCCGATATGTCTGCCAGGCTTGCGGCGCCTCCTTCCCCAAATGGGCGGGCAAGTGCGACGCCTGCGGCGAATGGAACAGCCTCGTCGAGGAGGCCGCGCCCGACAGCGCGCCCAAGGGGCTGGGCGCCGCCCGCGGCCGCCGCATCGACTTCGTCGGCCTGCACGGCTCCAGCGAGGCGCCGCCGCGGCGGATGACCGGCATCGCCGAGTTCGACCGCGTCTGCGGCGGCGGGCTGGTCCCCGGCTCGGCGATCCTGATCGGCGGCGATCCCGGCATCGGCAAGTCGACCCTGCTGCTCCAGGCGATGGCCCGACTGTCGCAGGACCACCGCTGCGCCTATGTCTCGGGCGAGGAAGCGGTCGATCAGGTCCGGCTGCGCGCCCAGCGGCTGGGCTGCGCCACCGCCCCCGTCGATCTGGCGTCCGCCACCAGCGTGCGCGACATCGTCGCCTCGCTCGACGACGCCAAGGGTCCGGAGGTGATCGTCATCGATTCGATCCAGACCATGTATATGGACAATCTGGACAGCGCCCCCGGCACCGTCGCCCAGGTCCGCGCCAGCGCGCAGGAGCTGATCCGCGTCGCCAAGCGGCGCGGCGTCGTCCTGCTGCTGGTCGGCCACGTCACCAAGGAAGGCATGATCGCCGGTCCCCGCGTGCTGGAGCACATGGTGGACACCGTCCTCTATTTCGAAGGCGAGCGCGGCCACCAGTTCCGCATCCTGCGCGCGGTGAAGAACCGCTTCGGCCCGACCGACGAGATCGGCGTGTTCGAGATGGGCGACGCCGGCCTCGGCGAGGTCGCCAACCCGTCCGCCCTGTTCCTGGCCGAACGCCGCGGCGACGTGTCCGGCGCCGCCGTCTTCGCCGGGATGGAGGGCACCCGCCCCGTGCTGGTCGAGGTGCAGGCGCTGGTCGCCCCGTCGCCGCTCGGCACGCCGCGCCGCGCCGTGGTCGGCTGGGATTCGGCCCGCCTCGCCATGGTGCTGGCGGTGTTGGAGGCGCGCTGCGGCGTGCAGATCGGCGCCAACGACGTCTATCTGAGCGTGGCGGGCGGCCTGCGCATCACCGAACCGGCCGCCGACCTCGCCGTCGCCGCCGCGCTGGTGTCGTCGCTCACCGGGGAGCCGGTGCCGGCCGACACGGTGGTGTTCGGCGAACTCGGCCTGTCGGGCGAGGTCCGCGCCGTGAGCCAGACCGACACGCGGCTGAAGGAGGCGGCGAAGCTCGGCTTCTCCTCCGCCATCTTCCCGGCCCGGCGCGCCGGCAAGAAGGGCAGCCGCGGCGACAACGGCCTCAAGACCGTCGAACTCCAGCAGCTGGGCGAGCTGATGCCGCTGTTCCAGCCGCAGGGCTCCTCCGGCCGGCCGCCGTCGCGCCGTGGCCATGACGACAACGACACGCGCCGCCCGCGCGACGACGAGTACATCTGATCGCAGTTCCGCCGTCACTCGGCACCTCATCAATCGGTACAGGCAATCGGCACAGGGGTCATGGACACTCTTCCCGTCAATCCGGTGGACATCGTCGTCATCGCCGTGCTGCTTCTGGCCGCACTGCTCGCCTTCAGCCGCGGCCTCGTCGCCGAACTGGTGTCGGTCGCCGCCTGGGCCGGTGCGGCGATCGTCACGCTCTATGCGCTGCCCCATGTCCTGCCATATGCGCAGATCTACATCCGCTTCGAGATGCTGGCCTATGCCGCCTCGGCGGTCGGCATCTTCATCGTCGCGCTGATCGTGCTGTCTCTGCTGGGGCGCAGCCTGTCGCGCGGGGTGCAGGCGTCGGCGCTGTCGGCGCTGGACCGCACGCTGGGCTTCGCCTTCGGTCTGGTGAAGGGTGGGATTCTGGTTTCCATCGCCTACCTGTTCTTCCTGTGGCTGGTGCCGAACCAGGCCGAACAGCCGGTCTGGCTCCAGCAGGCGAAGACCCGGCCCTTCCTGGCGATGGGGGCGGAAACGCTCTACGCCTTCGTGCCGGAAAATCTGCGCAAGGAGGGCCTCGGCCAGATGGACATCGCGCGCGACCGTGCGCGTCAGGCGATGGAGGCCAAGCAGGCGCTCGACCGCCTGTCGACGCCGGTGCCCAGCCCCGCGAAGACCGGGGGTGCGCAGGCGCCCGATACCGGTTATAAGGACCGCGATCGCGCCGATCTTGAAAGGCTGATGCAGAACAACGCCCGCTGAGCTTGACCGCTCGGTTTTGGCGCGATTGACGTTTGTGGGACCGTAGTTTTTTCCGTTGCATGTGCTGACGCGCGCCGACGGCGCCTCTTGGACGAAGGACTTCTGGTGATGCTGACGACGCATCCGTTCGACGACGACAAGCTGCGCGAAGAGTGCGGCGTGTTCGGCATCTACGGCAACCCGCAGGCGGGCGCCATCACGGCGCTGGGCCTGCATGCCCTGCAGCACCGCGGGCAGGAGGCGGCGGGCATCGTCAGCTTCGACGGCGGCCGCTTCCACCTCCAGCACACGCTGGGCCTGGTCGGCGACCATTTCAGCTCCGAGGCGATCATCGCCAAGCTGAAGGGCGGCAGCGCCATCGGCCATGTGCGCTATGCCACCACCGGCGACACCTCGATCCGCAACGTCCAGCCGCTCTACGCCGACTTCGAGTTCGGCGGCTTCGCGCTGGCCCACAACGGCAACCTGACCAACGCCCAGGTGCTGCGCCGCCAGCTGGTCCGCCGCGGCTGCCTGTTCCAGTCCTCCACCGACACCGAGGTGATCGTCCATCTGATGGCGACCGCCCGCGGCGGCTCGCCGGTCGACCGGCTGATCGAGGCGGTGCGTCAGGTCGAGGGCGCCTTCTCCCTGGTGGCGCTGACCTCCAAGGAGGTGATCGGCGTGCGTGACGCGCTCGGCGTCCGTCCGCTGGTGCTCGGCCGGCTGGGCGACACCTACATCCTGGCCAGCGAGACCTGCGCCTTCGACATCGTCGGCGCCGACTATGTCCGCGACGTCGAGCCGGGCGAGATGATCGTCATCGACGACAGCGGCCTCCACAGCCTGCGCCCGTTCCAGCCGCAGCAGCGCCGCCTGTGCATCTTCGAATACATCTACTTCGCCCGTCCCGACAGCGTGATGGAGGGCACCTCCGTCTATCAGGCCCGCCAGCGTATCGGCCGTGAACTGGCCCGCGAGGCCGGCGTGCCCGCCGACGTGATCGTGCCGGTGCCGGACAGCGGCGTGCCCGCGGCGCTGGGCTACGCCCAGGAAGCCGGCGTGCCCTTCGACCTCGGCATCATCCGCAACCATTATGTCGGCCGCACCTTCATCGAGCCGACCGACCAGATCCGCCATCTCGGCGTGAAGCTGAAGCACAACGCCAACCGCGCGATGATCGAGGGCAAGCGCGTCGTGCTGGTGGACGATTCGATTGTCCGCGGCACCACGTCGAAGAAGATCGTCGAGATGGTGCGCGCCGCCGGGGCCAAGGAGGTGCACATGCGCATCTCCAGCCCGCCGACCTCGCACCCCTGCTTCTACGGCATCGACACGCCGGAGCAGAGCAAGCTGCTGGCCCACCGCATGACGGTGGAACAGATGCGCGAGTTCATCCAGGCCGACAGCCTCTCCTTCATCTCGCTCGACGGCCTCTACCGCGCCATGGGCGACGAGAAGCGCGATCCGGCCAAGCTCGGCTATTGCGACGCCTGCTTCACCGGCGACTACCCGATCCCGCTGACCGACGCGCTGGACCAGCCGCCGGTCGAGTCGAACGTCCCGGTCCGCGCCTGACGATCATCCCTCTCCCGGCCACGGGGGAGGGATTTTCATATGTAAACGAACAATAATCCCAGGAAACGAGTCGTCCCCATGTCCCGTCTCTCCGGCCGCATCGCCCTCGTCACCGGCGCCTCGCGCGGCATCGGCGCCGCCGTCGCCAAGCGCTTCGCCGCCGAAGGCGCCCATCTGGTTCTGGTCGCCCGTACGGTCGGCGGGCTGGAGGAGACCGACGACGCCATCCAGAAGCTTTCCGGCCAGTCGGCGACCCTGGTGCCGATGGACATGCGCGACTACGACAAGATCGACCAGCTCGGCCATGCGCTCTACCAGCGCTTCGGCAAGCTGGACGTGGTCGTCGGCAATGCCGGCGCGCTGGAGGCTCTCGGCCCGGTCGCCCAGTACGATCCGAAGCTGTGGTCGCGGGTGATGGACCTGAACGTGACGGCGAACTACCGGCTGATCCGCTCGATGGACCCGCTGCTGCGCGCGTCGGGCACCGGCCGCGCCATCTTCGTCACGTCCGCCGCCGCCAAGGCGCCGCATCATTACTGGATGCCCTACGGCGCCAGCAAGGCGGCGCTGGAGATGATCGTGAAGACCTACGCGATGGAGGTCGCCTCCTCCACCGTCCGCGTCAACCTGCTCGACCCCGGCGTGGTGGCGAGCAAGCTGCGCACCCAGGCCTTCCCCGGCGAGGACCCGACCAAGGTCGCCCAGCCCGACGACGTGACCGAGCGCTTCGTCGAACTGGCCGAGGCTGGGTGCGAGCGCCATGGGGAACTTGTTCAGGCGCAGTAACGACTCACCTGCCAAATCCCCCCTCTCCCCCCCGGGGAGAGGGGCGGGGTGAGGGGGATGCACATGCCGGATGTCTTCGGCTGCGCCGAACCCCCTCATCCTAACCTTCTCCCCAGGGGGGAGAAGGGATCCTGAGAGAAATCAGCGCACCATCCCGCGCAGCCGGTACAGCTCCTCCAGCGCCTGACGCGGCGTCAGACTGTCCGGGTCGATCCCCGCCAGCGCCACCTCGACCGCCGACGGCCCAGCCGGTGCCGTCTCGACCTCCGCCACCACCTTCGCCGGCCGTTTCAGCGCCGCGCTGAACAGCGGCAGATCCTCGGCCAGCCGGTGGATCGTCGCGTTCTGGTCGCCCGATTCCAGCAGCTTCAGCACCTCGTCGGCCCGCCCGACCACCGCCGGCGGCAGCCCGGCCAGCTTGGCGACGTGGATGCCATAGCTGCGGTCCGCCGCGCCCGCCGTCACCTCGTGCAGGAACACCACGTCGCCCTGCCATTCCTTGATGCGCATGGTGTGGCAGGACAGCGCCGGCAGTTTCGAGGCCAGCATCGTCAGTTCGTGATAGTGCGTGGCGAACAGCGCCCGGCAGCGGTTCATGTCGTGCAGATGCTCGACGCAGGCCCAGGCGATGGACAGCCCGTCGAAGGTCGCCGTCCCGCGCCCGATCTCGTCCAAAATCACCAGAGCCCGCGCGCCCGACTGGTTCAGGATCGCCGCCGTTTCCACCATCTCCACCATGAAGGTCGAGCGCCCGCGCGCCAGATCGTCGGCGGCGCCGACGCGGCTGTACAGCCGGTCGACCACCCCGATATGGGCCTGTTCCGCCGGGACGAAGCCGCCCATCTGCGCCAGGATCGCGATCAGCGCGTTCTGCCGCAGGAAGGTCGATTTACCGGCCATGTTCGGACCGGTCAGCAGCCACAGCCGGTTGTCCGGCGCCAGATCGCAGTCGTTGGCCACGAACGGCCCGCCATGGGCGGCGTCCAGCACCGCCTCCACCACCGGATGCCGCCCGCCCGCGATCGAGAAGGCGAGGCTGTCGTCCACCAGCGGCCGGCTGTAGCGCCTCTCATCCGCCAGTTCGGCCAGCGAGGTGGCGACGTCCAGCGCCGCCAGCGCATGCGCCGCCTGGGCGATGGCGTCGGCCTTGCCGGCGACCGCCTCGACCAGCCCGGCGAACAGCTCCAGCTCCACCGCCAGCGCCCTGTCGGCGGCCTCCGAAATGCGCCGCTCCAGATCCGACAGCTCCACCGTGCCGAAACGCACGGCGTTCGCCATGGTCTGGCGGTGCATGAACACCTCGCGACCCTTGTCCGACATCAGCTTGTCGGCATGGGCGGCGGTGACCTCGATGTGATAGCCCAGCACATTGTTGTGCTTGACCTTCAGCGACGGCACTCCGGCGATCTCGGCGTATTTCGTCTGCAACCCGGCGATCAGCCGCCGGCTCTCGTCGCGCAGCGTCACCAGCTCATCGAGCGCATAGCTGTAGTCCCGCGCGATGAAGCCGCCGTCGCGCGCCAGCAGCGGCAGCTCCGGCGCCAGCGCCTGGTTCAGCTGGTCGACCAGTTCCGAATGCGCGCCCAGCCGCTTGTCCAGCGCCGCCAGCCCGTCCGGCAGCGGCATGGCCCCGGCCAGCAGTTCCCTGATCAGCCCGGCCTGCCGCAGCCCGTCGCGGATCGCCGCCAGATCGCGAGGGCCCCCCCGGCCCAGCGTCAGCCGCGACAGCGCCCGTTCCAGGTCGGGACAGCTGCGCAACGCCTGCCGCAGCTCGGCCCGCAGCCGCTCACCCGTAAGCGCGAACTCCACCATGTCGAGCCGGCGGCCGATGGCGACGGGGTCGGTCAGCGGCGAGGTCAGATGGGCGCAGAGCAGCCGCGCCCCGGCTCCTGTCACCGTGCGGTCGATGGTGGCGAGCAGGCTGCCGCGCCGTTCCCCGTTCAGCGTCCGCGTCAGCTCCAGATTGCGCGCGGTGGAGGCGTCGATCTCCATCACCGCCCCCGGCCCCAGCCGGCGCGGCGGCGACAGCCGGGGCACGCGCCCCTTCTGCGTCAGCTCGACATAGCCGACGAGCGCACCGGCCGCCGCGACCTCCGCCCGGCTGAAAGTGCCGAAGGC
This sequence comes from Azospirillum sp. 11R-A, assembly GCF_049472615.1. Taxonomy (NCBI): domain Bacteria; kingdom Pseudomonadati; phylum Pseudomonadota; class Alphaproteobacteria; order Rhodospirillales; family Azospirillaceae; genus Azospirillum; species Azospirillum sp. 11R-A. The sequence continues at coordinate 102,373 of NZ_JBCEBL010000005.1, read as the reverse complement.
GTCCAGCGTGCCGACGCCATACTGGGTCAGCAGGCGCTGCTTGCCGTTCTCGCTGTCGAAGCGCGGGTTGGGCTGCACGGTCAGCCGCGACTTCCAGTCCGTCCACAGCTCGAACAGCTCCGGCGTCTGGCTCAGCTTCTCCGAGATCAGCACCTCCTGCGGGTCGAGCCGCCCCAACGCGGCTCCCAGCCCGGTGCGCTCGACCGGCTGCACCACCAGTTCGCCGGTCGACATCTCCAGCCAGGCCAGCCCCAGCCCGCCCGCCGTCTCCGCCACCGCCGCCAGCCAGTTGGAGGAGCGGGCGTCGAGCAGGCTGTCCTCGGTCAGGGTGCCGGGGGTGACGATGCGGATGACGCCGCGCTTCACCACCGATTTGCCCCCGCGCTTCTTCGCCTCGGCCGGGTCTTCCATCTGTTCGCAGATGGCGACGCGGAAGCCCTGGCGGATCAGGCGCTGCAGGTAATTCTCATGGCTGTGCACCGGCACGCCGCACATCGGGATGTCTTCGCCCAGATGCTGGCCGCGCTTGGTCAGCGCGATGTCCAGCGCCGCCGCGGCATTGACCGCATCCTCGAAGAACATTTCGTAGAAGTCGCCCATCCGGTAGAACAGCAGGCAATCGGGATGCGCCTGCTTGATCTCCAGATACTGCGCCATCATCGGCGTGGCGTCGGGCGGGATGACGATTTCTGCGATGTCGGACACGGGGATCCACGAAGCCTTGGATGGGTGTTGTTTCGGATGCGCACCCTATCACGGGATATGCAGCCGCGGGATAGGCGGCTTTGCCGAGCCTGGGACAATGGGACGCGCACGAACGACTCGGGTCCATGTCCCTGTTGCGGTTGACGGGCGCGCGCCGTCGGTCGCTACAATAGGGAAAGCTGAAAAATAGGGAGACGGCCATCATGACGCAATCGACCGGGCAGACCGTGCCCGCCGCCACACCTGCCGCCACACCCGGCGAGGTGCGGGAGGTCGTTGCCCTCTTCGCCACCCGCGCCGCGTTCGACCGCGCGGTGGAGGCCCTGCTGGCGGCCGATTTCGACCGCGCCGACCTGTCGGTCCTGGCCAGCCACACCTCGCTGGAGGCCGCCGACCCGAAATACCGGCCGCGCGACGAGGCGCTGACCGGTCTGGTGGGCGAGCTGAAATACGCCTTCCCCCTGACCACCGCCGGCCTGATCGCCATCGTCGGCGGCCCCATCGAGGCGGCGTTGGCGGCGCTGGTCGCGGCCGGCGTCGGCGGCGTGGCGATTAAGGATTATCTGGACGAGCTGACCAGCCATCCCAAGCCCGACGAGTTCACCCGCGCGCTGGAGGCCGGCGGCATCATCCTGTGGGTGCGGGTGGAGACGGCGGAGCGCGAGGCGCAGGCCTCCGCCCTGCTGGATCGTGAAGGCGGCGGCAACGTGCATGTGAGCGTCCGCGACGCCTGACGGAGGGGCGGGCAGGGGGTAAGGCAGGCGGTATAAGGCAGGCTGCGTCAGGCGGTCAGGTTCATCACGGCGCCGCGCTTGGCGTCCTGCCCCGTCAGCTTCCGCTTCAGCTCCTCGGCGATTTCCTTCTCGACCGCCTCCCGCTTGTCCGACGGCATCGACTTCAGGTCGTCCTCGGTCATCTTGTGACGGGCGAGCCAGTCGTCGCGGATCCGCTCGGCCGGCGTCTTCTTCGATTCCTTCAGGAAGGCGTTGACCGCGTCGGTGTCGGTGGTCGGCCCGGCGCTGCTGCCCCAGCCCTTGCGCGCGGCCGCCGTCTGCGACTGGGTGTAGAGGGAGTTCGAATAGCCGCTGTAGCCGTTGACTTGCATCGCGGTGGTCCCGCTGTCGGTTGCGCCGCCGCCGGACAGCATCTGCCGGCAGTGCAGAACGCGATGCAATTTCAACGCCGAACGGAAAGTCTTTCCGTTTCAGGGGTCTGAGGCGTCCGCCGGAGCGGCGGAGCCTGCCGCCAGGCAACTTCTGCCGGCCAGTTCCTGCCGGTTCCGCCCTTTGCGGACCCGGCCCGTCACCTCACGCCGCGGCGGCCTGCCGGCGTTTCGGGGTGGCGACCATCCGCAGCCCGTGCGCCCGGTACTGCGCCTGGACGATGGACGCCCATCCCATGCGGATCAGCGTCAGCTTCACCCCGTCCGACAGGTCGTCGCCGGTGACGAGGTCGGTCACCTGCCACATCAGCGTGTCGTCCACCGAGCGCGGGAACATCGCCGCCACCCGCAGCAGCCGCGCCATCAGCGCCGCCACCGTCTGCCGTCCCAGCCCGCGTTCGGCCAGCGCCAGCGCGTCGTTCAGCGCCGCCAGCTCCCGCCGTCCCTTCAGCGATGTCTCCTTCGCCGATGTCTCCGCCGCGCGTCCCGTGCTCGTCCGGCCGGTCATGGCCCGTCTCCTGCGATACCGTCCATACCGACCAGTCTGGCCCCGCAACCGGGGAGGCGCTGTGACGGCCGTCACAACCGGGGTCACATGCAGGGGCCGGGACCCTGGTTTTCCAGTGCGGGCGTGCTACCTGAAGGCTTTACCGCTATAGTGCGGCCGTTGCGGCCATCCGGATCGCCTGCACGCCGCTTTAGAAGCCGAGGTTTTTCCCGACCGATGCTGTCCCGCTCCAAGGCGCCGCCCCCGCCAGAGTCGCCCGCGCCCGCCATCCCGAACAAGCGCGCCATCATCTCCCGCCGCAAGCTGTCGGGGGAGCTTGAGGATCTGGTCGCCGAACACGGCACCGGCGACAAGCTGCGCCCGGCGCTGATCGCCTGCCTGCGCAAGTCGCTGGCCGAGGGCAGGGCGGAGGTGCGGCGGCGCTTCGACGCCGGCGGCTCGGGCGAGCAGTGCGTGCGGGAGAACTGCTACCTCGCCGACCGGGTGGTCGGCACGCTGGCCGACTTCACCGTCCGCTTCATCTTCCCCACCGCCAACCCGACCTCCGGCGAGGTGTTCGACGTGGTGGCCACCGGCGGCTACGGCCGCGGCGAGCTGGCGCCCTTCTCCGACATCGACCTCTTGTTCCTGCTGCCCTACAAGCGCACGCCGCGGGTGGAGCAGGTGGTCGAATACATGCTCTACATCCTGTGGGATCTGGGGCTGAAGGTCGGCCATGCCGTGCGCAGCATCGACGAGTGCATCCGCCAGTCCAAGGCCGACGTCACCATCCGCACGGCGATTCTCGAATCCCGCTATCTCTGGGGTCCAGGCAAGCTGTTCGCCGAACTGCGCAAGCGCTACGACAAGGAGGTCGTCGCAGGATCCGGTCCCGAATTCGTCGAGGCCAAGCTGGCCGAGCGCGACAACCGCCACCTGAAGATGGGCGACAGCCGCTATGTGCTGGAACCCAACCTGAAGGACGGCAAGGGGGGCCTGCGCGATCTCCAGACCCTGTTCTGGATCGCCAAGTATCTCTACCGCGTCGAGGGAGTGGACGAGCTGGTCGGCAAGCATGTGCTGACGCCGGAGGAGGCGCAGCGCTTCGCCAAGGCGCAGAACTTCCTGTGGACCGCGCGCTGCCACCTGCATTACCTGACCGGCCGGCTGGAAGACCGCCTGACCTTCGACGTCCAGACCAGCATCGGCGCCGCCATGGGCTACACCGACCATGCCGGCACCAAGGGCGTCGAGCGCTTCATGAAGCATTACTTCCTGGTCGCCAAGGATGTCGGCGACCTGACGCGCATCTTCTGCGCGGCGCTGGAAGCGGAATCGAAGCGTCCGCCCAAGTTCAACCTGCTGCGTCTGGCCTCGGTCGCCCGGCGCAAGGATGTGGACGGCTTCATCGTCGACGGCGAGCGGCTGAACGCCCGCAGCGACAAGCAGTTCAAGGAACAGCCGATCGACATGATCCGCCTGTTCCACACCGCGCAGATGAACGACATCGACATCCACCCGGCGGCGCTGCGCTCCATCACCCGGTCGCTGTCGGCCATCGGCCCGAAGCTGCGCAACGACCCCGATGCCAACCGTCTGTTCCTCGACATCCTGACCGGGCCGAAGGATCCGGAGATCACGCTGCGCCGGATGAACGAGGCCGGCGTGATGGCCCGCTTCATCCCCGACTTCGGCCGGGTCGTCGCGCAGATGCAGTATGACATGTACCATGTCTACACGGTGGACGAGCACACGCTGTTCGCGCTCGGCATCCTGCACAAGATCGCGTCGGGCGACCATGCCGACGAGCTGCCGCTGTCGACCGAGGTGATCCACAAGGTGGTGTCGAAGCGGGCGCTCTACGTCGCCGTCCTGCTGCACGACATCGCCAAGGGCCGCGGCGGCGACCATTCGGTGCTGGGCGCCCGCGTCGCCGAGAAGCTCTGCCCGCGCCTCGGCCTGACGGCGGAGGAGACGGAGACGGTGGCGTGGCTGGTGCGCTGGCACCTCGCCATGTCGCACACCGCCTTCAAGCGCGACCTGGAGGACGACAAGACCGTCCGCGACTTCGTGGCGCTGGTCCAGTCGCCGGAGCGCCTGCGCCTGCTGCTGGTGCTGACGGTGGCCGACATCCGCGCGGTGGGCCCGCAGCGCTGGAACAACTGGAAGGCCACGCTTCTCCGCGAACTCTACAACCGTTCCGAAGAGCTGATGTCGGGCGGCATGACGGTGGAGGGCCGCGGCCGGCGCATCCAGGCCGCCCAGGCCGCACTGCGCGCCGAGCTGACCGACTTCGACGAGGCGGCCTTCGAACATCACAAGGGGCTGGGCTATCCCGGCTACTGGCTGGCCTTCGACACCGACACGCTGGCCCATCAGGCCCGCATCGTCCGCGAGGCGGAGCGCGAGCAGCGCCCGCTGACGGTGGAGACCCGCGTCGACCGCGGCCGGGCGGTGACCGAGGTGACGATCTACGCCACCGACCACAGCGGCCTGTTCTCCCGCCTTGCCGGGGCGCTGGCCGCCTGCGGGGCCGACATCGTCGATGCCCGCATCTTCACCATGACCAACGGCATGGCGCTCGACGTCTTCTCGGTGCAGGACGCCGCCGGTGGCGGTGCCTTCGAGAGCGGCGACAAGCTCGCCAAGCTGTCGGTGATGATCGAGAAGGTGCTGTCGGGCCAGTTGAAGCCGCTGAACGACCTGTCGACCCGCCGCACGCCCCATGCCAGCCGCACCCGCGTCTTCCATGTGCCGCCGCGCGTGCTGATCGACAACAACGCCTCCACCACCCACACGGTGATCGAGGTGAACGGCCGCGACCGTCCCGGCCTGCTCTACGACCTGACCCGCGCCTTGTCGAACCTGACCCTGCAGATCAGCTCGGCCAAGGTCTCGACCTTCGGCGAGAAGGCCATCGACGTCTTCTATGTGAAGGACGTCTTCGGCCTGAAGGTGACGCATGACGGCAAGCTGTCCAAGATCAAGGAGCGCCTGCTGAGCGCACTCGACGACCCCACCGGCGACGCCCCGCCCCCGGCGACGGTCAAGCGGACCCGAACCAAGGTGACGGGGGCGTAGAACCTCTCCCTCGGAGCGGTAACCCTCTCCCCCCCGGGGAGAGGGAACGACCCCTGGACAGGGGAGGCTACGGCGCCATGAACACGCTGGCGTGCTTGCCGGCCTCGCCGCTGCCCAGATCCTTGGCGATCACCGCGACATCGGTCGACCCCGACTTCACCGCCGCCGCCGGCACCTTCACGAACACCCGGAAGGTCGCCACCGAGTCCGCCTCCGCGGTCAGCGTCAGGCTGCCGCCGCTGCCGGCCGCCTCATCGCCGGCCACCGACAGATGCGCGTTGCGCAAGCCCTCGAAGCTCACCGCATAGCTGCGGGTGATGTGCGTCTTGTTCAGCACCTTGATGGTGTAGGCGTTCTGCACCGACCCGTCGGACAGCGTCACGAACAGCGGCGCCCGGTCGCGCAGCACGCTGACGTCCAGCGTCGGCCGCAGCATCAGCGCGATGCCCATGGCGCAGAGCACGACCAGCATGATCAGCGAATAGATCACCGTGCGCGGCCGCACCAGCTTCACCCGCTCCGGCTTGCCGTCGATCTTGGCGATCTGGTTCGACTGGGTGTCGAAGCGCACGAGGTCGATCGGCCGGCCGATCTGCCGCATCACGTCGTTGCAGGCATCGACGCACAGGCCGCAGCCGATGCAGGAGATCTGCTGGCCCTCGCGGATGTCGGTGCCGGTCGGGCAGACATGGACGCACTGCTTGCAGTCGATGCAGTCGCCCAACCCCGCCGCCTGCCGGTCCTCCCAGCCCTGCGACTTGCGCAGCGGCGCGCGGCCTTCGCCGCGCCAGTCCTCGTAGGTGACGAGGAAGGTGTCCTCGTCCACCATGGCGGACTGGAAGCTGCGCCACGGGCAGACATAGATGCAGATCTGCTCGCGCGCCCAGCCGGCGAAGAAATACGTCGTGAAGCTGAACAGCGCGATGAAGGTCGCCACCCCGCTGGTGATCTCACCGTGCAGCAGCTCGTTCATCAGCGTCGGCGCGTCGTTGAAGTAGAACACCCAGGCCCCGCCGGTCAGCAGCGAGATGCCGACCCACGCCGCATGCTTGGCGGTCTTGCGCGCCAGCTTGGCCCCGGTCATCGGCGCCTTGTCCAGCCGGATGCGGGTGGTGCGCGGGCCTTCGATCTTGCGCTCCACCCACATGAACAGGTCGGTCCACACCGTCTGCGGGCAGGCATAGCCGCACCAGATGCGCCCGGCCAGCGTGGTGGCGAAGAAGATGCCGAAGGCGCCGAGGATCAAGAGGCCGGTCAGGTAATAGACCTCCTGCGGCCAGATCTCGATCCACAGGAAATAGGCGCGGCGTCCGACCATGTCGATCAGCACCGCCTGGTCCGGGATGCCCGGCCCGCGTTCCCAGCGAAGCCACGGCGTGATGTAGTAGACCGCCAGCAGGACGATCAGCACCGCCCATTTCAGCTGCCGGAAGCGCCCCTTCACGTCGGCGGCATAGACCTTGGGCCGGTCGATGAACCAGTGGCGTCCCGGTTCCTCCTGCGGCCCGGCGTGGGTCTTGGCGGCGTGCTTGCCGGCAGGGTCGGGGCGGCGGGTGAGGGGGGTGTCTTCTTGGCGAAGGGACATGGCATCTTTCCTCGGCCGTCAGCGGCACGGGTGGCGTCAGCGTCGTCCCTTCTCCATAAGACTTCCGTGATGGAGCCGCATTGCGCAATGTCAATCCGGCTCCGGTTTTCTCCGCCGCCGCCTTCAAGCGGTCTCAAACGGTCTGGCCGCGCAGCTCCGCCAGCCCGTCGTGATAGGCGCGGTCGAACAGTGCCTCCAGCCGGGCGTCGGTGCCGCGCAGCCCGGCGACCACCGCATGGGCCCATTCGAAATACTCGACCTTGCGCGACAGCGGCCAGTCGGCGGGCGGGCTGTGCGCCATGGAGCGCAGGTTCGACACCTTGTCGGCCAGCTTGACCAGCTTCGCGCGGGTCGAGGCATGGGGGGCGGCGTCGATCTGGTGCTGCTTGCGCTCGGCCTTCGACATGCGCTTGTCGTCGGTGGTCTCGGCGACGACCTGCACCACCTCGGTACCGAACAGCTGCTCGATCTCCTCATAGCTGGCGTCGGTGTCCTCCAGCGTGTCGTGCAGCAGCGCCGCGATCACCACCACCGGGTCCCTGCCGGCCGTCGCCTCCGCCACCAGCAGGGCCACCTCCGACAGGTGGTTGACGTAAGGCTCGGCGCGCACGCCCTTGCGGCGCTGGTCGATGTGCTTGTGCGCGGCGAAATCCAGCGCGCGGGCGAAATCGAGGAGGGGCGCGCCTGTCGGGGAGGCGGTTGGCAAGGTCATGCTGTTCTCTCGGCTGGGGCATTGCAGTATCCTCCGCTCCTGGGGAAACTCCCGATGCCGAAGGACCGCGCCCATGTTCACGTCATTCTTCTTCGATCTGCGCAAGGCCGGCGTGCCCGTCTCGCTGACGGAGTACCTGACGCTCATGGAGGCCATGAAGCAGGGCACCGCGTCCTTCCGCGTCGAGGATTTCTATTATCTCAGTCGTGCATGCTTGGTTAAGGACGAACGCAACCTCGACCGCTTCGACCGCGTCTTCGGCGCCACCTTCAAGGGCCTGACCGACGAGATGCCGGCCGGCGAGGAGGTTCCCGTCACCGACCTGCCGGAGGAATGGCTGCGCAAGCTGGCCGAACGCTTCCTGACCGACGAGGAGAAGGCGCAGGTCCAGGCGCTCGGCGGCTGGGACAAGTTGATGGAGACGCTGGCCCAGCGTCTGGCCGAGCAGAAGGGCCGGCACCAGGGCGGATCGAAATGGATCGGCACCGCCGGCACCTCACCCTTCGGCGCCTATGGCTACAATCCGGAGGGCGTGCGCATCGGCCAGCACGAGAGCCGCCACCGCCGCGCCGTCAAGGTGTGGGACCGCCGCGAGTTCAGGAACCTGGACGACCGGGTGGAGATCGGCACCCGCAACATCAAGGTGGCGCTACGCCGCCTGCGCAAGTTCGCCCGCAGCGGCGCCGCCAGCGAACTCGACCTGCCCGGCACCATCCGCGCCACCGCCAACAACGCCGGCTGGCTTGACCTGAAGATGGTCCCGGAGCGGCACAACACGATCAAGGTGCTGCTGTTCCTCGACATCGGCGGTTCGATGGACGACCACATCCGCCTCGTCGAGGAGCTGTTCTCCGCCGCCCGCAGCGAGTTCAAGCATCTGGAGCACTTCTACTTCCACAACTGCGTCTATGAGGGCGTCTGGCGCGACAACGCGCGCCGCCACACCGAGCGGCTGTCGACCTGGGACGTGCTGCACACCTATCCCGCCGACTACAAGCTGGTCTTCGTCGGCGACGCCGCCATGAGCCCCTACGAGATCGTCTATCCCGGCGGCAGCGTCGAGCATTGGAACGAGGAGGCGGGCCAAGTGTGGATGCAGCGCCTGCTGTCGGTCTACGCCAAGGCGGTGTGGCTGAACCCGACCGCGCCGCAATACTGGGACTATTCGGAAAGCACCCGCCTGCTCCAGCGCCTGATGGGAGGACGGATGTTCCCACTAACGCTGGAGGGGCTGGACGGCGCTATGCGGGAGTTGGGGAGGTGAGTGCGCACACTGTTCGTTAAGGTGTGTGGGAGGATGAGTATCGATAATTTTGTTACGCGCAAATGTTGGTTAAAAATACCTGAATACGATACGACATTGACAACTTAAAGTAACTTAGAGAATTCTCGAAGGAGGTAGCCTTTTTGGAGAATTAAAGTGATAAGAAAAATCTCTTTGGCGGCATTTCTGGCGTTGACCCTGTCGGCTTGCGGCGCGCAGATGCCACCGCTCAACTTCTCGGTGCCGAATGTCGGCCCGTCCAAGGTCAAGCTCGACGCGGAAGTCAAATCGATCACGGTTGCGATTGCACGCCCGGACGAGGCGACAGGCGAGTTGCCGAATGGGTTGGAAATCGTCCCTCCCATGTGGAAGACGTCCCTTGAGGAAGCGCTGACGAAGATGGCGATCTTCAAGGACGACGCCCCGAAGAAGTTGTCCATTTCGGTCAAGGTGCTCAAGCTCGATATTCCCGGTATTGGTGGCGAGTTCACGACCGAGACCGGTGCGCGTTATGAAGTCATCGACCGTTCCAACGGTTCGATCATTCTCACGACCGACGTGAACAGCAAGGGCACCGTTCCATTCGAGCATGCTTACATCGCCACGGTCCGTCAGCGTGAAAGCGTCAACCGCTCGATCCAGAACAACATCCTGCAGTTCCTGCAGCAGCTTGAAACGACGAAGCTGAATCAGCCGATGATTCCGGCGACCGGCGTGACGGCGCCCGTCCAGGGCAAGGGAGTGCCGACATCGTGACCGGCCGCGGGCTGTTGCTGCTGTCGGTCCTCGGCGCCTGTGCCATGGTGACGGCATGCGCGCCGAACATCTCGCCGGACAGCTATGCGGCGGGTTCGGTCGGGCAGGTCAACCGCACGGTCCGTGGCCTGGTGATCAGCGCCCGCCCGGTTGCCATCGGCGGGACCCAGTCCGGTCTCGGCGCCGGTGCCGGCGCTATCGCCGGTGGGGCCGCCGGTTCCTCGATGGGCAGCGGTCCCCGCGGCAACATCGTCGGAGCGGTGGGGGGTGCGCTGGTCGGCGGCGTGATCGGCGCGATGGCGGAGGATGCCGCCACGCGCCAGGATGGGATGGAGTATGTCGTCCAGACCGACAACGGCGCCCTCCTGACGGTTGTCCAGGGCAACGCCCCTGCGTTCGCCGTCAGTCAGAAGGTTCTGGTCCTGTACGGTTCGCGTTCGAGGATCATTGCCGATCCCACATGACGGTGAAGCCGGCGGAGGCTACACCTCCGCCGGTCTGGTTTTCCCTTCAACTGCGACCATGCCTCATCGCTCTGCCCGCAATGGGCAATGACATGCCGCGCGGCCGGACTTCGTCGGCGACGCCGCCATCGGCCCCTGCGAGATCGTCTATCCCGGCGGCAGCGTCGAGCCTTGGAACGAGGAAGCCGGGCAGGTGTGGATGCAGCGCCTGCTGTCGGTCTGTGCCAGGGCGGCGTCGCTGAACCCGACCCCGCCGCAGAACTGGGACCATTCGGAAAGCACCCGCCTGCTCCAGCCCGATGGAAGGACGGATGGTCCACCTGACGCTTGGCGGGCTCGACGGTGCATGGCCGGGCGCGAGAGGCGGAGCAGGCCTCCGGCACAGTCCAAACACGGGCGATCCGGCCATACCCACCATCCGCTCCCGCTCTGCGGGGAACGTGCGTATGGGGCTTGGCCGGATCGCACTGTCGGCGGAGCTTTGGCCCGCCGACTTTTACCGCATCACTTGCAGCTGCTGGCGACCTGGGCGGTCGGCGTGCAGCCCGGGTTGCCGGCGGTCAGCGCGCCGGTGATGGTGCCGTCCGGGCCGACGTTCAGGGAATAGTTGCAGCCGGTCGCGCCGATCGCCTGGGCCGAGCTGACCAGCGAGCAGGTCTTGCCGGCCACCTGTACCGTCAGGGTGGGGGTGGTCGGGTTGGCGGCCCACGTCATGCTGGCGGACGGATTCTGGACCGGCGAGCCGATGCTGGCATGGGAGGCGATGACCACGGTGTCGGCATGGGCGCCACCGGCCGCAAACATCGCGATGGACAGAACAGTGCCGATCATGCCCGCCTTGAAAGAAGAGCGCATTTCTATACTCCCAAATTCTATGATTGATTTGAATACAAAGCACAAAAGATCGTGTCGTTTTGTGCAAACAAAAATTCGCATTAATCCTCATAACTTTCAACGTCAGAATTGATTCAAAAAGAATCGCGTGATTATCAGGGCAAAAGTTACAAATAGTCAATTTTACAATTGTATTCTATTTCTATGGAACACCATTGCGTGGATTTCTATATTGTTCTCTCATTCATATTCAAATGTATGGCGAGTGTTCTCTCCTGCGATATTTGAAGAGAAATACTCTTCCAAATCGGAGGCGATCCTTCCGTACTGAGTGCTCGCAATCCGTTTCCATCACAGTCGGGACCGATGGCCCAACCGCTGGCTCAGTCGGGTTCAGCCTGTCCCACCGTTGCGGCGTCTCCCATATCCGACGCCAATCGGCAAAATATGTTTTTTTTCCTATAAACTGCACGATACCTGCGCTGAAATAGGAGCGTCCACCCACCCACCCGCGGAGACGCCCCATGCCCGACTGCCTGCCCCCCAACGCCGCCCACCCCACCGACCACTTCCCCCGCTGGGCCGAGGAGCCGCCGGTCCCGCCCGAAGGCTCGCTCGTTCCCGGCTCGCGCTTCCACGAGGAACAGTGGGTGATGGCCGCCGGCATGCTGGCGCGCGGCGCGTCATTCCAGCAGGTCGCCCGCACCCTGGGGTGCAGCCGCACCACGCTGTGGCGGGCCTATTACGGGTCGCAGGCGTTCCGCCATCGCGTCTGGTGGGAGCGGCAGGCGCTGAACCGGGAGTCGGAGCTTCGGCTCGGCTCGCTCCGCGCCCTGGTGACCGAGCAGATCGAGCGGCTGGTCTCCTCCGGCGATCCCTCCACCGTGCGCTGGCTGGCCGAGCGGCTCGGCCTGTTCAAGGACTTCGACGATCCCGCCGCCAGGCAGGCCGCTGCCGCCAACCCGGCCAACCCTGTCACCGCGGCAGCAGACCCCGCTCCGCCCGAGCCTCCGCTGCCCGGTCTCGACGACGACAGCATCCCCGGCGCGATCCGCGAGCACAACCCGCCCGACCCCAAGGTGATCGCCGCTATCATCGCCCGGCCGGAGGCGGAGGGGCCGAAGGGCGTCTATCCCTGGACCGTCAACCCCGACGATCCCTATCCCAACCTCGGCTCGGCCCTGGAGCGCCAGGGCGGGGAAGGGGCGTTCCCCCGCCGCCGCTGAGCGGATGCGACAGTGGAACGCCGCCCGGAAAACGGTTCACGGCGTTTCAGACGTTCCATCCGCCCCACGCCGCAGCGCCGGCACCCCGCCCCAGATCGCCGCGTCAAACCGCCGCCTGTTCGATCAGCCGGTTCGCCAGCGTCACCTTCTGAGCCAGCGTCGTCGCCAGGATGCGGTGCAGGACCAGCGCCAGTTCCGGATCCTCGCGCTCCAGCCGGGCGAGCGTCGCCGCGGTCAGGCGGTGGATGGTGGCGGGGGTTTCCACCACCACGTCGGCGCCGCGGGTCTGGCCCAGCAGCAGGGCGATCTCGCCGACCACCGCCCCGGCGGTCATGGTGCGCAGGCGCAGGCTGCGGCCGTCGGGCAGGACGATCTGCACCTTCACCCGGCCGCGCCCGACGATGAAGATGTCGCTGGCCGCCTCGCCGGCGCGGATCAGCACCTCGTCCGGCTCCAGATGCAGGGTGTCCAGCGCCGCCACCGCATCGGCCAAGCGGGGGTGCGGGCCGGTCATCGCCTCCAGATGGCGCAGCAGCGGCGCGTCCGCTCCGCCACCATCCGCGCCGTTTCCGGCCAGCAGCGCCTCCTCGCAGGATTCCAGCGCATGATCGAGGTCGGGCGCGCGGCGCAGCACCGGGTCGCTGTCGGGGTCGAGGCCGCAGTTGCGGAAGGCGTCCTCCACCGCGTCGGGCAGGGCGCTCAGCACCAGCGTGGCGCCGGCCGCCTCGATCAGGTTGCGGATGCGGCGGAACACCCCGGCGGCGGCCGAATCCATGCCCTTGATGTGGCGGAAGTCGATGATCAGGAAACGCAGCGGCTGCGCGCCCACCTGCCCGCCCGCATCTCCGCCGGCCCGCTCCAGCCGGTCGCGCACCGGCCCGACGATCTGCTCGGCGGTGCCGAAGAACAGATAGCCCTGCAACTGCATCGCCTCGATGGCCGCCCCGGCGCCGGTCAGATGCAGGCTGGCCGCCGGGCTGCGGTCGACCCGGCTGCGCAGCTCCGCCCCGCTGTGCCGGCCGCGGATCACCGGCAGCCGGGAATAGCTGTAGACGAACATCGCCAGCGACACCGCCAGCCCCAGGGCCAGCCCCTCCATGAAGCCGATCCCGGCAATCGCCAGCACCACGGCCAGCACGATCAGCCACTCCGTCCGCGGCAGCCGGCGGCGCGCGTCGATCAGCCACTCCTGCAACAGCTCGACGCCGAGGAACAGGATCAGCCCGGCGGTCAGGAACACCGGCGTCACCGACACCAGCCACCCCGCAACGAACAGCCCGCCCAGGATCACCGCCGCGGTCGCCAGCCCGGCGCCGCGTCCTGTGGCGCCCATCCGCCCGGCCAGCAGGGTCATGCCCAGCCCGACATAGCCGGACGGCCCGCCCAGCGCGCCCGCCAGCAGGTTGGCCGCCCCGGTGCCGCGCAGCTCCGCATCGGCGTCGATGTCGCGCCCCTGCGCCAGTTCGATGCCGCTGACATTCAGCAGAAGGCCCAGCATGCCCAGCACCGCGACGGAGACCATCGCCGGCAGCGCTGCCGCCACCCGGCCCCAATCGGCCAGCGCCAGCACCTCCGTCGGCACCGGCAGGCTGAACCCGCCGCCGCCGGCCACGCCGGGCAGCCAGCCCCAGCCGCGCGCCTCCTCCGCCGTCACCCCCAGCAGGGGCAGCCCGGCATGGAAGGCCAGCGCCGTCGCCAGCAGGACCAGCGGCATGGTGAAGGGGCTGTCGCTGCGCCGCATCGCCAGGACCAGCAGCCCGGCCAGCCCGACCGCCGCCGCCGCGGTGACCGCCACCATCGGCGCCGCCAGCCCGGCGAGGCCGGCACCCAGCCCATGCCGCCCGCTGACCATCGCCAGCGCGCCTTCCACAAGCAGCCAGCCCGACCCGGCGAGGAAGCCGGCAACCACCGGATAGGGAAAGAACCGCACCAGCCGCCCCAGCCGAAGCCGCCCCACCGTCCAGAACAGCAGTCCGGTCACCAGCGTGCTGCCGCCCAGGATGGCGAAGGCGGTGGCGATCCTCACCCCTTCCGGCGCGCCCTCCAGCCCGGCGGCCATGGTCGCGACGGTGGAGGCCAGGATGGCGACGCCGGTCTCCTGCACCAGCGCCACGGAATTCGGCTGCGTGCTGCGCAGGGCGACCAGCAGCGCCAGGATGGCGGCGCTCAGCAGCACCACGCCGACCCCGGCGCCCAGCCCGGCCGCCAGCGGCCCGGTGAACAGCAATGCGGCAATCGCCAGCCCGTTGCCCAGATTGTCGATGCCCGCGATCAGCCCGATCATCGCCGATGCGATCAGGCTCCGGCCGGGATGCGCAGGGTGGCCGGTGGAAGGCTTCCGAATGGGGGCGTCGCTCATGATGTCGCGTTCGGTCCGGCTGATCGGTCGGGTCTTGTGCAAAAGCCTGGGTCACGGCGGCAGACCGCCGTCACGGTTGCAGCAATGAGCGGAATTCCGCGGCTCAGGCAAGCAATAAGCGGTGATGAATTGTGCTGCGCCACCCTGCATTGCGTCGGCCGGTTCTTCCGCTGCGGGGCGACGGACTCCCGACCCGGCCAGGGCCGGGCATGGCGGCATATGATTAAGCGTGTGTTTGCGTTGCAAAGATCAATTATCAAGAATCATATCTCTCGATATAGGACGGTATCGAGGGAGAATTTCATGAAGCATGTATATTTGCTGGGCCTGCTGATGCCCCTGGCGCTGGGCGCCGCAACCGGCGCGCTGGCCGCCACCACTACGAAGGACGCTGCCGAACCGGCCGGCGAGGCCATCGGCAATCCGCCGCTGCTGACCAATTCCGAATCGCCGCGCGTCGGCTCTCTCCTGATGCGCCAGCCGCAGGCGACCGCCCGTCCGCACACCGGGCAGGCACGCAATTACGACCTGTTCGTGTCCTTCACCGACGGCTATATCCGCAACCCCGCCCAGGGCCGTCCCGACGCGGTGCGGCTGCGCAGCTACCGCGGCACCAACGTCGACCCCAACCATCCCTATGTCGCGCCGACCATCGAAGCGACGCCGGGCGACACGGTGCGCATCAAGCTGCACAACGACCTGCCGGCCGACCCGAACTGCACCAGCCAGGCGCCGGCCGACATCAACACCCCGCACTGCTTCAACGGCACCAACCTGCACAGCCACGGCGTCTGGGTCAGCCCGACCGGCAACAGCGACAATGTGCTGATCTCGCTCAATCCGGGCGTCGATTTCGAATATGAGTACAACATCCCGGCCGACCATCCGGCCGGCACCTTCTGGTATCACCCGCACCGCCACGGCTCGACCGCCCTCCAGGTCGGCAGCGGCATGGCCGGCGCGCTGATCATCCGCGGCGACCGTCCGCCGACGCGCGAGGCGAACGGCGATCTCGACACCCTGCTGACCAGCCCCAAGGGCGTGGCGATGACCGACCGGGTCCTGCTGTTCGAGCAGATCCCCTACGCCTGCACCAAGGACGGCAAGCTGAAGACCAACGCCGACGGCTCCATCGACTGGAGCTGCGCGCCGGGCGAGGTGGGCGAGGTCGTGTCCTACGACCAGTTCGGTCCGGGCACCTGGGAGCAGTCCGGGCGCTTCACCACCGTCAACGGCCGCGTCCGTCCGATGTTCGCCAACGCCAGGACCGGCGAGCCGGAACGCTGGCGCCTGATCCATGGCGGCGTCCGCTCCCCCATCACGGTGGAGTTCCGCAAGCTGGACCCGACCGGCTTCTTCCAGAGCGAGAAGACGCTGTCGGCCGCCGGCCAGGACCGCTTCGCCAAGGAACGCTGCGTCGGGCAGCCGGTGCCCTACATCCTGGCGGCCTCCGACGGCCTGACCATGGAGGAAGGGCAGGTGCGCACCAGCGTGCCGATGCAGCCGGGCTACCGCGACGATTTGCTGGTCAACTTCCCCGAACCCGGCATCTACTGCGTCATCAACAAGCCGTCCGCCGCCAACGCCAGCCCGGACCAGACCGCCACCTCCACCGGCGTGCTCGGCTTCGTCCGGGTGAAGGGCGACCGTGTGGTCAAGGATCCGGTGAAGGAGACCATCCGCCGGCTGTCGGTCAACGCGACGAAATACGCGCCGTCGGTCGCCAAGGAGGTCATCGACGGGCTGACCGCCCGCTGCTTCGCCAAGACGATGGTCGATACTCCCTATTGCCCGCGCTTCTCGAAGTTCACCGCCCACCGGCCGATCACCGAGCATGAGGTGATGCACCAGCCCAAGCAGGAGCTGACCTTCTTCATCAACCTGCCGCCGGAAGGGGGCAAGCGCACCAACGCGCTGTTCCAGGTTGCCGACAGCTTCGAGGTGGTGGAGAATCCCGACGGCACCTATGGCCCGAAGGGAGCCGCCGCCTACCGGCCGAACGTGGACAACCGGCCGGTGGTGCTGGGCACTGCCCAGCAGTGGGAGCTGGCCTCCTACTTCGTCAGCCATCCCTTCCACATCCACGTCAACCCGTTCCAGATCGTCTCGGTCATCGGTCCGGACGGCCGCGACGTCAGCGAGCCCGGTTCCGGCGATCCGGACTATGCCGGCATGAAGGGCGTGTGGAAGGACACCATCTGGGTGAAGAGCGACAACAGCAGCGCGCTGACCTCCGCCGAGCCGCCGAAGGGCGTCTATAAGGTGACGGTCCGCACCCGCTACGAGCGCTTCATCGGCGAGTATGTGCTGCACTGCCACATCCTCGACCATGAGGACCAGGGCATGATGCAGAATGTCAGCATCGGCGTGCCCGACGGCCGCGGCGGCCTCGCCGGGGCGCATCACTGACCGGACGCGCGCACTCCCCGCTTCCGCAAAGCCGGGAGCGGGGAGTGCGCCATACCCGATGCTGCGATCCGTCGCTGCCTCCAACCATTGAAAAAGGCCCCTGTTTGCGTCTACGGTCGCGCGTCCCCTTGGAGTGAGTGCATGCGCGATATCACCCCCGTCACGGTCGCACGCGGCGACGGCATCGGCTCGGAGATCATGGATGCCGTGCTTTATGTGATGAATGCGGCCGGCGCGCGGCTGAAGGTGGAAGAGGTTCCGGCAGGCGAGGCCGTCTACAAGCGGGGTCATCCCGGCGGGCTGGATGCCGCCGGCTGGGGATCGATCCGCCGCACGCGGGTCTTCCTCAAGGGGCCGATCACCATGCCCCAGGGATACGGCAACAAGTCGCTGAACGTCGTCGCCCGCACCACGCTGGGCCTGTTCGCTAACGTCCGCCCCTGCGTCTCCTACCACCCCTATGTGCGGACCCGGCACCCGCGCATGGACGTGGTCATCATCCGCGAGAACGAGGAGGACCTCTACGCCGGCATCGAGCATCGCCAGACCGACGACGTGATCCAGTCGGTCAAGCTGATCTCGCGCCCGGGGTCGGAGCGCATCGTCCGCTATGCCTTCGACTTCGCCCGCTCCAACCACCGGCAAAAGGTGACGGCCTTCGTCAAGGACAACGTCATGAAGATGACGGACGGGCTGTTCCTGAAGATCTTCTACGAGATCGCCGCCGACTATCCGGAGATCAAGGCCGACCACATGATCGTCGACATCGGCGCCGCCCGGCTGGCCGACCAGCCGGAGCGCTTCGACGTCATCGTCACCCTGAACCTCTACGGCGACATCGTTTCCGATATCGCCGCCCAGCTGACCGGCTCGGTCGGGCTGGCCGGTTCCGCCAACATCGGCGAGACCTGCGCCATGTTCGAGGCGATCCACGGCTCGGCCCCGATGATCGCCGGGCAGGGCATCGCCAACCCCTCGGGCCTGCTGATGGCCGCCGTGATGATGCTGGTCCATATCGGCCAGGGCGACATCGCCGCACGCATCCACAATGCGTGGCTGAAGACCATCGAGGACGGCATCCACACCGCCGACATCTATGCCCGCGGGCTGGGCCGGGTCCGGGCCGGCACCGCCGCCTTCGCCGAAGCGGTGGTGGAGCGGCTGGGCCAGACCCCGGTCACCATGCCGCCGGTTGGCTATTCCACCGCAAGGCCGGCCTATGACGGCATCAACCGGCTTTCCCCGCGCGTGCGTGCGCTGAAGGAACTGGTCGGGGTGGACATCTTCCTGCATTGGTCCGGCGGCCTGCCCGACGATCTGGCGGAGCTGGTGCTGCCGCTGTCGACCGATGCGCTGAAGCTGACCAGCATCTCCAACCGCTCGCAGCGGGTCTGGCCGGACGGCAATGCCGATGTCTTCTGCACCGACCATTGGCGCTGCCGCTTCCTGTCTCAACACGGTCCGGTGCAGCATGGCGCCATCGTCGAGCTGCTGGGCCGGCTGGCCGCGGCCGGGATCGACTTCACCCAGACCGAGAATCTCAGCAATTTCGACGGCAAGGCCGGCTTCTCGTCGCCGGGCCAGTGATGCGATGGGCGGAGTGGGAATAAAGCGGCAGGGCAGGGCGTCATGACTGACGACGACGCCATCTCCGGACCCGACATGAGCCCGCCCGACATCGACGACCGCGCCATCGCCTCGCATGTGCCGCGGCTCCGGCGCTATGCCACCGCTTTGGTGGGCAACCGGCCGGACGCCGACGATCTGGTGCAGGACTGCGTGGAGAAGGCGCTGGCCAACCGGCATGCGCTGCGGGACCCGTCGAAGCTCGGCGGCTGGCTGATGACGATCCTGCACAACCTGCACATCTCCAGCCAGCGCGGCCGGCGGCGGCGCGGGGCGGAGGTGCCGGTGGAGGAACTGGCCGACGATCTGGCGCTGAGCGCCCCGCCGGCCGACCGCGGGGCGGTGCGCGACTTTGTCCGCGCCTTCGCCCAGCTGACCGACGAACACCGCACCATCCTGCTGCTGACGGGAATGGAGGGGCTGTCCTACCGCGAGGTGGCGGAGGTCTTGGAGTTGCCGATCGGGACGGTGATGTCGCGGTTGGCCAGGGCGCGCGAAAAATTGAGGGTCCTGCTGGACGGTGGAACCCAGCAGGTCGTCAGGAGGATCAAGTGATGAGCGGCTTCAGCAATCCCGTGACCGAAGCCGAACTGCATGCCTGGCTGGATGGCGAATTGCCGGAGGAACGGCAGGCCGCTGTCGAACGCCACCTCGCCGACAATCCCGAGGTCGCCCAGCGCTTCGAACGCTACCGTGCCCAGCGCTCCCTGCTTGGGCAGAGCTTCGGTCCGCTGATCGACCAGCCTCTGCCCGACCGCCTGACCCCACCCTTTACCGCCCGCGACCATTCCGAAAAGCCGCTTCCTGCCCGTGGCCGTGCTGTCTGGTGGGGAACGGCGATTGCCGCCTCCCTTCTGGTGTTCGTCGCCGGCGGCGCCAGCGGCTGGCTGATGCGCGACCGCATCGGCGTGCGGACCGAGCCGCCGACCGCCGCCTTCATCGCCGATGCCGTTGCCGCCCACCGCGTCTTCTCCGTCGAGGTCCGCCATCCGGTCGAGATCGGCGTCGATGAGGAGGCGCATCTGGTCAACTGGCTGTCCAAGCGGCTGGGCAAGAATATGCGTTGCCCAAAAGTCACACGAGGGGGGTACCAGCTGATCGGCGGCCGGCTTTTGGCCGATTCCGCTGGACCTGTTGCAATGTACATGTACGAGGATGCGGCCGGGCGTCGCATCACGTTGTATATCCGCCCCTCTCCCAACACCTCCGGTTCAGCGTTCCGGTTTGCCCAGGATGGCGGCGTCCGCGCTTTGTATTGGCAGGACAATGGGTTGGCGCTGGCCGTCGCCGGAGAGACCGATCGGGATACCCTATCCGGCGTCGCCGAGGAGGTCTATGGCGCGCTGAATTCGTGAGTCTAGCCACGGACTTATCAACAGGAATGTTGCCGCGCCCCCCTATCGTCCGCGGCCGTCATCTGGTAGCTTCCTCACCGGCTGGCACAAAATGTTGCGGCTTATGGAAAACGGCACTAGACCGTGACCTGTTTGCCACAGCATAACCGGACACCGGATCGGGAGTACTCGGGGATGAGTTGGACGGACGAGCGGATTCAACAGCTCAAGGATCTCTGGTCCCAGGGTTTGAGCGCGAGCGAGATCGCCGACATTCTGGGAGACATCACCCGCAACGCGGTCATCGGCAAGGCCCATCGCCTGGGCTTGTCGGGCCGGCCGTCGCCCATCAAGAAGAAGCCGACGCGCGGCGCGACCATCCTGGCTCTGACCGAGCGGATGTGCAAATGGCCGGTCGGCGACCCCAAGCACCAGGATTTCCACTTCTGCGGCAAGACCGCCCTGGCGGGCATGCCCTATTGCGCGGAGCACGCCGCCCTGGCCTATCAGCCGGCGTCGGGCAGCAAGAAGCGTGAGGAAGACCGCAACGTCGGCGCCGCCTGACAGTTCGGCAAGATACCCAACAAAAAAGCCCGCTCTCGGGGGAGAGACGGGCTTTTTTGTTGGGTGATTTGTGGGCCGGCTGTGTGCGCGGGGAGGGGCTCTATCGGACCTCCGCCGCATCGCGCAGCACCAAAACCATCCCCTTATGGCCGGTGACCAGCATCGCCGCCCCAGCCGGCCGATCCGGTCCCTCGACCGACCACAGCGTGTCGCCGACGAACAGCCGGCCCTGACCGTTGACGATCGGCTCGTTCAGTGTCACCGCGCGGCCGACCAACTGACCGGCGCGGTCGTTGATCCGGGCAGCATCGCTTTCCGACGACGCATTGCGGCGGCGCGCATGGACCATCGCGACGGCAACGGCAGCCCCGGCGGCGACGGTGAAGAATCCGGCCTCGTTGACCAGCCCCCAGTCATGCCAGAGCGCGGTGACCAATCCGGTCAGCATCGCCGCCCCGCCGAACCAGATCAGGAACAGGCCGGGGATCACCAGTTCGGCCGCGATCAGCACGGCGCCCAACGCTCCCCAAAGCAGAGGCGACATCCGTCACTCCCCATCCGCAGCGGATGCGGTCGGCGGCACCGACCAGGGATTGCGCTTGGCGGCGGCGGGAGGCTCCGGTGGTCTCGGCGGGGTCGCGTCGCGCAGCAACTCGCCCAGACCCGACAGGGCACCCGCCACGCCGGCCAGTTCCACCGGCAGGATCATCGTCTTCTGGTTGGGAGAGGCGGCGAAGGCCTTCAGCGCCTCCATGTATTTCTGACCGAGGAAGTAACCCAGCGCTTGGTTCGAACCCTGCGCCACCGCTTCCGACACCAGCCGCGTCGCCTTGGCTTCGGCCTCCGCCAGCCGTTCGCGCGCTTCTGCCTCCAGCTTGGCGGCTTCCAGCTTGCCCTGGGCGATGCGGATCTGGCTTTCCTTCTCGGCGTCCGCCTCCAGAATCTGGGCACGGCGAAGGCGTTCGGCCTTCAACTGCCGGCCCATCGCCTGGACGATGTCGTCGGGCGGGGTGATGTCGCGCAACTCGATGCGGGTCACCCGCACACCCCAGGAGGCGGTCGCCTCATCCACCGCACGCAGCAGGTTGGCGTTGATCGCCTCGCGCTGGCTCAGCAATTCGTCGAGGTCCATCGAGCCCATCACCGTCCGGGTGGTGGTCATCGCCAGCGTTTGGATCGCCCGCTGCAGGTCGTTGACCTCGTAGGTCGCCTTCATCGGGTCCAGCACCTGGAAGTACAGCACCCCGTCTGCCGTCACCGCGGCATTGTCCTTGGTGATGACGCTCTGCGACGGCACGTCCACCACCGTCTCGCGCATGTCCACTTTGGCCCGGATCGAGCTGATGACTGGAAAGATCACGTTGAAGCCGGGATGCAGAGTCTCCTGATAGCGACCCAGCCGCTCGACGATGAAGTTGAAGCCCTGGGGGACCGTGCGGACGCTCGTGATCGCCAGAATGACGACCAGCACGAACGCCGCGATGACCAGAATGCCGAGTTCCATCAATCGCCGCTCCTGACATGGACGGGCGCCGTCGCAGACGCCCTCACACTCCATCATGAGCCAATTCGGAGAGGCTGCAAATGCCGCCCCCGTCGCAACAGCGTGCCTCAGTAATCCTGGGTGTCGTGCTTCAACCGCACCAGCTCGCCGTTCAACAGCGACAGCATCAGCTGCACCACCATCTCATGGACGATCACGGTGTGGTGGTTGCCGGTCTCCTGCATCGCCTTGCGCAGCGATTCCCGCACCGCTGGCACGCCGGTGACATCGATCAGCACATCCAGACCATCGCCCAGCTCCGCCAGATCATGGAAGTTGGTGGTGGTCTTCACGCCCCGGTGTTCGGCAAGGCGCATGCCCGGCGCCTCCGGATCGAGATCCGCCACACCCAGCAGTTCGACGAAGGGAGCGGCCAGCAGCTTGCGCAGCAGCGGCGTTCCGGTTTCGCCGGCACCGATGACGGCGACGCGGAACAGATCGTTGGACATCGGGTTCGTTCCTTTTCAAATTCGGACAAGAAAAAAGCGGGGAGCCGAAACTCCCCGCTCGAACCCTAGCCGAGCCGCGGTCCGGTTTGACCCGGACGCGGCGTCGCACCCTCGTGAAGAAAGCGCCGACTGAAGACGACGCCGGCCTTACGACCAGGCGGCCATCTTCTTTTCCAGGTTGTCCGACAGCTTGTCCAGGAACTGCTTCGTGGTCAGCCACGGCTGCTGCGGGCCGATCAGGATGGCGAGATCCTTGGTCATGAAGCCGGACTCGACGGTCTCGACGCAGACGCGCTCCAGCGTCTGGGCGAACTTGATCACGTCCGGGGTGTCGTCGAACTTGCCGCGATAGGCCAGACCCTGGGTCCAGGCATAGATCGAGGCGATCGGGTTGGTCGAGGTTTCCTTGCCCTTCTGGTGCTCGCGGTAGTGGCGGGTCACCGTGCCATGGGCGGCCTCGGCCTCGACGGTCTTGCCGTCCGGCGTGACCAGGACCGAGGTCATCAGGCCCAGCGAGCCGAAGCCCTGCGCAACGACGTCCGACTCGACGTCGCCGTCGTAGTTCTTACAAGCCCACACGAAGCCGCCTTCCCACTTCAGGGCCGAGGCGACCATGTCGTCGATCAGGCGGTGTTCGTAGACCAGGCCCTTGGCCTTGAACTGGTCGGCGTAGGTCTCGTCGAAGATCTTCTGGAAGATGTCCTTGAAGCGGCCGTCATAGGCCTTCAGGATCGTGTTCTTCGTCGACAGGTAGACCGAGTAGCCGCGCTCAAGGCCGTACATCAGGCTGGAGTGGGCGAAGCCCTCGATCGAGTCGTCGAGGTTGTACATGCCCATCGCCACGCCGGCGCTGGGGTAGTCGAACACCTCGTGCTCGATCTTCTGGCTGCCGTCGGCCGCTTCCCACTTGATCGTCATCTTGCCCGGACCGGGGACGACGAAGTCGGTGGCCTTGTACTGGTCGCCGAAGGCGTGACGGCCGATGATGATCGGCTTGGTCCAGCCCGGAACGTAGCGCGGAACGTTTTCGCAGACGATCGGCTCGCGGAAGACGGTGCCGCCCAGGATGTTGCGGATGGTACCGTTCGGCGA
Source organism: Azospirillum sp. 11R-A (assembly GCF_049472615.1). NCBI lineage: Bacteria > Pseudomonadati > Pseudomonadota > Alphaproteobacteria > Rhodospirillales > Azospirillaceae > Azospirillum > Azospirillum sp. 11R-A. The sequence continues at coordinate 78,721 of NZ_JBCEBL010000005.1, read as the reverse complement.
CTTCCACATCTTCTTGAGGTTGAACTCCTTCACCCGAGCTTCGTCCGGGGTGATGGTCGCGCACTTCACGCCGACGCCATACTGCTTTATGGCGTTCGCGGACTCGACGGTGACCTTGTCGTCGGTCTTGTCGCGGTTCTCGATGCCGAGGTCGTAGTACTTCAGGTCGATGTCGAGGTAGGGCAGGATCAGCTTGTCTTTGATGAACTGCCAGATGATGCGCGTCATCTCGTCGCCGTCGAGTTCGACGACCGGATTGGCTACCTTGATCTTGGTCATGGGTGCGAGATCTCCCCGAACGGGTAAGGGCGTTGTCATTCCTTGGGAGCCGGGCGCGTCGTCCAGCGGGCGCTTGTTGCCGGGGAGCATGCCGCATGGGTGGCTCCCCGGTACCCCGGGCGGAAATCAATCGCGGTTATATAGCATCGCCCCGTGACGGAAAGGAAGGCGCGGCGGTGGCTCAGGCGTCGATGTCGCACGATTCCGCTTGCAACACGGCCCTGCGCCCGGCCATGATGGTCAATTGGTATTACCGGTTGGCCGGATTGTCGCCCTTTGACGACGGAATGCCGCGTTGGGGCCGCAAATCCGGTGCCTGGAACGGTCAGGTCGCCGACTCCGGCGTGCGTGAGGGTCGCCGTTCCACCGGATGGCTGGCCTCCGTGCCGGCAAGGTCACGTTCCGCATTCAGCATGTAGTCGCGGGTCAAGGGCACTGCCCCCAGCGAGCGTGCGACCTGGACCTGGAACACCATGTGCCCCTGCAGCCGGAAGGCCAGTTCGGCACCGGCCAGATAGAATTCCCACATGCGGCAGAACCGCTCGTCGTACAGGGCTTTGGCCTCATCCCAGCGGTCGAGGAAGCGGGCACGCCAGTGACGCAGCGTTTCGGCGTAATGCAGGCGCAACACCTCCAGGTCGGTGGCGAACAGGCCGGACCGCTCGATGACCGGCAGCACCTCCGACAGGGCAGGGGAATAGCCGCCGGGGAAGATGTATTTGCGGATCCAGGGGTTGGTGCTTGCCGGCCCGTCGAGCCGGCCGATGGCGTGGATCAGGGCCACGCCATCGTCGTTCAGCATCTCGCGTACCGCCGCGAAGTAATCGCGGTAATGCGGCACGCCGACATGCTCGAACATGCCGACCGAGACGATGCGGTCGAAGGCCCCCCGGTGGGCGGCGGCGAATTCGCGATAGTCGCGCAGCTCGAAGGCGACCCGGTCGGCCAGCCCCGCCTCCTCCGCCCGCTGGCGGGCGACCGCCAGCTGTTCGGACGACAGGGTGATGCCGGTCACCCGTGCCCCGGTGTGCCGCGCCAGATAGAGCGCCATGCCGCCCCAGCCGCAGCCGATGTCGAGCACCCGCATGCCCGGCACGATCAGAAGCTTGGCCGCGATGTGCCGCTTCTTGGCCTCCTGCGCCTCGTCCAGCGATATCCCCGGCTCCGGGAAATAGGCGCAGGAATACTGCATGTCCCGGTCGAGGAAGAGTTGATAGAACTGGCGTGACAGGTTGTAGTGGTGTTCCACATTCTGCCGTGACCGCTGCATCGGGTTGTATTGCTGCACATGACGCAGCAATGGCGACAGCGATTCCAACGCCCGGCCCAGCGCACCCTGAACCTCGGCGCCGCTCATCAGCATCGCCAGCAGGTCGTAGATGGTGCCGCCCTCAATCGAAAAACGGCCGTCCATATAGGCTTCGCCAAAACGCAGGCGGGGATTGATCAGCAGGTCGCGCTCGACCCTGCGGTCATGGAGGCGAAGGGTCAGATGTGGAGGACCGGATCCGATCCGATGATGCTTTCCATCGGCCGTAACAAGATTGAGGGTTCCGTCGCCCTTGGCGGCGGCAAGCAGGCGAACCAACAGCATGCCGAACTCCTTCCGCGGTGCCGTCCAAGCATCGCGCGCAAGGCGGGGTGCGACAATTCGTCAATCGGTCAGAACTGCTACCCAATTGGGCATTGCCGCCCTATGCGCAGAGTTATGTGCGCCGCCGCTCCGCCGTGCTCTGAATGCGGAAAACCGCCCGGCCCCAGGTGGGGCGGGCGGTTTCCGGACGAGCGGTGCGACGATGCCGCGAGAACCCCGAAGGCGTCTTCGGGGCTGCCACGGCAGAAGGGCTATCAGCCCTCCTCTTCCTCGGTCGCGCTCTCTTCGACGAAGGTCTCTTCCTCGTCGTCGTCGTCGCGCAGGTCGGCGGCGGTGATCATGCCACCGCGCTGGGCCTGCAGTTCGGCCTCTTCAGCCGAACGGGCGACGTTGACCGTGACCGTGATCGACACTTCCGGGTGCAGGACGACGCGCAGCTTGAACAGACCCAGGGTCTTGATCGGGGTGTCGATCTGGACCTGCTTGCGGTCGGTCTTATAGCCGGCGGCGGTCAGCGCGTCGGAGACGTCGCGGGTGGTCACGGAGCCGTACAGGACGCCGGTCTCGGCGGCCTGACGGATCACGACGACCGTCACCTTGTCCATCTTGGTCGCAACCTGCTCGGCGTCCTTGCGGCGCTCCAGGTTCACGGCCTCAAGGTGGGCCTTCTGCTTGTCGAAGACAGCCAGGTTCGCCTTGGTGGCGCGCATGGCCTTCCGCTGCGGCAGCAGATAGTTGCGGGCGAAGCCGGGACGCACATTGACGACCTGGCCCATCTGGCCGAGCTTCTCGACCCGCTCCAGCAGAATAACTTCCATCACTCGTCCTCCTGACCGGGGGCCGCGGGGGAAAACCGGCGGCGCAGCCCGATCCATTGCTCGATCATGCCCAGGCCGACCAAAAGCAGGATCGGCCACCCGAAGAGAAACAGCATCATGTAGAAGCCAACCAGGATCAGCGTTCGCGCCGATTTGCTGCTGGCGAATACATGAACCACCGAAAGCCCGGCGAAGGCGAACGGGATTGCCAGGATCAGGGCCAGATTGACCGCCAGGAACCCGACGGTTCCCGGTACGGCCGATGCCGCAGCGACCGACACCGCGAACAGCGGCGCCAACCAGCCCGGCAGCTCCAGCTCGGCCAGACGCATGGCAGGGCGCCGGTTGCGGCCGAACCGCATCAGCGCCCCCTGCGCCAGCACCGCGTTGACGATCGTCATGACAAGCCATGAGACCGCAACCAGTCCCGGCAGGACGGCCGCCACCCAAAATGCCTCGGGATCCGGGGCCGGCTGGCCCTGCGAGCGGAACGCCGGCTCGACGACTCGGGCCAGGGTCTGCCGCATCAGCCCTTCGAGCCCACCGGGCTCTCCGAGCGTCAGGATCACCGCGGCGAGCAGCGCCGCCACGCCCATCCCGGTCAGGCCCATCAGGACCCGGCCGGGCGGATACCATTCAAGGGATCCATCTTCCCGCGAGCGCGCCAGCAGCGACTGCCGCACCACCAGGATCGCCGGGGCAGCCCCGGTCACCAGGTAGGACAGCGCCACCAGCATGCTGCCGGAGGTGCCCAGCAGCACCGCGGCGGCACCGGCCAGACCGGCCAGCGCCACCACCGGAGCCCCCAGCCACAGTCCCGTCAGGAACAGGGGCAGGGGGGCCAGATAGCCCAGGATCAGCGCACCCATCCCACCGAACGTGACCGACAGGTAGAAGAACGCGCTCGCCAGACCGCCGCCGACGGCGACCACCAGCGGAACGGCCGGACCCAAGGCCATGGAAACCCCTTGAAGAACCTTCACCGAAACAGTTCGGCCGTTGCCGGGCTTACTTCACCACGTAGGGGAGAAGGGCCAGGAAACGGGCGCGCTTGATGGCGCGGGCCAGTTCGCGCTGCTTCTTCGTCGAGACCGCGGTGATGCGGCTCGGGACGATCTTCCCGCGCTCGGAGATGAAGCGGGACAGCAGCTTGACGTCCTTGTAGTCGATCGCCGGAGCGTTCGCGCCCGAGAACGGGCAGGTCTTGCGGCGACGGAAGAACGGGCGGCGAGCGCCGCCGGTGCGGGCCGGAGCGCCCGTGGTCTGCTTGTCGGACATTTACGCGGACTCCCCTTCGGCGGCGGCAACGTTTTCCTGGCGACGCGGCGGACGCGGGCCACGGTCGTCGAAGCGACGCGGACCACGATCGCCACGCTCGCCGCGCTCACCACGCTCGTTGCGGCTCTGCATCATCGCCGACGGGTTGGCGTCGAGCTCGTCGACACGCACGGTCATGAAGCGCAGCACGTCTTCGCTGATGCTCATGTTCCGCTCCATCTCGGCGACGGCGGCGGCCGGCGCGTCGATGTTGAAGAGGGTGTAGTGACCCTTGCGGTTCTTCTTGATCTTGTAGGTGAGGGTCTTCAGACCCCAGTATTCGCTCTTGGCGATCGTGCCGCCGTTGTCGCGAACGATCTGGGCGAACTGCTCAGAGAGCTGCTCGGCCTGGGCGGCCGAAATGTCCTGGCGCGCGATCAGCACGCACTCGTAAAGTGCCATTGCACTCCCCATGGCTGTTCATGGTCCGGCGCTGCGCCCCATCCCTCATGGATCGGATCAGCCGCCCGGGCCTAGCCGTCGGCGGACCGACGGCAAGGAGTTATGAAGCGGCGCAGTATGCACAGGCCGGCGGTGGTGGCAAGTGGAAAACCTCCCCACCTTTTGGAAAATCTATGCCGACCATAGGGTGTTGTCCGGATGAACGGGAGTGCTGCCGGGATGAACACCGCTGCGCTTCCCGGGAATGGGCTGGGTAGGGGTGGGGCAAGGGTGGATATCGCGCGGGATACGGTCCGGCGCATTTGACCGAAGTGCAATACACCGCCCCAGGCGCCATGTTGCGACTGCCGTTCCTGGCGGAGCTATGCGTCGAATCGCCCACGCATGCTCCGCCGGCGGCATGACAGCCCGGTGCCTGGAGTAGCCATGCGCAAGAACATGTTGCCGTACCATGTCGTGGAACTGAGAGGGTTGGCCTGCATCCTGCTGGTCGCCTATCACGTGGTCGGCATTCCCGGATCCGGAATGCAGGTGGCGGAGGGGTCGATCTACCGCTACGCCACCGACAGCTTCGAGCTGATCCGTATGCCGCTCTTCACCTTCATCTCAGGCTTGGTCTATGCCCTGAACCCGGCCCGGAACGACCGGCTGAAGACCTTCTTCGTCAAGAAGCTTCGTCGCCTGGGCTTCCCGTTCCTGGTGGTGTCCGCCATCTTCTATTTCCTGCAGACACATGCGCCGGGCGCGAACGGAAGTTTCGTCCCCGAGTCGATGTGGCGGATTTACGTCTATCCCTATGCCCATTTCTGGTATTTGCAGGCGCTTTTCCTGATCTTCTCCGTCGTGGCGCTGCTCGATGCGCTCCACGCCATGGACAGACCGGGAGGATTCGTGCTGGCAATGGCCGCAGCGGTGGCGGCCTGCCTGACGGTCCATGTCGAATCGAATATCTTCTCGATCAACGAGGCCTGCTTCCTGTTGCCGCACTTCCTGTTCGGGGTGGGCGTCACCCGTTTCCGGGCGATGGTCCCGCGGCAGACGATGCAGGCGGCGGCCGGTGCTGCACTTGCCCTCGGTGTCGCGCTTCATCAGGCATCGCTGTGGGGGTATCTGCCCCATTTCGGCTGGAACAGCAGCGTTGCCCTGCTGTGCGGCATGGGCGGAGCGGTGACCCTGCTGCATACCATGCCGTCGAGCCGGATTTTCCGGACCGTCGGCGCCTCCTCCTATGCGATCTACCTGCATCATGCCCTGTTCGCCGCCGGCACGCGGGTGGTGCTGCACCATGTGGATGCCCCGGACGGCGTGATTTTCTGGGGGGCTCTGCTTTCCGGGCTGATCGGCCCGATGGTGCTGGAGATGCTGGCGCAGTTCCGGCCATGGACCAGGGTGGCGCTGATGGGCAAGGCATGACCGCAGGCCTTTGATTTGCACTGCGGCAAACGGTGCAAGACCCGGTGAGCGGCACCTCTGTGCGAGCCCACGAACAACCCCTTCGGAATGGCGGTTTTTCGTGGGCTTTCTGCATCAATACGTGGCGTTTTATCGCACCATTGTCGCTTTGGTCATCGCGCGTCGCTTGACTTGCTCAAAAGTGAGGGTATGACTGTCGCCCAATCCATGGTGCCGCCGCAGGGGCGGGGCGCATTCATCCAGGGTTTCACCGAAGCATGACCAGGGCGTTCGTCTTTCCGGGGCAGGGCAGCCAGGCCGTCGGCATGGGTCGCGAACTCGCCGAGGCGTTCGAAGTCGCTCGTCACACCTTTGAAGAGGTGGACGACGCGCTGAACCAGCGGCTGTCTCGCCTGATGGTCGAGGGTCCCGAGGCCGATCTGACCCTGACCGAAAATGCCCAGCCCGCCCTGATGGCGGTCAGCGTTGCGGTGATGCGGGTGTTGGCGAGCGAGGGCGGTGTCGATCTGTCCAAGCATGCCACCTTCGTCGCCGGCCATTCGCTGGGCGAGTATTCGGCGCTGTGCGCTGCCGGTGCCTTCTCGCTGGGCGACACCGCGCGCCTGCTGAAGCTGCGCGGGCAGGCGATGCAGAAGGCCGTTCCGGTCGGCAAGGGCGCCATGGCGGCCCTGCTGGGTGCCGATCTGGACCAGGCGCAGTCGATCGCCGCCGACGCGGCCCAAGGCGAAGTGTGCAGCATCGCCAACGACAATTCGGTCGGGCAGGTGGTGATCTCCGGCAGTGCCGATGCCATCGACCGTGCCATCGCGCTGGCGGCGGAACGCGGTCTGAAGCGCTCCGTGCGTCTGCCGGTGTCCGCTCCTTTCCATTGCTCGCTGATGCAGCCGGCCGCCGATGCGATGGCGGAGGCTCTGGCGAACGTCACGATTTCCGCGCCGGTGGTTCCGGTGGTTGCCAACGTCACCGCCTCGGCGGTGTCCGATCCCAATGCCATCCGTCGCCTACTGGTCGAGCAGGTGACCGGCATGGTCCGCTGGCGCGAATGCGTGCTCTATATGAAGGAGCAGGGCGTCGAACGGCTGGTCGAGGTCGGGTCGGGCAAGGTGCTCGCCGGGCTGACCAAGCGCATCGACAAGGATATGGCGGCGGTGTCGGTCGGTACCCCGGCCGATGTCGAGTCGTTCCTGAAAACCCTGTGATTGTATCAGCACTCTGATAAATCAGCGTCATGAGGCCATCCATGTTTGACCTGACCGGCAAGTCGGCCCTCGTCACCGGCGCGTCCGGCGGCATCGGCGCGTCGATCGCCCGTGCTCTGCACGCTCAGGGCGCTGCCGTTGCGCTGTCCGGCACCCGCGTCGCCCCGCTGGAGGCCCTGGCCGCCGAGCTGGGCGAGCGTGCCTTCGTCGTGCCCGGGAACCTGTCGGAGGCCGCCGCCACCGAACAGCTGTTCAAGGACGCCGAGGCGGCGCTGGGCAAGATCGACATTCTCGTCAACAATGCCGGCCTGACCCGCGACCAGATCGCCATGCGCCTGAAGGACGAGGACTGGCAGTCGGTCATCGACGTGAACCTGACGGCCGCCTTCCGCCTGTCGCGGGCCGCCATGCGCGGCATGATGAAGCGCCGCTGGGGCCGCATCATCAACATCACGTCGATCGTCGGCGTCACCGGCAACGCGGGGCAGGCGAACTACGCCGCCTCCAAGGCCGGCCTGATCGGCATGTCGAAATCGCTGGCGGCCGAACTGGGTTCGCGCAGCATCACCGTCAATTGCGTCGCGCCGGGCTTCATCGCCACGGCCATGACCGACGCGCTGAACGAGGAGCAGAAGCAAAAGCTGCTCCCGTCTATCCCGGCCGGCCGCATGGGCCAGTCGGACGAGATCGCCGCTGGGGTCGTGTACCTCGCGAGCGAGGAGGCCGCCTACGTCACCGGCCAGACGCTGCATATCAACGGCGGCATGGCTATGATCTGATGAGGATCGGACGGGGCGGCATCGCCACGTGTGAAGAACGGCGCCAACCAGGCTCGCTCGCGGGTGCTGGTCAAGGCTGCTGAAATGTGTTATCGGACGGGGCTTTTCGCGGCAGGACGGCACGTTCTTCGCGTGTTGCTCCGACCGGATTATCCCGAGCGGTTTCAAGGATTGGAAGGTCTTAAAAGATGAGCGACATCGCCGAGCGCGTGAAGAAGATCGTTGTGGACCACCTGGGTGTCGAGGAGTCGAAGGTGGTGGAGAACGCCTCCTTCATCGACGATCTGGGCGCTGACAGCCTCGACACCGTCGAGCTGGTCATGGCCTTCGAGGAAGAGTTCGGTGTCGAGATCCCGGACGACGCCGCGGAGAAGATCCTGTCGGTGAAGGACGCCATCGACTTCATCAAGGCCAACGCCGCCGCCTGATCGGGCCGCGGGCATTGAGCCCCCGAGGGCCAGGCAAACCGCATTTGCAACACCAGCAGCGCGGGGCCTGGCCGTCGACGACCAGATCGTCGACAGTTTATTCGAGGAAAGGTCAAGGAACAGCCTCATGAGACGTGTCGTCGTCACCGGACTCGGTATGGTCACGCCGCTCGGCGTCGGCCACACGCTGAACTGGGAGCGGCTGATTTCCGCAACGTCGGGAATCCGCGGCATCACGGGGTTCGACGCTTCGGACCTGGCCTCCAAAGTCGCTGGGCAGGTCCCGCGCGGAAACGGTGAGGGCGAGTTCAACGCCGACACCTTCATTCCGCCGAAGGACCAGCGGAAGATGGATGACTTCATCATCTTCGCCATCGCTGCGGCGCATGAAGCAATCAAGGATTCGGGTTGGGTTCCCCAGACCGATGAAGAGCGTGAGCGGACCGGCGTCATGGTCGGTTCGGGCATCGGTGGCCTTCCGGGCATCGCCGACGGCGCCGTCACCCTGCACGAAAAGGGTCCGCGCCGCCTGTCGCCCTTCTTCATCCCGGCCTGCCTGATCAATCTGGCCTCCGGCCATATTTCGATTCAGCACGGCTTCAAGGGCCCCAACCATGCGGTCGTCACCGCCTGCTCGACCGGCGCGCACGCCATCGGCGACGCTGCCCGTCTGATCATGTGGGACGATGCCGACATCATGGTCGCCGGCGGTACGGAGGCGGCGGTCAGCCGTCTTGGCGTCGGCGGCTTCGCCGCCATGCGCGCGCTGTCCACCAGCTTCAACGACACGCCCGATAAGGCGTCGCGCCCCTATGACAAGGACCGTGACGGCTTCGTCATCGGCGAGGGTGCTGGTGTCGTCGTACTGGAGGAACTGGAGCACGCCAAGAAGCGCGGCGCCACCATCTATGCCGAAGTCGTCGGTTACGGCATGTCCGGCGACGCGCACCACATCTCCGCTCCGGCGGAAGACGGCAATGGCGGTTTCCGCGCCATGAAGGCCGCGTTGAAGCGCGCCGGGATGAACCCGTCCGATATCGATTACGTCAACGCCCATGGCACCTCGACGCCGCTCGGCGACGAGATCGAGCTGGGGGCGGTGAAGCGCCTGTTCGGCGACGCCATGGACAATCTGGCAATGTCCTCCACCAAGTCGGCCATCGGCCACCTGCTGGGGGCTGCCGGTGCGGTCGAGGCGATCTACTCGATCAAGGCGATCAACCACGGCATCGTGCCGCCCACGCTGAATCTCGAAAATCCGTCCGAGAGCTGCCTGGGTGTCAATCTGGTGCCGAAGGTGGCGCAGGAGCGCCGCGTGCGCGCCGCGCTGTCGAACTCCTTCGGATTCGGCGGCACCAATGCCTCGCTGGTGTTCAAGGAATTTGCGTAAACGAAGCGCCGCACCCGCGTTGCGGTCTGCAGTCTTCAAGAGGTGAGCGATGGGCTGGGGTCTCCGGATTTTTGCGGGGACGCTGGTCCTCGCTGTCGGTGTGGCGGGCGGAATCGGCGTCTGGGGCTTCCAGCGCTATTCAGCCCCTGGACCGTTGGAGCAATCCGAAACGGTCGTCATCCCGCGCGGCAGCGGGTTGGAGGCCATCGCGATCACGCTGGGCGACTCCGGCGTGATCGGTTCGCCGCTGGTGTTCGCCGCCGCGGCCAAGCTGTCCGGCACCTTCCGTGACTTGAAGGCCGGCGAATACCAGTTCCCCGCGGGAATCAGCATCGAAGGCGTCCTGGAGCAGATGCGCCAGGGCCGCACCGTCGTGCGTCGCTTCACCGTGCCGGAAGGGCTGACCTCCGCCCAGGTGGTCGCACTGCTCGCACGGGAAACCGGATTGACCGGCGATCTGCCCAAGCCGCCGAAGGAAGGCTCCCTTCTGCCGGAGACCTACCACTTCGCCTATGGCGACAGTCGCGCCGCTCTGATCGAGCGGATGCAGACGGCGATGACCCAGGCGCTTGCCGAGGCATGGAAGAACCGCGACCAGAATTTGCCGTTCGAAACGCCGCAGCAGGCGTTGACTCTCGCTTCCATCGTCGAGAAGGAGACCGGCATCGCGGCGGAACGGCCGCGGGTGGCGGGGGTTTTTGTCAACCGGCTGGAAGCCGGCATGAAGCTGCAGTCCGATCCGACGGTGATCTATGCGCTGACCGATGGCAGCGGCGAGTTGGGGCGGGCCCTGACCCGCAACGACTGGAAGTTCGAGTCGCCTTACAACACCTATGTCGCCACCGGCCTGCCGCCGGGGCCCATCGCCAATCCGGGCAAGGCCTCGATCCAGGCGGTGATGAAGCCCGAACGGCACGAGTTCCTGTATTTCGTCGCCGACGGCACCGGCGGCCATGTCTTCGCCAAGTCGCTGGCGGACCACAACCGCAACGTCACCAAATGGCGCGAGGTCCAGCAAGGCCGACAGCCGGAGCATGGCGAAACGTCATCGGAGTGACGGCCGATAACGATCCGCGTGGTTGCGCGTATTTTAGGAATTCGGCAGTCTTTGCATCGCAGCGAAACTGACCACCATTCCTCAGGGAGATGTAATGAGCGTGGATGTCGAACAGCGCATCCGTGATCGCGCCTATGCGATCTGGCTGGAAGAGGGCTGTCCCCATGGCCGCGATGCCGACCATTGGGGCCAGGCTGAACGCGAGGTCCTGGCCGAAGCGGTTGTCGTTCCCGATCATGCGCCGCCCGATCATGCGCGGGTCATCGCCGTGGTGAAGGCTCCGCGCAAGACCACCAATGCCAGGCCGCGTAGTGTGGTAAAGCTCGCCGAAGCGGAAGCCGCGCCTGCCGAGCCCCCGAAGGCGCGCAAGCCGCGGATCCGCAAGGCGGTTACCGCCTGATCTGTCGCGGCCCGACCGGTCGCAGGATGGCGTCCGGGGTCAGGCGGCGTTCGAAGCCTGCGGCAGTTGCAGGTTGGAAATGACCATCACCCCGGCGGTCGTGCCGTAGGACTTGCGGGCGGCGCGCAGAGCGTCCAGCGCCTCCGTAAGGCTTTCCTCGGCGAAGCCCGGAGCCAGCCCGGCCAGTTCCCGCTCCGTCAAATCGATGAAGGCGTCCAGCAGGCGCGCGTGGATGCGGCTGGCCAAGCGGACTTCATCGGCGACCTTCTGTGCGGGCATGGGGAACTCCCTTGGTGTCGTGTGGGTCTAATGTTCAGTAGAGCGTCTTCTCGGGATCGAGCGTTCCCGCAAGCCGATTAGGCGTGGAATAGGGTTAAAAGAACTTTAAATGCTATGTAATCCCGGCTGGGATTAAGAATTACCACTTCAGAGAATGCGACTGGCGGTTCTGTGCGGAAGCATGCAGCACCGGGAACGCTTCCGGGGCTCGCTTGCTGTTCGGAACTTTGGCAAAGGCCAAGCTTCAGCCGGCTTGGAAGCGCGACACCTGACGGCGCGTTTCATCGGCGAGGCGGGAGAGATGCACCATCGTCGCGGCGATCTCCTCCGACGCGGCGGCATTTTTGGAGGCGACGGTGCGCACGCTCTCGACCGACCGCTCGATCTCGCGGACGGAGGCCTGCTGTTCCTCCATGGCGACCGCGACCGACTGGAAAGCGCCGTCGATGCGGTCGACCCGCTCGGCCAGACCGTCCATCCGGCGTCGCGCCTGTTCGGTAACGGCCTTGCCCTCTTCGGCCAGCGCGGCGGCCGCTTCGATGATCTCGGCGATCTGGCGGGCGCTTTCGACGGCGTTGTCGGCGAGTTTGCCGACCTCCTCGGCCACCACCTCGAAGCCCTTGCCCTGCTCGCCGGCGCGGGCGGCCTCGATGGAGGCGTTGACCGACAGAATGTTGGTCTTCACCGCGATCTGGGTGATCGCCTCGGTGATGCGGCCGATGCGGCGGCTGTTGTCGGCGATGGTCTGTGAGACGCGCAGCAGCCGCGCCATGTCCTGCCGTCCACCGTCGGCGAAGTCGGCGGCGTCCTTCACCATGTCGGACGCATCGCGTGTGCTGTCGGTGACATGGACGATGGCGCGGGCCGATTGCCCGACCGCCGTCGCCACCTGATCCAGATCGTCGGTCTGTTCCGATGCGCCGTCCGACACATGGGCGATGGCGGTGCTGGCCTGCCCGGCGGCGACGGCGACCTGGGTCGCCTGCTCACCGATGGTGCGGAAGGCCGTGCCGGTTTCCTGCAGCAGGGCCACCATCTCGCCATAGGCCCCATGGAAGTCCGGAGCCTGCTGCGTCCCGACTGCCTCAAGCGAGTCCACCGGCTTGCCGGACAGCCTGTGCATTTCGCCATGCAGTCCGTGCAGCACCTGGATGACGGTGGCGACGGCACGGCCGATGGAGCCCAGCTCGTCCTGCCGGCCGGTGTTGGGCACCGCCACCGTCAGATCGCCGTCCGACAGGCGCTGGACCGCCGCGGTGGTGGCGGCGATGGGGCCGGTCAGGCTGCGGGCGATCAGGATGGACAGGATCGTGCCGGCGGCCAGCGCGCCGAGCGCGCCGCTCCACAACAGCATGACCGCACGCGACCGTCCGGCCTCGCGCTCGGCCGTCTGGGCCGCCACCAGCTGTGTCACCTGATCGTTGACGATCCTGGCGGCGTCGCGCATGGCGTCCCGCGCGGCGTTGCGCCGGGCGACGATGTCGGCCACCAGCAGGAACTCCGTCTCGACTCCCATGATGGAGGCGGTCAGCTTCTCCGACTCGCGCAGCGCTTCCCCGTCGTTGGCCGCCTTGCGGACATCACCGACGACCGTCAGCAGCCGGTCGATGCTGGCGCTGAGGGAGTTGCGGCCGGAACCGCCATGGTCGATCAGGAACTGCTGTACGTCCAGCAGCGCGCCGCGGGTGTCCTGGATCAGCCGCCCGGCGATGGAGACCAGCAGCGCCGAGGATTCCAGCGCCGTCACCGCCGCACGGTCGCCGGGATCGGCTTTCACCCGCGCCAGCGCGTCGGCATAGCGCGCCGACTGCTCGTGCGTCAGCGTCTGGGCGATCACCAGCAGGGCGGCGGTCTGCTTGCGCAGTTTCGCCAGGCTGGCGAAACGGTCGACCTCCAGCCCGACCACCTCGTCGAAGGACTTGCGGTAGGCTGCCAGCTTCTCCAGCGCCTCGCGCAACGCCTCCGGGGGCACGGCATGATCGGGCAGGGCCAGCAGCGCCTCCGCATCCGTCCTCAACTGGTCGGTCAGCTGCCGCACCCGCCGGCTGGCGGACGGGTCGACGTCCAGCAGGTAGCGCGACTCCTCCTGCCGGGCGCTGTACAGCAGCGTGTCCAGACGGGCGGTCTGGGCGGCGATCTCCACCCGCGAGGCGTAGGTGTTCAGCCCGCTCCAGCCGACGACGGCGACGGCGAGCGTCAGCAGCAGGACGGCGGCGAAGCCCAGGGCGATGCGGGTGGCGATGGACATGCCGGTGGAGGTCCGATCAAGGCCGCCCCGAGAGCGGCGCCGGGTTGAGCGATGGGCGGACGGCGGAAGCCCCGCGTGACCTGCGGCATCCCAGTCCATCTGCCGGATTCACCTTGCTTCGGTTGGGGTGCATCCGGCAAGTCATAAGGGTGGCGTGCGGTCTCCGCGGGATGTCGCGGGATGCCGCTGGTCGTTCGTGAGGAGCCTGTACTGCGATGTCCCTTCCGGCCAGCTTGCGGATCCTTCCCCGTTTCGGACTCGCCGTTCTTCTGCCCGCGGCGGCAGCGCTCGTTCCCCTGCTGCTTCCCCAAGCGTTTCCGGATGCCGCGCAGCAGACCGTCTGGCTCGCCACAGGCGGCGCGCTTGCCCTGGCGCTGCTGATCGACTGTGTCCTGGCGCTCGATCTATCGGACGCGATGACGCGGCTGGAGGCTGCTGCGGACCGCCTCGCCGCCGGAACGCTGGACACCGGGATGCCGGACCCCAGGATGTCGGACGATGCATCCGCGCTGTCTGTCCGCGGCGACGAGGCCGGAGGCATTGCCGCGGCGCTCGCCCGTGTCGCCCGGACCCAGGACAGTCTCCATGCGACCCTCCGCTGCCTGACGCATGAGGCCGGCGGCGACGCACCGGTCGCAACGCCTCTCCCCGGCCGCTATGGCGAGATGGCGGCGCTGGTGGAGGAGGCCCGTGCCTCCTTCCGGAACATCGGCCAGCAGGCCGCCCAGGTCGCCGTCGCCGCTGGGCAGGCCAGCACCGCGGTGTCGCAGGTCGCCGACGGCGCCGCCATCCAGACCGAGGATCTCGACCGGGTGGTGAATGCAGTCGGCCGCTCCGTCCGGGCCATCGCCGACGTCACCGACAGCACCCGCGCCGCTTCCGACATGGTGCGTGTCACCGCCGGATTCGCCGACCGCGGCAAGGCGGAGATGGCGCGGCTGGTGCGTGTTTCCCAGACCATCGGCGACAACAGCCGCCGCATCGGCCGCATCACCGAGGCGATCACCCAGATCGCTGTGAAGACCAACATCCTGTCGGTCAACGCCTCCATCGAGGCCGCCCGCGCCGGCGAGCAGGGCAAGGGCTTCGAGGTGGTGGCCGAGGAGGTCGGCAAGCTCGCCGATAACGCCGTCGAAAGCGCCCGCCAGATCGCGGAGATCGTCGAGGCCGCCGCAGCATTGGCGGAGGATGGGATGGCCGCCACGGCGGAGGTGGTGCAGATGATGGACGGCATCGCCGAGCGGGTCACCCAGATCGACCGCATGGTCCAGTCGGTCGCCGCGGCCATGGCCCACCAGCAGGACCATATCGTCGAGATCGAATCGAACGTCGGCAACATCCGCACCGTCGCCTCCAAGAACGCCGCCGCGTCGGAGGAGATCACCGCGACAATGGTCCACCTGTCCCGGCTGGCCGACGACACCCGGCGGCTGGCCGAACGCTTCCGGGCGCCGTGATCGGCGGCGCCGTTCCTCCTGCGTCCGGATCGGATGGTCCGCTGCACGATCTGGTGCGGCGGCTGCTGGAGGATGTCCGGCGCAAGGCGGGGATCCGCCACGACCGCCCGCTGGAGCGCAAGCTGGTGCGCATCCTGGCGGCGATGCCGCTGGCTGTGCTGGAGGAATGGGTGGCGCAGATCGAAGGGGCGCCGGCCGACAGCCCGGACTGGCTGAGCCTGATCGAGAATCTGACGATCCATGAAACCTATTTCTTCCGCGACCTGCCGCATCACGCCTATCTGCGCGGCCATCTGCTGCCGCGTCTGATCGCCGAACGCGCCGCGACCCGGACCCTGCGGCTGTGGAGCGCCGGCTGCGCCACCGGGGAGGAGGCCTACGGTCTCGCCATCGTGACGCTGGAGGCGCTGGCCGACGCCGGGCACGCACGCCGCACCGCCCA
Organism: Azospirillum sp. 11R-A; assembly: GCF_049472615.1. NCBI lineage: Bacteria > Pseudomonadati > Pseudomonadota > Alphaproteobacteria > Rhodospirillales > Azospirillaceae > Azospirillum > Azospirillum sp. 11R-A. Next base: position 63,219 of record NZ_JBCEBL010000005.1, on the reverse strand, counting down.
GGGGCTGGAAACCGACTGGACTGTCGAGGTCCTCGGCACGGACCTCAGCCGCATCGCCGTGCGGCAGGCCGCCAACGCCTGCTATGGCGGCGAAGGGCTGGGTCCTTTCCGCGAAATGCCGGCAGATTACGGGAACTGGTTCGTGCCGCTGGGGGCGGAGGCACCGCTGCACCGGCGGGTCCATGGCGATGCCCGGCGGGTGGTGCGCTTCGCCCGCCACAATCTGATGGACGCGGCCCTGCCGGATGGGGTGCCGCCCGGTGGCTTCGATCTCGTGTCCTGCCGCAACGTCATGATCTATTTCGACGACGACAGCCGCGAGCGGGCGCTCTCCCTGCTGACCGCGGCGGTGGCGCCGGGCGGCTGGCTGGTGCTCGGCACCACCGACCGGCTGCCGGACGATTGCTGTCGGGGGCAAACCTTCGAACGCCATCGCGGCGACCGCGCGCTCGCTTACCGGCGGGGAGGGGCGGCGGCATGACGACCTGCGGCTATCTCACCTTCGACATCGCCGGTACGCCCTTCGCCGTCGCCGCGGATCGGGTGGAGGAAGTGGCGGAGCCGACCGGCATCACCCGGCTTCCCTTCGCCCCACCGCAGGTGGAGGGGCTGGCGAATGTCGCCGGCCGCATCCTGCCCGTGCTGGACGTCACCGGCTATCCGTCGCTGCGGCTGGCCTGGGGCGGCGGACGGCGCGGCAGGCTGCTGATCGTGCTGCGCGCCGGGACCGGTGTGCTGGCACTCCGCGCCGGCCGCATCGGCGGTACGCTGACGGCAGATCGGGTAGGGCTGTGCGCGGCGGAGCCGGAGGATGGCGGAACACCGGTGGCCGGCCGGCTGCGCCATGGCGACCGGTCCCTGCGGCTGCTCGACCCCGACCTGATGCAGATGGGGCGCGGCGGGGCACTCGCCATTCCGGGGCTGGCGGATGCCGATGCGCTGTCCGGCGGTGCCGCCGAGCCTCCTGACCCGTCGCGCGAGCGTGCCACCATCCGCCTGCTGATGGTGGAGGTCGCCGGCCAACCCCATGCGCTGGAGATGGCCGATCTGCTGCTGGTCTTCCCCGTCGGCGACCTGCGTCCGCTGCCCCATGCGCCGGCGCTGGTGCGCGGCGTGGCGCGGGTGCAGAAGCGGTCGATCCTGGTCACCGATCCGCTCGGTGCCGGTGTCGGTGTCGGGGATCGGCCCGGCGGCTACGCCGTCGTCCTGCGGACGCGCCGGGGGCCGGTGGGCGTACGGGTGGATGGGGTGCGGGGCGTGGTGCGCGTGCCGCTGGACCGTCTGCGCGCGGGGGAGGCCGGGGCGGCGGCCCGGATCGTGGACTATGATGGACTCTGGCTCGACGTGAGGAGCGTGGCGCGCATGCTTGGCGATCGACTCGACGACATCGGCCGTTTCGTGCCCGAGGGCGGCGATCCCGATGACGATCTGGCGGAAAGCCGCCTGCCGCGCCGTTTCTACCGCCGCTTCCTCACCCTGGTGGTGGAGGCCCGCATCTATGCGCTGGAGTTCGAGAAGGTCCGCCGCGTGGTGGAGGTCTCCGACCGGCTGCGCCTGCCGCAGGGGGCCGAAAGCTTCGACGGGCTGACCGATGTCGACGGCCGCATCCTCCCGGTTCTCGATCTGCGCCGCCTGCTGGCGCGGGCGCCGGTCGGCGCCGCTCCCGCCACGCCCGGCATCGCCATCCTGGTGGAGATCGACGGCGGGACCGTGGCGGTGATCGCCGACGAGATCCAACGCATCCGCAAGATCGACAGCGAGGATGTCGACCCGCTGTCCGACCGCCTGACCGCCGCGGTGATCCGCCTGGACAATGCCCTGATCCCGGTTCTGCGGCCCGAGGGCCTGACCGCCGCCGCGGCTGCCGGCACCCGGGTGCTGCCCATCGGAGACGCCCGGAGCGAGGCCGCAGCGCCATGACCGACCCGCGCATCCGCCTGCTGGTGGTGGACGACAGCAACTTCGTCCGCATCGCGCTCCGCAAGATGCTGGAGCCGGCGCCCGACATCGAGATCGTCGGCGAGGCGCGCAACGGTGCGGAGGCTCTGCGCCTGTCGCGGAAGCTGAAGCCGCATGTCGTGGCGATGGACCTGAACATGCCGGTCATGGACGGGATCGAATCGGTTCAGGCCATCGCCGCGGAAAAGGGACCGCCCTGCATCATGGTTTCCAACGAAACGTCGGAGGGGGCGGCCGCCACCATCCGGGCGCTGGAAACCGGGGCGGTGGATTTCGTCTGCAAGAACAGCTCCTTCATCACCTTCGACATGGCGTCCATCGAACGCCAGCTGACCGAGAAGGTCCGGCATTGGGGCCGCTGGCGCATGGCCCTGACGGGGGAGCGGGCCGCCGATTCCGTTCCGGCTCCCGTAGCCGACCCTGCACCCGAACCGCCTCCGCCTCTCCGCCCATCCGTCCGCGGACACCGCCCCGACCTCGTCGTCGTCGGCGTGTCCACCGGCGGGCCGGTGGCGCTGGCGGAACTGCTGGGCGCGCTTGGGCCGCTGCCCTGTCCGCTGGTGGTGGCGCAGCATATGCCGGCCAGCTTCACCGCCGGTTTCGCCGCGTCGCTCGCCCGTTCGCTCGGCCGGCCGGTGGCGGAGGGGGCCGACGGCGAGACGCTCGACCCCACGGCCGTCACCATCCTGCGCGGCGGCGGCGACTGGACGGTGCGCCGCGGCACTTCCGGCCGCTTCATCCTGCATGCCGCCGACCCGGCCGGCGCCATCTACCACCCCTCGGCCGACCGGCTCTTCCGCAGCGCCGCGGAAGCGGCGGAGTCGCCGGTCGCCGTCGTCCTGACCGGCATGGGCGATGACGGCAGCAGCGGGGCGGCGGCCTTCGCGGAACGCCGCTTTCCCGTTCTGGTCCAGGATCCGGCGACCTGCGCGGTCGACGGCATGCCCAGGGCGGCAATCCGTGCCGGTATCGCCACGGAGGTGTTGCCGGTTACGTCAATCGCCCGCAAGCTGAACGCTCTCTTCACACTCTCCTGACAGTCAGGCAGACCCCGGAAGCCGACAGGCGCTGCAAACATAGGAAGCTTTTACTCATGGCGAAGCCGACGATCCTGCTGGTCGATGACTCGGTGCTGATGCGCACCATCATCGGCGACATCGTGCGCGCCGACGACGAGCTGTCCCTCGTCGGCGCGGCCGAAAACGGCAAGGTGGCTCTGGAGATGGTCAAGAGCCTGAAGCCCGACATCGTCCTGCTCGACATCGAGATGCCGGAGATGTCGGGGCTGGAGGTGATGGAGCATCTGTCGCTGATGTCGCGCGCCAAGGTCATCATCATCTCCTCCGTCGCGCAGGTCGGCTCGCCCGAAGCGAACGAGGCCCGCGCCCTGGGGGCGGTGGAGATCATCGCCAAGCCGTCCGGCACCATGAGTCTCGACCTTGCCCACAAGAAGGGTCACGACATCGTCGCCGCCATCCGCCGCGCCGCCGGCTTGCCCCCGCCCGCGAAGCCCTGAGTCTCCGGTTCGGCGCCTCCTTTCCAGAGCGGTGATCGATGAGCGGTGATCCATGACCAGCGAACTGATCGAGACCCTGTGGCGACAGTTCGGCGTCGAGGCCGGCGAACATTTCGACCTGCTGGAAAAGCTGCTGTCAGCCGGCCCCGGCGATGGGCCGGAGGCGGAGCGGATCGCCGCCCTGTTCCGCTCCTTCCATTCGCTGAAGGGGGCCGCCCGCGCCATGGACCTCTTCGCGATGGAGGCGGTGGCGCACCGGGCGGAAACCATCCTCGGCCGTGTGCGCAGCGGCACGCTGGCGCTGACGGAGGAGGTCGCCGCCCCGCTGCTGGAGGCTCTGGACGCGCTGCGCGGACTTGCCGAGGCCGGCATGCGCGACCGCCGCGACGGGCAGGCGCCGGCCGACCTGCTGGCGCGGCTCGACGCGCTGGGCGGAGAGGGACCGGCCGCCAAGCCCGCCGCCGCCCCGCCGCCGCCCCCGCTGGTACGTCTGCACGAGAACGAGCGGATGCTCGGCCTGTTCGTCGGGTTGCTGCATGACGGGATGGCGACGCTGACACGCGCGCTCGATCTCGACACCCTGGACGCGGAGGGACTCCGCAGCGTCGACGACACCGCCGACCGGCTGGAATTGGCCTGCGAACGGCTGAACTTCCTGCCCTTCGCCGACACGCTGCGCCGGTTCCGCGAGGCGCTGGCCGCCCGTGATGCCGACGCCATCCTGCGCGAGCTTCAGGCCGTCGCCACCGCCAGCGCCCGCATCGGGCGGCTGACCGGTAAGGATGCCGGCGCGGCGATCCTGGCGACCCTGCTGGCCGACCACAACGCCCAGATCCTTGCCCAGGGCGGTGCCCGCGCCGATGCGTTGCTGGCCGATCCGGCGGCGCTGGCCGATGCGTCTGTTGCCGCCGAGCTTGCCGGGCTGCTCGACCGCATGGCGGCGACGCTGGACATCGTCCGGCTGCCGCGCGGTTCCGCCCTGCTGCGGGTCCTGGCCGATGTGATGCGCCGTGCAGCCCCCACTGGCCCAGCCGCCAACCCTGCCGCCAACCACGACGGCTGGCCGGTCCTGCTGGCCGACGCCCGCACCATGCTCGCCGATCTGGCGGCGCGGGCTGCGCGCGATTCGGCCGAGGATCTGGACGCCGACGGGGTGGCCGCGCTGGAACGCCGCCTGCGCGCCTTCGTCGATGCCGTTTCGGCCGAGCGGGAGGCGGGCGAGGCGCGCCGTCCGCTGACCGCCGACGATCTGGCGGCCCTTGGGCTCGATCCCGGCCTGCTGCGCTTCCTGTCGCCCGACAGCACCGCCGATCTGCGCGCCGCCATCGCCGATCCGGAGATGCGGCTCTTTGAGGTCACCGCCTTTCTGGAAACCTCGCCGGAGGTCGCGTCCGGCTTCGTCCAGTGGATGGGCAGCAAGGTGCGCGCCATCACCAACTGGCCGGAGTTCATCGATGGCAAGACGTGGCTGCGTGTGCTGATCGCCTCCCCGCAGGAGCTTCCGGCCCTGGCGGATGCCCTGGCCGGCATCGATCCCGGCGGCGGCTTCCTGCGCATCCGCGCCTGCGCGGCGTCCGATCCGGACGAGGATGGCGGAGAGCCGGTCACACCTGACGTGCCGGTCCCTGCCGACGCGCCGTCCCTGCCTGCGGTGCAGTCCGCCGGTGCGCCGGTGACGGCCGCCGCCCCGCCGCCGCCTGCCGCCCCATCCGCCCGCCCGGCGGTGACCGCCGCGGGGGGCGTGCTGCGCGTGCCCGGCGAGGTGATCGACCGCTTCATGGCCCGCATCGACGGCATGGTCCTGCTGTCCGGCGACCTCAACGCCACCGCCAACGATTTGCGGCTGGAGTCGGCACTTGCCGGCTTGACCGAGCGGTTGGGTGCCGGCGACCCCGACCTGCGTGCCCTGCGCGAGGCGGTCGAGCATCACCGTCGCGACCTGCTCGATCTCGACACCCAGCTCAGCCGCTCCGTCGACCGGCTGCGTGAGGCGGCGCTGGACCTGCGCGTCGTTCCCATCGAATCCCTGTTCAACCAGTTTCCCCGCGTCGTGCGCGAACTGGCGCGGGGGCAGGGCAAGTCGGTCCGCTTCGCCACCGAGGGCGGCGAGGTCCGCATCGACAAGAGCATGGTGGAGATGCTCTACGACCCGCTGATGCACATGGTGCGCAACGCCATCGACCATGGCATCGAGCCTGCCGCCGACCGTGAGGCGGCAGGCAAGCCGGCCCAGGCCACGCTTTCCCTGCGCGCCATCCAGCGCAACAGCCGCGTCGTGGTCGAGATCGTCGACGATGGCCGCGGCATCGCGACGGAGGCGGTACGCGCCAAGGCGGTGCGCCAGGGACTGATCGGTGAGGAGGACAGCCTGCACCTGTCGCCCGATGCGGTGCGGGAGTTCATCTTCGCCCCCGGTTTCTCCACCGCCGACACGGTGACCGAAACGTCCGGCCGCGGCGTCGGCATGGATGTGGTGCGCACCGCCATCACCCGGTTGGGCGGCAGCATCGCCATCCGCACGCGGGAAGGGGCGGGCACCGCCTTCGCCATCGACCTGCCGCTGTCGGCGGCGATCCTGCGCACGCTGCTGGTCCAGGTCGACGATCAGGTGCTGGCGATCCCCGACCGCTTCGTCGAGGAGGTCTGCGGCTTCACCGCCGACGATTTCCACCGCGTCTCCGGCTGCTGGACCGTCATGCGCCGCAAGCGGGTGCTGCCGGTGGTCCGCCTCGCCGATGCGCTGGGATTTCCCGCCGAGGGGGAATGGCCGCCGTCCGGTCCCGGCCAGCGCCTCGTCGTCGTGCTGCGCCAGGGGAGCCGCCGGATCGGGCTGGAGATCGACAAGCTCCTGCGTCGCGGTGATCTGTTCGTCCGCGAAAGCCATCCCGGCCTTGCCGAGGTGCCCGGCGTCGGCGGCGTCTCCCTGCTGAACGACGGCCGCATCGTCATCATCCTGGACGGCGACGAACTCTATCGCCTCGCCGCGCTGGCCCAGCGGCGGGAGGCCGATGCGCCGGCCTGATGCACCCGTTCGGGGCCCGGCCGGTTCATGAAGGGAAATTCATGGTTGAGTCAGGTTGGGGACAGGGCGGACGGGCTAATGTCCTTCTTGTGACGCGGTCGGGCCAGCCCCCCTGAAACACCGGCCCGTCACAGTTGAGCGTCTTCTTATCTGGTGTCTCTTCCCGATGGTTCCCTGCCATCGGACCCGACCGTCCGGTTCTCCCGTTTGCCTCCGGACGGTACCTATCGGCGGAGCGCGTCCAAGCCAATTTCCAGGCCGACGTTGCCCCCCACCATAGGCCCCCTGGCCTTGGGTGCGCTCCGCCGTTCCTTCTTTTTCCCGCCTTTTCCTCGATGCCGTTCAGCAGCCTTGACGCAGGAAGGTCCACCCGGCTTTCTGGTGGCCGTCGAAGGCTTTCCCGGTAGCGACCCGCCCGTGCGTCCCGCCATCCTGTTTCCGCTGTTCAAACCGGTCACGGCACTTCCCGGCCTCGGCCCCCGGCTGGGCAAGCTGGTGGAGAAGCTGGCCGGCGCCCATGTGGTCGATCTGCTGTGGCATCTGCCCTGCGGCGTGGTCGACCGCCGCTTCTCGCCGAAGATCGCTCAGGCGCCGCATGGGCGAATCGCCACCCTGACCGTGCGCATCGACTCGCACGCGCCGCCGGTGAATCCGCGCCATCCCTACAAGATCCGCTGCACCGACGAGACCGGCGTGCTGGAGCTGGTCTATTTCCATATCCGCGGCGATTGGCTGTCGAAGCAGATCCCGGCCGGTACCACCATGGTGATTTCCGGCAAGGTGGAGTGGTTCAACGACACCGCCCAGATCACCCATCCCGACGCCGTCGTTCCGGTCGACGCCAAGGAAGATCTGGAACTGGTCGAGCCGGTCTATCCGATGACCGCCGGCCTGCCGGCCAAGACGCTGCGCAAGGCGGTGCGCGCTGCACTGAACGATGTCCCGCCGCTCGATGAATGGCAGGACCCGGCTTGGCTGTCCCGCCGCCAATGGCCGACCTGGGCCGAGGCGCTGAAGCGTGCCCACACGCCGGAGGACGAGGGCGACCTCGCCGCCACCGCGCCCATCCGCTGCCGCCTCGCCTATGACGAGCTGCTGGCGAACCAGCTGGCTCTGATGCTGGTGCGCGCCAGCCAGCGCCGGCTGGCCGGGCGGGCGACCCAGGGCGACGGCAGCCTGCGCCGCGCCGCGCTGGCGGCCCTGCCCTTCTCCCTGACCGGCTCGCAGGCTGGATCGCTGGAGGAGATCTATGCCGACATGGCTGCCGAACGGCGGATGCTGCGGCTTCTCCAGGGCGATGTCGGCAGCGGCAAAACCGTGGTCGCGCTGATGGCGATGCTGAACGCGGTGGAGACCGGCGCTCAGGCCGCCCTCATGGCGCCCACGGAAATCCTCGCCCGCCAGCATGCCGAAAGTCTGGCGCCGCTGTGCAGGGCGGCCGGTGTCGAGATCGGTCTGCTGACCGGGCGCGACAAGGGCAAGGCGCGCCAGGCGGTGCTCGACCGGCTGGCGTCCGGCGAGCTGCCGCTGCTGGTCGGCACCCATGCCCTGTTCCAGGAGGATGTCGCCTTCAAGGATCTGGCGCTGGCGGTGATCGACGAGCAGCACCGCTTCGGCGTCCACCAGCGCCTGCAACTGTCGGCCAAGGGGCGGGCGGTCGATGTGCTGGTGATGACCGCGACGCCGATCCCGCGCACGCTGACCCTGACCGCCTATGGCGACATGGACGTGTCGCGCCTGACCGAAAAGCCGGCGGGCCGCAAGCCGGTGCAGACCGTCACCATCGCCCTCGACCGGCTGGAGGAGGTCGTCAACGGCATCCAGCGCAAGGTCACGGAGGGCGCACGCGTCTATTGGGTTTGCCCGCTGGTCGACGAATCGGAGCAGAGCGACCTCGCTGCCGCGACCGAGCGCCATGCCTTTCTGCGTGCCACCTTCGGCGACCGCGTCGGGCTGGTCCATGGCAAGATGCGCGGGCCCGACAAGGATGCGGTGATGGCTGCCTTCGCCGAAGGCAGCCTCGACGTGCTGGTCGCCACCACGGTGATCGAGGTCGGCGTGAACGTGCCGGAAGCGACGGTGATGGTGATCGAGCATGCCGAACGCTTCGGCCTCGCCCAGCTTCACCAGCTGCGCGGCCGGGTCGGCCGTGGGGAGAAACCGTCGAGCTGCCTGCTGATGTTCGAGTCGAACCTGACGGAGACGGCGCGGGCGCGGCTGAAGACGCTGCGCGACACCGAGGACGGCTTCGTCATCGCGGAGGAGGATTTGCGCCTTCGCGGTGCCGGCGAGGTTCTGGGCACCCGCCAGTCGGGCCTGCCGGGCTTCCGGATGGCCGACCTCGCGGTGCATGGCGACCTGCTGGCGGTGGCGCGCGACGATGCCCGGCTGGTGGTGGAGCGCGACCCCGACCTCGCCAGCCCGCGCGGGCAGGCGCTGCGGACCCTGCTTTACCTTTTCGAACGGGATGCGGCGGCCAAGACCTTGCGGTCGGGCTGATCGCCGTCGCGATCCTCGTCATCCGGATCGGCCGGCGTTTCCACCAGGGTGGGGCGGCGGTCGGGCGGGACGACGATGCCGCCGGACATCACCAGCTTCAGCCCATCCTCGACGGTCATGTTCAGCACGGTCACGTCGCGCCGCGGCACCATCGCCAGATAGCCGGCGGTGGGGGGCGCACAGGGGATGAAGACGTTGACGATGTCGTCGGCTTCGTCGGCCAGCTTCACCTGCACCTCGGGGTGGGCGCTGCCGGTGATGAAGCCCAGCGACCACACGCCGGGGCGCGGATACTGGATCGCCACCACCTCGCGAAAGGCGTTCGACTTCTTGGCCAGCACCGTCTCGAAGATCTGCTTCACCCCGCCATAGACGGAGCGGACGACCGGCATGCGCCCGACCACCCCTTCGCCCACGCCCAGCACCAGCCGGCCGACATAGCCGGCGGCGAAGGCGCCGATCAGGGTGACGGCGATGATGACCACCAGAACGCCGATGCCGGGGATCGAGAAGGGCAGGTAGTTTTCCGGATTGTAGACGCTGGGGATCAACGGCCGGATATAGCCGTCGATCAGCGAAACGAACCACCAGGCGATATAGACGGTGATGGCGATGGGGGCCGTCACCAGGATGCCGGCCAGGAAATAGGCCCGCAGGCGCCCCATCAACCCGATGCCCTCGCGGCGGTGCCGCGCCGGCTCCCCCGTATGGCCTTTCGCCTGGGGCTTGCCTTGGGCTTTCGGGTCGGCCTTCAACTCGGCCTTCGGTTCAGTCTGATCTCCGCTCACGCCTGCCCATCCGCCCATCGTCCATCCGCGCCATAGTGGGGCAAGCGCGGTCCGCTCTCAACTGCCGCGTAAGGGGAAGCGGGAATTGGGAAAAGCCTCAGCCGACCAGCGAGCTCGCGATCACCGACAGCAGCGTGACGGCGCCGGCGATGGCGGCGCCGTCGACATGGTTGGGGAAGGCGCGCCAGAACTCGTCCTTCGAGACCGGTTCCGGTGCGTCGTATTCGTCCATCGACAGGCCGGCGGCGAGGCTGCCGCAGGTGTGGTCGGCGATGGCGCCCGACAGGTGCGCCATGGCGACGGCGAGATAGCAGAACTTCACGAAATCCAGCAGAAAGCCCAGCGTGCTGTTCGCCTCGCCCAGCGGGCTGGCGGTGAAGCCGGTGGCGGCCACCGTGCTCGCCATGGCGATGGCTGCCGCCAAGGGGATCAGGGCGACCGACAGCAGCCGTTGCCGGTCGATGCGGCGGGCGGTGGGCACGGGGAACAGGATCGGCATGGTCGGCGCTCCGGGCAACGATGGGACTGGCCAATGGGAAATTCGGCGAGGCGTCACCCCCTTCTGCGCGCTCGGCGTTAACGGAGGGTTGACACCGGCCAATAGTCACAGCGCCTTCCACCTTTGCGCAGGTCACGCTATCCTTCGGGGCAACATACAGTCCGGGGCGAAGCCGGAATCTTCCGTGCCAAAGACCGACATGACGAAACCAGAATGACAAAACCCGACAGCCCGGCCGATGGGCTGGCCGAGGCATCCGCCGCCGGCCTGGACCGCATCGAGCTGCTTCGCCCGCTGTCCGCCGACCAGCGCGCCGCGGTGGCGCGCCAATGCCGCTGGCGCCGCTTCGCTCCCGACGAGCAGTTGATCGACCATTGGGCCGACACCCGCGACGTCGCTTTCGTGGTCGAAGGGCGGGTGCGGGTGCTCAGCCATTCGGCCGGTGGACGCGAAATCAGCTTCAACGACATCGAGGCGGGGGAACTGGTGGGGGAGATGTCGGCGCTGGACGGCCGTCCGCGGTCCGCGTCGGTGGTGGCGCTGGGGGAGGGCGCCTTGGTCGCCTTCCTGCCGGCCAAGCCTTTCCAGGCGCTGGTGACCGCCCATCCTGACCTGGCGATGGCGACGATGCTGCGGCTGTGCGACAAGCTGCGCGGCGCCACCGACCGCATCATGGAACTGTCGACGCTGGGCGCCAACAACCGCGTCCATGCCGAACTGCTGCGCCTCGCCAAGCGTGGTTCGCGCCAGGGTGCGTCGGCGATCATCGCGCCGATTCCCGTCCATTCCGACATCGCCGCCCGCGTCAGCACCACGCGTGAAACCGTCGCCCGCGTGCTGAGCGATCTGACCCGCGACGGGATGCTGGAACGCCGTTCCGACGCGCTGGTGGTGCGCGACCTGTCACGGCTGGAAATGCTGGTCGAGGATGTCCGCGGCGGCGCCTGAGCGCGCCGGTAGGGAAGCGTACCCTGAACGAACCCTGAAAAAGAAAAGGCCGCGGCAACCCGTATGGTCGGGCCGTACCGCGGTCGCCTTTCAAACCCTCAAGACTTTTTTTGCTTTTGTTCCGCAATCAGCGGTGCAGAGACCGGACCAGGATCGCCACCGGGGTGGCCATGGCCCATTCGGTCAGGAACGCGGCGATCGGACGCAGCAGGATTGCCGCGGGGGTGGCTTCGAACCAGTCGGCGGCGAAATCGCGGACCGGATGCTGGGACTGGGTGTCGCCATGGATGCCATGATCGCCATGATGAAGGCTGAGGATGCTCATGATCGTCTCCGTCGGCTGGAAATGTCGGAAGGGGTGGCGGGTATCAGCGCTTCAGCAGGCCGAGCAGGTAACCGGCCGGGGTGGCGGCAACCCATTCACGCAGGAAGGCGCCGACCGGACGCAGGACCAGATAGGCCGGGGTGGCTTCGAACCAGGCCACCGGGAATTCGGCGACGGCGTGCAGGGCATCGGTCGAAGTGTGGTGTTCGGTGCCAGGCTGGAAAGTGGTGGTGGTCATTGTCGTCTCCATCGGGCTGTTGAGGAGACTATATACTGGTATACCCAATGCCAAATACGCTGCCTTTGCATTGCTGGATGCTGCAAAAATTACAGCTATACAGAGGTTTCCTTCGGCAAATCGTCTTTATGCAAATCAATCAGTATCGCTAACTATAAAATCATGGTGACGCCATCCGGACTGCTCCCGCCGCGTCCGCCGGATGTTCGGCCGACCAACCAACATCTTGACAGCGCTGCCGGAAAAAACGACTTCAGGGGGATGGTTCAGTATATCGGCCCCGATCCGCTCCGCAGTCTCTACGACGCCGTCCAATCGATGCGGCGCGAACCGTCCGCCATTCCCGAGACCTCCCGCACCGGAAAGCTGCTGGCCCAAGGCCGCGCCCGCATGGCGCGCAAGGTGGGAGAGGAGGCGATCGAGGTGGCAATCGAGGCGATGCGCGGCGACCGCGGCGCGCTGGTGATGGAAGCAGCGGACCTGCTGTACAATCTGGTGGTGCTGCTGGCCGACCTGGATGTCGCCCCCGACGAAATCCTGGCGGAGCTGCGGCGGCGCGAGCTGGCCTACGGCATAGCCGAGAAGCTGCCGAAATCGGACGACCCCATCAACGGTGTCGCCGCCGGCCATGACAAGCCGCTTCCCCCCAAGCCCAATTCCGACAAGCCCAATTCCGACAAACCCAATCAGGCCAAACGCTGCAAGCGTTAGGCGGGGTCCGCCTCCTGCGGGAAGACCAGATCGAACCGCGTGCCCGCGCCCCTGGCGAAATGATATTCGCCGTGGATTTGCCGGGTGAAGGCCCGGATCAGATCCATGCCCATCGACCGCCGTCCGGGCGGGGCGGCATCCCCCGGTTCCGGCGCGCCGGTGCCGTCGTCCTCGATGGTCAGGTGCAGCGATCCGTCTGCCGCCGTCACCGCGATATCGATGGTGCCGGAGCCGCGGCCCGTGAAGGCATGCTTGTAGGCGTTCGACACCACCTCGTTCAGGATCAGGGCGAAGGGCACCACACGGTTCAGGTCGAGGCTGACGGGCTCGACCCGGTGCCTGATGACGATGGTCCGGCCGGGGCGGCTGTGGAAGCTGTTGAGGTGCCCGGCCAGCGCCTCGACGAAATTGTCGAGCCGGACCGCCGATATGCCGGTCGACCGGTAGATCTGCTCGTGGATCAGCCCCATCGTGTTGATGCGGGTCAGGGCTTCGCTGAACGGCGCTTCCAGTTCAGGCGACCGTTGCGCCTGCAACTCCAACAGGCTGAGAATGACCTGCAGGTTGTTCTTCACCCGGTGGTGAATGTCGCGCAGCAGCACTTCCTTGTCGGCAAGCGCCTGATCGAGATGGCGGGTGCGCTCGGCGATGCGGCCCTCCAGCGCCTCGTTGGCGCGGCGCAGCGCCTCCTGCGCATTGACCGCCTGCCGCGACCGGTGCAACGCGATGCCGCCCAGCAGACCCAGCAGGCCGAGTGCCGGGAAGGCCGTCAGCACATAAGGCAGCACCCGGTCGCGCCAGGCCGCCTCGATGGAGGCGACATCGGTGCCATAGACCACGTAGACGGGCAGGTCGGGCACCTTGCGGCGGGCCAGCAACCGCTCGACCCCGTCGGAGGGGGTGACCGCGCGGAAGATGCCGTTCCTGTCGGGGGCGGAGATCAGTTCCGGGAAATGGCCGATGGCGGCGCTGTCCTCCGGCGCGATCATCGGATTGCGGACCAGCACCTCGCCATCCTCGCGCATCAGCAGGATCACATCGTGGGATCCATGCAGGACCGAACGGTAGAAGTCGGTGAAATAGCTGGAAAGCAGCGAGATCTGCGCCACACCCTGGAACCGGTGGTCAGGCAGTTCCATCCGGCGGCTGAGGGTGAAGACGACCTCCGATACGATCTTGCCGTTCAGCCGCGGGCCGATGTGAAGCATCGTGCCGGGATTCAGGTGGGCGCGGAAATACTCGCGGTCTCCCGCGTTCAGCGGCCGCATCGGCCATTCGTAGCTGCTGGCGCGGACCCGCCCGGTCTCGTCGGTGATCCAATAGGACTGGACCTCCGGCGATTGCGCGGCCATGGCCTTCAGCCGCTCGAACAGCAGGGGAGTGTTGTCGATCCGGTCCCAGCCCAGGTCGTCCACCATCCATTCCATGTGCGACAGGGTGGAGGCATGGATGCCCAGCGTTCTCGCCGCATGTTCCTCAAGAACGCGGGCGATGGCGATGCTGCGGTTCTCCGCCTCGGAGATCACCTGACTGCGATACTGGTAGGCCGAGAACACCAGCAGGGCGGCGGTGAGGCCCAGCGACACCGTCAGCAATGCGCCCACAGCCAGGGACGCTGCCTTGCGCGCCCCCCGTTCCGCATCCCGGCTTCCTGCGGCATGTGAGTCCTGTTCGAGGCCAGCAGGGGTCATCGGGGCAAGGTGGTCCTTCCGCAAAGGGGATGGCCGTAAAGGAGATGGCCGTAAAGGAGATGGGCTGGGCGCGAGAATAGCTCAACCGTTGCATCCCGTCATCCGACAACCATGTCGGGTTAAGTATCTATACTATTTCCCCGAATGGTAGTCCTCGTCCTCTCTTCTGTCCAATCCGGCATGATGCCTTGGGACTTCGACCGAGGGAGAATCCCCGCAGCATGGAAAAGGGAATCCTCCATCCCCTCTCCCGGTGGGCAGCCGTCCCGTGATCAGTGTCGCACCCGCTCTGTCCTTTGCACAGCTTCCGTTGTGTGTGGGCGCAATGAACTCTTGCGAAACATTGACGAACCGGCACGGCGCTGTTCGCTCATATGCGACAAATTGAAACGAATGCTGCCAGTTTGTCCGATCGGACTTGGAACCAGCACCGGACGGTGGTTCCATTGTGCTGTGGTGAGGGCGGTCATGCGCAGTGGTATGGGGGCGGCGGATGATGGGGATGGACGGTGGGCTGGACGACGAGCTGCTGTTCGGCCCGGAAGACGGCGCCGTGACCGCGGCAACGCCCCAGCGGCCGTGCGGGCTGCCCTGGCCCGTTCTGGTGGTGGACGACGATCCCCAGGTCCATGCCATGACCGCGGTTCTGCTGCGCGACTTCGATTTCGACGGGCGCCCGTTCGAAGTGGTGAGCGCGCTGTCGGCGGAGGAGGCGAAGGCGGTCCTCGCCCGGCGGCCGGACCTGCCCATCGCCCTGCTCGATGTGGTGATGGAGACGGAGGATGCCGGCCTGAAGCTGGTCCGCCACATCCGGGAGGAGTTGGGCAACCACCGCATGCGCATCATCCTGCGCACAGGCCAGCCGGGGCAGGCGCCGGAACGCGACGTCATCGTCGGCTATGACATCAACGATTACAAAGCCAAGAGCGAGCTGACCGCCCAGCGTCTTTTCACCACCCTGGTCAGCGCGTTGCGCGCCTGGCGCGACATCGTGACGATCGAGCGCAACAGGCAGGGGTTGGAGCGGATCCTCAGCGCATCGGCCCCGCTGTTCGAGATGCGGCCGATGCGCAGCTTCGTCGAACGGCTGGCGGAGCAGATCGCCCGCGTCGTCGATCACGGCGCCGCGCCGGCCGTGCTGGCCTGCCGGCCGGTTGCGCGTGCCGACGGTGGCCTGACCGTCGAAATCGTCGCCGGGCTGGGTCCGTTCGCCGGCAGCATCGGCCTGCCGGTCGGCGAGGTCCTGACCGCCGCCGCTGCCGCGGAGGTGGCAACTGCGCTCGCCACCCAGTCCAACCTCTACCGTGACGACCATTGCGTCCTGGTTTTCCGCACGCGCGAGCATGGCGTGACCATCTTCCGGCTGGAACGGACGGAGCCCTATATCGCCGACGAGCACCGCCTGCTGGAGCTGTTCTGCAACCGTGTCGCCATCGGGTTCGACAATGTCTGCCTGTATGAGGAGCTGATGGCTCTGAACCGCTCGCTGGAGCAGCGGGTGGAGGATCGCACGCTGGAACTGGCCGCCAACCAGAAGGCGCTGATCCTGGCGAAGGAACGGGTGGAACGGGCGCTGGAGCGCGAACTGCTGGCGCGCGACCAGCAGCGCCAGTTCCTGGGCATGGTCAGCCACGAATTCCGCACGCCGCTCGCCATCATCGACAGCGCCGCCCAACTGCTGGCGATGCGGGCCGGGCAGGTGGAGCCGGAGATGCTGGAACGGCTGGCGGTGATCCGCGGCAGCGTGCAGCGACTGACCGGCCTGATCGACTCCCATCTGACCGACGAGCGGCTGCAGAGCAATGCCCTCGTCGTGGAGCGGGCCGAGGTCGACCTTCCGGACCTGCTCCGCACCGTCGTCCAGCCTTTCCGCGTCGCCTACCCCGACCGCGAATTCCGGCTGACGCTGGACCGTTTGCCGCGGCGGGCGGAGATCGATGCCAACCTGATCGGTCTGGTGATCAGCAATCTGGTCAACAACGCTCTCAAATATTCCGGGCCG
Source organism: Azospirillum sp. 11R-A (assembly GCF_049472615.1). NCBI lineage: Bacteria > Pseudomonadati > Pseudomonadota > Alphaproteobacteria > Rhodospirillales > Azospirillaceae > Azospirillum > Azospirillum sp. 11R-A. Next base: position 47,021 of record NZ_JBCEBL010000005.1, on the reverse strand, counting down.
GGTGGGCCGATCCTCCTCAGCGGCGATACCGACGGCGCCATGGCGGTGATCGAGGTGACGGACCATGGCCGCGGCATTCCAGAGGTGGAGCTTCCGCGCCTGTTCGACCGCTTCTTCCGCGGGGCGGGCGCATCCGGAGTGCCGGGCACCGGCATCGGGCTGCACACCGTCCAGCAGATCGCCCTGCTGCATGGCGGCGCGGTCGCCGTCGACAGCATGCTGGGGAAGGGATCGACCTTCCGGGTCGTGGTGCCGGTATGATGCAACGCGATGTCGCGGCTGCCCCCATGTCGCCTCTCCGAAAGTCTGTGGCCCTTTGTCATAGGAGGTGACATAGTCGGGCGGAACCCTGGTACCGGTGGAACGTCAGGCCACAGCCATGCTCGCCCAGCAATATGCGTCGATTAAGCGCGACCTCGACGACAAGGGGATCGTGTTCTCTTTCAGCGGATATTTGTCGGAGGGGATACTTTACTCCCTGGGTGAGGCTCTGCGCGAGAAGATGGCCTTGGAGGCGGCAGACGGGCCGACCATCCGTCGCGTCTTCTCGGTCTTCGTCGAGCAGATGCAGAACATCATCCGCTATTCGGCGGAGAAGATGTCCGGCACCGCCGGCCGCGCGGTGGAGCTCAGCGCCGGAATGGTCACCATCGGCATGGAGCGCGGCAAGGTCTTCATTGTCTGTGGCAACACCGTGCGCAACAGCGAAGTGCCCCGCCTGAGGGAACGGCTGGACCATCTGAAGAGCCTGGATCGCGACGGCATCAAGACCTACTACCGCGAGCAGCTTCGCGAGGAGCCGGACGACGGCAGCCGCGGCGCCACGCTGGGATTGATCGAGATCGCCCGGCGGGCCAGCGATCCCATCGATTACGATTTCAACGCGATGGACGCCGACCGCAGCTTCTTCTGCCTCAAGGTCAGCATATGAACGTCCGAGCCGAGCAGCATGCGATGGACTGCCTGACCATTCCCGCCACCGGACGGACGCCGGGCGTGTCGTTCGACTTCGCCAACGGCCATTTGCGGATGACCGGCGAATCCTATCCCGACGATGTCGCGGCCTTCTTCGGCCCGGTGTTCGAGGCGCTGCGCGGCTTTCTCGACAATCCCGACGGCGGTCCCATCCGCTTCGACATGGAGCTTCTCTACTTCAATAGTTCCAGTGCCAAGGCTCTGATGAACATATTCCAGATGCTTGAGACGGTGGCCAAGGGCGGGCGGCCGGTGACGCTGACGTGGTGCGTCGAGGAGAATGACGAGTCCATGCGCGAACTGGGCGAGGATTTCGCGGAGGATTTACGGCACGTCGTCTTCCAGATGCGGGAGATGCCCGCCGGCGGCCCGCCATGAGCTTCAATCTCTTCGCCGCGGAGGAGGAGGCCCTCGCCAAGGCCCGCGCTCTGGAGACGAGGCTGGGCGCGCTGGCGCCCGACTGCCTGCCCGAATTCCGCGACCTGATCGCCGCCTTCGAACTCAGCACGCGGGAGCAGCAGCGGCTCGTGCGGGTCAGCGACCGCTTGCAGGCCCAATTGAGCGACGCCATCCATGAGCTGGACCGCCAGCGCAGCGAGGCGGAGGCGGCACTCGATCACCTGCGCGAGGCGCAGGAGGCGATGGTCCAGTCGGAGAAGCTGGCGTCGCTTGGCGCGCTGGTCGCCGGCGTCGCCCATGAGATCAACACGCCGGTCGGCATCGCCGTCTCCTGCGCCTCGCATCTGGCCGACGCCACCCAGGCGATGCGCCGGCGGGCAGACGGCGGGACCTTGGGCAAGGCGGAGTTCGCCCGCTATCTCGCCACGGCGGTCGACACCACCGATCTGATCCTCGGCAATTGCGAAAGGGCGTCGCAGTTGATCGCCGGCTTCAAGCAGGTGGCGGTGGACCGCGCCAGCGCGGTCCGGCGCACCGTCAATCTCGCTTCCTATATCCAGGACACGCTGGTCAGCCTTCAGCCGAAGTTCCGGCCGTCGGGCCATGCGGTGGCGGTCTATTGTCCCGCCGACCTGGAACTGGACAGCTATCCCGGCGTGCTGTCGCAGATTTTGTCGAATCTGGTGATGAATGCGCTGACCCATGCCTTCGCCGACGGGCAGGCTGGGGGGATGGCGATCACGGTGGATTGTCCGGACGCCGACACCGTCCGCATGTGCTTCGCCGACAATGGCCGCGGCATGAGCGAGGAGCACAGCGCCCGGGTGTTCGAGCCCTTCTTCACCACCCGGCGCGGTCGCGGCGGCAGCGGACTTGGGCTCCACATCGTCCACAATCTGGTGGTCGGTGTGCTGATGGGCTCGATCACGGTGTTGAGCGCGCCCGACCTGGGCACCAGTTTCACCCTGCAGTTTCCCCGCCGGACGCCCGACCGCGACCTGCCGGTCGAGGCTCTGACGATGTAGGCACGGGGCTCAGCCCTGGCCCGCCCCAACCACCCGGATCGGAGCGGAGAACACGTAACCGACGCCATGCACCGACTTCAGCGGCGCGGGACCGCCGATGGCGCCCTCCACCTTGTGGCGCAGGCGGCCGACGACGGTGTCGATGGAGCGGTCTTCCGGGTTCCAGCGGCGATTGTACAAAGCCTGGGAGATCTGGTCGCGGGTCGCCGGCTTGCGTGCCTGGGCGGCGAGCAGGCTGGTCAGCTTCATCTCCATGCTGGTCAGGCCGATGCGGATGCCGGCCGGGTTGGTCAGGCTCCATTCCGTCGGGTCCAGCGACCAGCGCGCCTCGTCCGCCCCGTCGCCGGCGGCTTCGCCGGACGCCGCGCCGTTGGCGGACTGGGCGGCCGATTCCGCGGCGCGCTCGCTCAGCCGCCGCAGCAGCGACTTCACCTGCGCTTCCAGTTCGCGAAGCTCGACCGGCTTTACCAGATAGGCATCGGCGCCGATCTCCAGCCCGACGATGCGGTCGACCGTCGAACTGCGGGCGGTGACCATGATGATGCCGGCGCCATGATGGTCGCGCAGCCGGGCCGCAATCTTGAACCCGTCCTCGTCCGGCAGATTCACATCCAGGATGACGATGGCGGCGGTGCGGGTCTGCAGCAGCCGGTCCAATTCCGTCCCGTCGCGTGCGCCGATGGCATCGAATCCGCAGCTCGACAGATACTCCACCATGTCGGACCGCAAGGAATTCTCATCTTCGACCACGACGATCGTCGGACCGGCCATGCCGTGTTCTCCCCATCACCACTCCAGCGGGTGCAACATACCCTGGAATGCCTAAATTTTAAAACAAACTTGAGTGGTAGTCGCTGCTCCCGCTGCGCCTGCGTCACAACCCGTCACAATATATGACATGTCTGTAACAGATTCGCACAATCGGTCCAGGACTTTTACGCCGCCCGGCGGCCGGACCCTGTGCTGGAAATGGCGGCTGCGTCCGTCAGCCGCACGCGGAAACCGAACAGGGTGATGTCGTCACGCTGTTCGCGGCCGCACTGGAACCGGTCGAGCGAGCTTTCCACATCCGTCTTCAGCCGGTCGAGTGGGCCGTGGGCGCCTTGGCTCAGCAGCTCGTGCAGCCTGATCCGGCCGAAGCTGCGTCCGCGCTCCCCGCCATTCTGGTCGACCAGACCGTCGGTGCCCATCAGGAAGGTCTGGCCGGGCCGCAGGGCAATGCTGTGGTTGGTGAAGGGCGACTCGGCGTCAAGCCCGACCGGCTCGCTGCCGGTCGCGCGAAAAGCGCTGGGACGATAGCCCAGGCTGCGGCGGTCGCCTCGCAGTTCCGTCAGGCCGCCATCCAAGCCGCTATCGGCGACGACCAGCAGCGGGATGCGGGCGCCGGCAAAGACCAGTTTGCCCTCGGCCGGCCGGATGTGGCACAGCCCCAGATCGAGGCCGTTGTCGAAACAGTCGGCTCCACCGCGCGCTTCCTCCTCCTGGTGCAGGGCGGCGCGGACCTTGCGGTCGACGGCGGCAAGCACTGCGGCCGGGTCTGCTGCGCCAAGCTGGTCCAGCGCATTGTTGAGGATCGCGCTGGCGGTCATGGTCATGAAGGCGCCGGGGACGCCATGGCCGGTGCAGTCGGCCACAGCGACCACGAATCCGTCCTCGACCTCGCGGCAGACATAGAAGTCGCCGCTGACGACGTCGCGCGGGCGCCACAGAACGAAATGTTCGGTCAAGCCGGTCGACAGCGTGCCGGCAGACGGCAGGATGGCCGACTGGATCAACTGGGCGTAATTGATGCTGTCCATGATGGCGCGGTTGGTGGCAGCCAGCGCCTCCGTCCGGTCGCGAACCCGGCTTTCCAGGGTGCTGGTGTGATCCTGCACCGTCGCCGCCATCCGGTTGAAGCCATCGGCAAGCACACCGATCTCGTCGCTCCGCCCGGCATCCATGCGGGCGCCGTACTCTCCGCGGGCCATGGCGCTGGCCAGCTGCGTCAGGCGGCGCAGCGGGCGCAGCACCATCCGGTTCAGCGTCAGCCCCAGTGCCGCCATCGCCCCCAGCAGCGACAGCAGAAGCAGCCCGGCGACCGGGATCAGCGCATCCAGCGTGGCTTGCCGCACCTCGGCCGTCGAATAGGCGATGCGCAGATGCCCGACCGTCTGCACCCGCCCTTCGCGTCCGTGCAGAAGGATGGGGCGTTCGACGGTGACGATTCCGTCGGCATCCTCGGTTTTTCCGGCGATTTTCCCCACCGCGGTCCGCGCCAGCGGTTGCTCCCGGTCCGTCTCGAAGACGGCGATGGAGCGGATCGCCGGATCGCGGGCGGTCAGCGCCTCGATCATGCGCTGGGCGCTGCGGTTGTCCATTTCCCAGACGAAGCCGCTGAGCGCGTCGGCCTGGGTGGCGGCGACCAGCTCGGCCCGCCGCAGCAGGTCCTGATGGCGCTGTCCCTCGACGATCCGCTCCGACAGCAGCATCGCGATGGTGCCGATGCTTGCCGTCGTCAGCAGGATGGCCCCTGCCACCCGCGCAAGCAGGGAGGATCGCCGGTTCAAGACAATATCCCGCTGCGCCGCCACAGCGCTTCCAGGCGCCCGTCCGCCTCCAGACGGTCGAGCAGCCCATTGAGCCAGCCGGTGGTGAGCGCCGCGCCGCGCCGGATCAGGATGGTGTGCTCGTAAATCTGATCGGTGCGGTCGGAGACCAGGACCTGTTGGGCAAGCTCCGGCTCGCGCTGAAGGAAGCGGGTCAGGAAGGATCGGGTGACGATGGCCAGGTCGGCCCGCCCGGCGACGACGCTGCGGACGTTGCCCTCGTGCGTCACTGTGACGCGGGTGCGATAGCGTTGCTCCAGCCGCTTGGGGTCGGCATCGAAACCGGCGAAGGCATAGTGATAGCCGAGCCGTCCGAGAATCGTCTTCCCGCTCAGGTCGTCGAAATAACGCTGGTCGATTCCCGGTGCCGCCCTGGCGATGAACACCTCCGCATCGCGCAGAAAGGGGCGGGTGGCATCGACCGGGCGGTCCTGCCATCCCCAATTGCGGCATTCGAAGGCGATCATGTCGAACCGCCCCTGTTCCAGATCCTCGTAACGGCGCTGCGGGGCGGTCCTGACCGTCTCGAACCGGAAGTCGCCTTGCGCGCCGTTCAGCAACTCCAGCAGGTCGCGCGTGATGCCGCCGCCGGTTTCGTCGACATAGGGCGGGAACTCATAGGCGCCGACCTGGATGACCGTGGCCGACGCGTGTGCCGGGGCTGGCCGGAGCCCGAGGAGCGGAAGGGTGCAGAGAAGGGGCAAGGCGGTTCCAAGAACCGTCCGGCGGGATATCGGTCCCGACATTGCGCCCCTCTCGTTCTACCTTGAACAGAATAGAATCAGTCTACCCCGGTATGCACCCACGCCGCAATGCAGGACGTTTCCTTATCAAGTCCGGTAAGACAGTCTCTCCGGTGCGGTAACGTCCTCTCAAAGTCTCAAGCCGCCTCCGTGGCCCTTTCCGTCTGGGCATCGGCCAGCGCGGCGATCTCGCCGCCGGTCAGGGTCTCGCGCTCCAGCAGGGCCTGGGCGATGCCGTCCAGGGCGGTGCGGTCGGTGCGCAGCAGCCGGCGGGCATGTTCCATGCCTTCGTCGGTGATGCGCCGGACCTCCTCGTCGATGCGCCAGGCCGTCCGTTCGGACCGGGCTCCCGGCTCCGCCGCCGCATGGGCGACGAAGCCGATCTCCTCGCTCATCCCCCAGGCGGTGACCATGCGCCGCGCCAGATCGGTGGCGGCGCGGAAGTCGGCCTCGGCCCCGGTGGTGACCTGATCGGCGCCGAAGGCGATCTCCTCCGCGGCGCGGCCGGCCATGGCGACGGCGATGTCGGCCATCAGCTTGGCGCGGGAGACCGAGACGCGGTCGCCTTCCGGCAGCCGCACCACCATGCCCAGGGCGCCGCCGCGCGGAATGATGGTGGCCTTGTGGATCGGGTCGGCCTGCGGGCAGCGCAGCGATACCAGCGCGTGGCCGGCCTCATGCACCGCGATCAGCCGCCGCTCGTGCGCCGTCAGGGCGAGGCTGCGGCGCTCGGTGCCCATCAGCACGCGGTCCTTGGCGGCCTCGTAATCGGCCATGGTGACGATGACGCGACCCTGGCGCGCCGCCGACAGCGCCGCCTCGTTGGTCAGGTTGGCGAGTTCAGCGCCGGAGAAGCCCGGCGTGCCGCGTGCCACCGTGCGGGCGCAGACGTCGGGGGCCAGCGTCAGGCGCCCGGCATGGACGCCGAGGATGGCCTCGCGCCCGGCGACGTCGGGCAGGCTGACATGGATATGGCGGTCGAATCGGCCGGGGCGCAGCACGGCGGGGTCCAGCATTTCCGAGCGGTTGGTGGCGGCGATCACCACCACCTCGCCGCCTTCCACGATGCCGTCCATCTCGACCAGCAGCTGGTTCAGCGTCTGCTCGCGTTCCGAATGGCTGGTCGATTCGCCGCGCTTGCCGGCCAGAGCGTCGATCTCGTCGATGAACAGGATGCAGGGGGCGTTGGCGCGGGCGGTCTTGAACAGGCTGCGCACGCGCGCTGCACCCAGACCGACGAACATCTCGACGAAATCCGATCCCGACGCGGCGAAGAAGGGGACGCCGGCCTCGCCCGCCGCCGCCTTGGCCAGCATGGTCTTGCCGGTACCGGGCGGGCCGACCAGCAGGATGCCCTTCGGCACGCGGGCGCCGGCCATGGCGAAGCGGCGCGGGTCCTTCAGGAACTGCACCGTTTCGCGCAGCTCCTCCTTGGCCTCGTCCACGCCGGCCACATCGGCGAAGACGGTCTTGGTGTCCTCCGGCCGCACGCGGGTGGCGCGGCCCATGCCGAAGAACTGCCCGCCGCTCATCAGCAGCCCGCCGATCAGCAGGGCCACCACCACGAAGGGCGCGGCGCGGTCCAGCACGCCAACCGTCTGCGCCATCAATCCGCCGGGACCCTCGTCGAAGGCGATGGCGACCTTGTGGGCGCGCATCTCCTTCAGCAGGTCGTCGGTCACCGGCATGACGACGCGATAGCGGCTGCCGTCCGTACCGACCGCATGGCCGGTGCCGTTGGCAAAGGTGATCGAGCCGAGTTCGCCGCGCCCGGCCTGTTCGATCAGTGCGCTGTAGGTGGCCGGCCGTTCATCCGCCCGCTGGTGGTGATCGTACCAGGCGGCAAAGCCGAGCCACACGGCAAGCAGGGCGGCCAGGACAGCAAGTGCGATCAACGGGCGTTTCGGCAGCGTGGGCATGTCGGCTCCGCAAAGGGAAAAGGACTGGCTTTCGATCTATGCCATTGATGCTGGAGGGTGGGGCATGACGGCAACCGATAAGGCCCCGCGTCCCTTCTTTGACACCGTAAGCGGTGCGTTTCCGGAATGGCTCCTTTCGGATTCTACGGAGATCTCAAGCGGTTGCCGATAGGCTTCTCTTCGGACAGTATGGTCCTCCAACCAAAGTGCACCGCCCGAACGATAAGGACCACACCGACATGGCCGAGGCCGCCGCCGCGGCGCCCGCCCTCCAGCTGGAAGGCGTGACCTGCACATTTCCCTCACCCGACGGCCGGGGGCGTTCCTACACCGCCGTCCAGGGTGCCAGCTTCACCGTTGCCGACGGGGAGTTCGTGTCGATCGTCGGCCCGACCGGCAGCGGCAAGTCGACGATGCTCAACGTCGCCGCCGGCCTGCTGAAGCCCAGCGAGGGCAGGGCGCTCTCCTTCGGGCAGCCGGTGACCGGCATCAATCCGAAGGCCGGCTACATGTTCCAGGCCGAGGCGCTGATGCCCTGGAAGTCGGCGCTCGACAATGTCGCCGCCGGGCTGGAGTTCCGCGGCGTGTCGAAGGCGGAGGCGCGGGACCGCGCGCTGCCCTGGCTGTCGCGCGTCGGGCTGGAGGGGTTCGGCGACCGCTTCCCGCACCAGCTCTCCGGCGGCATGCGCAAGCGGGTGGCCCTGGCCCAGACGCTGATCGTTGATCCGAAGATCATCCTGATGGACGAGCCCTTTTCGGCGCTCGACGTCCAGACCCGCCAGATGATGGAGAACGAGCTGCTCGACCTGTGGGCGGCCGACCGCAAGTCGGTGGTCTTCATCACCCACGATCTGGAGGAGGCCATCGCCATGTCCGACCGGGTGCTGGTGCTGTCGGCCGGGCCGGGGGCGCGGCTGATCGGCGAATACCGCATCGGCCTCGACCGTCCGCGCGACGTGGCGGAAATCCGCATGACCCCGCAGTTCCTCGCCTTGCACCAGGAGATCTGGGCGCAGTTGCGCGACGAGGTGCTGAAGGGCTACGCCCAGACCAAGCTGCGGTGACGACATCATGAGATCCCACGCCAAACGCCTGCCCAGCCGTCCGGTCATCCTGCTGCTCCAGCTGGGCGTCCTGATCGCCTTCTTCCTGATCTGGCACGTCCTGACCGACACCAAGATCCTCAGCCCCTTCTTCTTCGGCACGCCGGGGGCGGTTCTGGCCCGCACCTGGGCCGACTTCGCCTCGGGGGTCATCTGGTACCATCTCGGCATCACGCTGCTGGAGACCGCGCTGGCCTTCATCATCGGCACGGTGGCCGGCATCGCCTTCGGCTTCTGGTTCGCCCGCGCGCCGTTGGTCTCCATCGTCTTCGACCCCTACATCAAGGCGGTCAACGCGCTGCCCCGCGTGGTGCTGGCGCCGATCTTCGCGCTGTGGCTCGGGCTCGGCATCTGGTCGAAGGTGGCGCTGGGGGTGACGCTGGTCTTCTTCATCGTCTTCTTCAACGTCTACCAGGGCGTGAAGGAGGTCAGCCCGGTGGTTCTGGCCAACGCCCGCATGCTGGGCGCCAGTTCCCGCGACCTGTTCCGGCACGTCTATCTGCCCTCGGCCCTGTCCTGGGTCTTCTCCTCGCTGCACACCGCCGTCGGCTTCGCCATGGTCGGCGCGGTGGTGGGCGAGTATCTGGGATCCGCCGCCGGGCTCGGCTACCGCATCCATCAGGCGGAAGGCGTGTTCGACACGGTCGGCGTCTTCTCCGGCATGCTGGTGCTGACGATCTTCGTCGTCCTGATCGATGCCGCCGTCACCATGATCGAGAAGCGGCTTCTGCACTGGCGCCCGCAGGACACCGGCGGCGGGCAGCACTGAAATCCAATAGGAAAATCCAAAAGGGAGGCAACCAATGACGCTCAAATCGCTGATCGCGGCCGCCGCGGTCGCCCTGACCCTGGGAACCTCCGGCTTGGCCGCAGCCCAGGGCAAGCTTGAGAAGACCGACATCAAGATCGCCGTCGGCGGCAAGCCGCTGCTCTATTACCTCCCGCTGACGCTGGCCGAGCGGCTGGGCTACTTCAAGGACGCCGGGCTGAACGTCGAGGTCAGCGACTTCGGCGGCGGCGCCAAGAGCCTTCAGGCGCTGGTCGGCGGCTCCGCCGATGTCGTGACCGGCGCCTACGACCACACCATCCAGATGCAGGCCAAGGGCCAGCCCATCGTCGCGGTGACCCAGCTCGGCCGCTATCCCGGCATCGTCCTGGCATCGGTCAACAAGTCCGGCACCGTCAAGTCGGTGCAGGACCTGAAGGGCAAGAAGGTCGGCGTCACCGCCCCCGGCTCATCGACCAACTTCATGCTGAACCATGTGCTGACCTCGCTCGGCTTGAAGCCGGAGGATGCCTCGGTCATCGGCGTCGGCGGCGGCCCCAGCGCCATCGCGGCGATCAAGCGCGGCGAGATCGACGCCATCGTCAATCTGGACCCGGTGATCAGCCAGGCCCAGGCCGACGGCGACATCACCATCCTGGCCGACACCCGGACCGAGAAGGGCACGATGGACGTCTATGGCGGCCCCTATCCCGCCGCCGTGCTCTACATGAAGCCGGACTTCATCAAGGAGAACCCGAAGACCACCCAGGCGCTGGCCGACGTCTTCGTCCGCACCATGCTGTGGTTGAACAAGGCCAGCACCGACGACGTGCTGAAGGTGCTGCCGGAGGAGTATTTCCTGGGCAACAAGTCGCTCTACGCCCAGGCCTTCGAGCATTCCAAGCCGACCTACTCGCCGGACGGCCGCTTCACCCAGGAGGGTGCCGATGCCGCGCTGAAGGTGCTGAAGGCCTTCGACCCGGCGGTGGCGTCCGCCAGCATCGACCTGTCCAAGACCTACACCAACCAGTATGTCGAGGACGCGCTGAAGCGCCTCCAGAAGTAAGTTCTGCGGTACGTTTCTGAATACCCATAGAAAAAATGTGGGCGCGGCATTCTGTCGCGCCCTTTTTCATGCAGCACCGCCGTTAGACTGGACGAAATCGGTCCTGATTGCCCCCTGGATCAGGACCGCCCATCCAGCAGCGGAGTGTCCCATGGCCGAAGTGATTTTCTACGGACTGGCCGGTTGCCCGGCGAACGCCAGGCAGAAGCAGCAACTGGCCGCCGCCGGCCACCGGCTGGTAGACCGCGACCTCGCCACCGCCGAGCTGACCGCTGCCGAGTTGCGCGCCTTCTTCGGCGACAAAGAGGTCGATGCCTGGTTCAACCGCCGTGCCGCCGCAGTGAAGTCCGGTACCGTGATGCCCGACGCCCTTGACGAGTCTGCCGCGCTGGCGGCGATGCTGACCGACCGCGACCTGATCCGCCGCCCGCTGATCCAGGTCGGCGACCGCCGCGAGGCCGGCTTCGACCCGACGACGCTCCACGCCTGGATCGGCCTGACCTCCGGCGAAAGCTGCGACGACAAGCACGCCCGCGGCCAGTGCGACCACGGCCACCAGCATTTCGTCAAGGCGCCGGCTGCCTGAGGCGCCTTACTCCGGAGGCACTTCGCGCGGCTTGCGGTCCTCGCCGATGGCGACATAGGTGAAGACGCCCTCCGTCACCTTGATCGGGTCGGAGCCGGACCGTTCGCGGCGCACCCAGGTCTCGATGCGGACGCGCAGCGAGGTGCGGCCGACCTTCTCGATCCGGGCGAAGCAGCTGACCTCGTCGCCGACGAAGACCGGCTTGTGGAAGGTCATCGCCTCGATCCCGACGGTGGCGACGCGGCCATGGCTGCGCCGCACCGCCACTGTCCCGCCGGCCAGATCCATCTGTGCCAGCAGCCAGCCGCCGAAGATGTCGCCGTTCGGATTGGTGTCCGCCGGCATCGCAATGGCCCGCAGGGCAGGGCCGTTGTCGAAGTCGTATACGTCCGCTGCGCTCATGCTTCCTCCGGCGTCATAAAAATTTTGCCCACAAAACCATGTGGCGACGCAGTATAAGCGGCCCAGGATGCGCTTGCGCACCCCTGACGAAATTCCTATCATCCCGTCATGAGCGATCTTTTCGAGAACACGGCCCCCAAGGCCGACAGCTATTCCGCCCAGGACATCGAGGTTCTGGAGGGGCTGGAGCCTGTCCGGCGCCGGCCGGGCATGTATATCGGCGGCACCGACGACCGCGCGCTGCACCATCTGGTGGCCGAGGTGTTGGACAACGCCATGGACGAGGCGGTGGCCGGACATGCCAGCCGCATCGACCTGGAGCTGACTGCCGACTACACGGTGATGGTGCGCGACAACGGTCGCGGCATCCCCATCGACGACCACCCAAAATATCCGGGCAAGTCGGCGCTGGAGGTCATCATGACCACGCTGCACTCCGGCGGCAAATTCTCCAACAAGGTCTACCAGACCTCGGGCGGCCTGCACGGCGTCGGCCTGTCGGTGGTGAACGCCCTGTCGGACCGGCTGACCGTCGAGATCGCCCGCGAAAAGCAGCTCTACGTGCAGGAGTACAGCCGCGGCCTGCCGCAGGGGCCGCTGGCCCATCGCGGCAACGTCAACCGGCGCGGCACCACCATCCGCTTCCACGCCGACCCGGAAATTTTCGGCGAGACCGCTCATTTCGAACCGCACCGGCTGTACCGGCTGGCCCGCTCCAAGGCCTATCTCTACCGCGGCGTGGAAATCCGCTGGAGCTGCGATCCGGCCCTGCTGTCGGTTGACGCCACCACGCCCGCGTCGGAAACCCTGCATTTCCCCGGCGGGCTTCAGGATTACCTGAACGCCGCGCTGAAGGACCGCAAGACCCTGACTCGCTTGCCCTTCGCCGGCGCGCTCGATTTCCCCAACGGCCAGGGCCGGGTGGAATGGGCGGTGGCGTGGCCCGACGATGACGAGGGCTTTTCGCACACCTACTGCAACACCGTGCCGACCCCGCAGGGCGGCACGCACGAGGCCGGCCTGCGCACCGCGCTGACCCGCGGCCTGAAGGCCTATGGCGAGCTGACCAACAACAAGCGCGCCGGTCAGGTCACGTCCGACGACGTGATGGGCGACGCCTGCGTCCTGCTGTCCGTCTTCATCCGCGAACCGCATTTCCAAGGCCAGACCAAGGAGAGGCTGGTGACGGCGGAGGCCCAGCGCCTCGTCGAAACCGCGGTGAAGGACCATTTCGACCATTGGCTGTCCGGCGATCCGCAGAGCGCCAACGGTCTGCTGGAACGGCTGATCGAAAAGGCCGAGGAACGGGCGCGCCGCAAGCAGTCCAAGGAAATGACGCGCAAGTCGGCCACCCGCCGCCTGCGCCTGCCCGGCAAGCTGGCCGACTGTTCGCGCAACTCACCCGAGGGCACCGAGCTGTTCCTGGTGGAGGGTGACTCGGCCGGCGGCTCCGCCAAGCAGGCCCGCCAGCGCGAGACCCAGGCGATCCTGCCGCTCCGCGGCAAGATCCTGAACGTCGCCAGCGCGTCGGTCGACAAGATGAAGGCCAACCAGGAGCTGAACGACCTGACCCAAGCGCTCGGCTGCGGCATCGGCAAGGATTTCTCGACCGACAAACTGCGCTACGAGCGGGTCATCATCATGACCGACGCCGATGTCGACGGCGCCCACATTGCCTCGCTGCTGATGACCTTCTTCTACCGTGAGATGCCGGGGCTGATCCAGGAGGGCCACCTCTACCTCGCCCTGCCGCCGCTCTACCGTCTCAGCCACGGCAACAAGCAGGTCTACGCCCGCGACGACGCCCACAAGGACGAGCTGCTGTCGAAGATGTTCAAGGGCAAGAAGCCCGACATCAGCCGCTTCAAGGGTTTGGGCGAGATGATGCCGGCCCAGCTGCGCGACACGACGATGGACCCGTCCAAGCGGTCGCTTCTGCGCGTGGTCGTGCCCAACGCCGCCGATCCGGAGGAAAAGCCGGAATGCGAGCGCACGCGGTCGCTGGTGGAGGATCTGATGGGCAAGCGTCCGGAGCTGCGCTTCAAGTTCATCCAGGACAATGCGAAGTTCGTGAAGGCCGACGACATCGACGTTTAGGCGCTGGAGCTTCTCTCCTGTTTCGACTGTTGAAGGGGAAGCGGGTTGGATCGGCAGGGCATCGGTCGGTCCACTCGCTTCCGGCCACGACGTTCCCCATATGGGGGCCAGCGACCCCAACGGACGATTAGACCATGCGCATGCTTCCGTCGCTTGCCGCCCTCCTGCTGGGCGCTTCCGGTCTCGCCGCCTGCACCAACGAGCGGGTGGTGGCGAGCGAGCCGACATCCGCCTACACGCGCAGCGAGGTCGCCTATGCCGCGAGCGACCGCGACCTTCGGGTGGTCCTGCACGGCAACCCCTTCGGCCTGACGCCCGACCGCTTTGCCGAGAAGGTTCTGCCCCACATGCAGGACCGGGTGTTCGGCGTGAGGACCAACCTCACCACCACGCCCAACGACACGGCGCGGCGCGATTACAAGGTGGTGCTGGCCTTCAACGTATCGGAAAACACGCTGAACTCGGCCCTTTGCACCGAAGGGCCGATCCCGACCGCTCCGCCGGGCGGACCGATCATCGTTCAGGGCGCGTTCTGCCGGTCGGGTGGCGCGCTGACCTCCGCCACCGGATGGCTCGACCGGCCGCAGGGACCGGACGATCCGGATTTCCGCAGCCTGATCAGCGACATGACCTTCTCGCTGTTCCCGAGCCAGCGGTCGGATCTGCTCTGCGGCAGACCGGACTGCTGAAAAAGTTCAGTCCCGCAGCAGCCAGTCACGCATCAGGGCGGTGACCGCCTGCGGTTGTTCCATCGCCGACAGGTGGCCGCACTCCTCGATCACCACCAGCCGCGCGCCGGGAATGGCTTCCGCCATCTCCTCATGCAGGGCCGGCGGAGTCAGGATGTCCTGCCGGCCGCAGACGACCAGCGTCGGGCAGCGGATGGCGGCAAGACCCGGCCGGCTGTCCACCCGGTTGATGATCGCCTCCTGTTCCCGCGCATAGCCGTCGACGCCCACCCGTTCCATCTGCGCCAGGACGGAGCGGACGAAGCCATCGTCGGCCAGCCGCTCTGGATGGATCAGGCGGGGCAGGGCGGCGCGGATGACCTGCCCATAGCGGCCCTGGCGGGCGAGCGCCACCGCCTCCCGCCGGGTCGCGCTTGCCTCCGCCGTGTCGGGGCGGGCGTTGGTGTCGAGCAGGGCGAGCCGCTCCACCCGCTCGGGTGCCCGGCGCAGAATCTCCAGCGCCACATAGCCGCCCATCGACAGGCCGGCGACGGCGAAGCGTTCCGGCGCCTGGGCCAGCACCTTGCCGGCCATCGCCGCGATGCTGTCGCAGTCGGCCAGCTCGACCACCTGCGGATCCGCCACCTCGCCGAGATGCCGGACCTGATGGTCCCACAATGCGGCGTCCAGCGGCATGCCGGGCAACAGGATCAGCGCGGGGCGGCGTCCGGAGTTCGCGGACGTGGAGTTCGGATGTGTGGAGCTCGGGGACATGGGATTTCTCCTGCGCTCACTTCACCAGCGCGCTGACGAGCTTGAAGACGGGGGTGCCGGCGCGCTCCATCCACTCGAACAGCACCATTTCGGTGGTGACGATGGTCACGCCGGCGGCGCGCATCCGCTCCAGCGCCATGGCACGGTTGTCGGGCGTGCGCGACGACACGGCGTCGGCCACCAGATAGACCGCATGACCCTGCTGGTGCAGCCCGAGCGCCGTCTGCATCACGCACACATGGGCTTCCGTCCCGCACAGCACGATCTGCGGGCGCTTCAGCTCCGCCAGCGCGGCGTTGAAGGCCGGCTCGCCGGTGCAGCCGAAGGTGATCTTCTCGATCACCGGGGTTCCGGCCGGCAGGTCGGCGCGCACCGCCTCCACCGTCGGTCCCAGGCCGCGCGGATATTGTTCGGTCAGCAGCACCGGCACCGACAGGGCGGCAGCGCCCTTCAACAGCATTCCGGCATTGCGGACGACGCGGGCGGAGTCGTGGATGGCCGGCAGCAGCCGTTCCTGCACATCCACCACCACCAGCACCGAGTCCTGGGCACGAAGAATCATCAAATGCTCTCGACCGTTCCATTTGAAGCGGGCCCCCCCGTTTCAGGGGGCCGGCAAGCGCCGCGACTCGCGGTGTTGCCGGACGACAGCCTAGCGCAGGGGACCCATTTCGCCAACGCGGCGTATTTTCGCGTCAATTTTCGGTCTGCGAACATCGGATCTATTGACATGTAGCTTTGACTTCCTATTCTTCGGCCTCATCCAGGCATCGGGCGTCGAACGCTCGATTTCCGCACTCCAGAACAGAAACAGGTTGGATGCTTTTTTCGGAACTTGGGCTTGGCCCTGACGTCCTGCGCGCCATCGAGGACAAGGGTTACACCCAACCGACGCCCATTCAGGAACAGGCAATTCCCTGTGTCCTGCAACGCCGCGACGTGCTGGGCTGCGCGCAGACGGGCACCGGCAAAACGGCGAGCTTCACCTTGCCCATGATCGACATCCTGGCGTCGGGCCGTGCCCGCGCGCGGATGCCGCGGTCGCTGATCCTGGAGCCGACGCGCGAGCTGGCCGCCCAGGTGTCGGAGAGCTTCGAGACCTACGGCAAGTACCACAAGCTCAGCATGGCGCTGCTGATCGGCGGCGAGACCTTCACCGAACAGGTGAAGAAGCTCGACCGTGGCGTGGATGTGCTGATCGCGACTCCGGGTCGTCTCATCGACCTGTTCGAGCGCGGCAACATCATGCTGAACGACATCAAGGTCTTCGTCATCGACGAGGCCGACCGCATGCTCGACATGGGCTTCATCCCGGACATCGAGCGCATCGTCAGCAAGCTGCCGAAGAACCGCCAGACCCTGTTCTTCTCGGCGACCATGCCGCCGGAAATCCGCCGTCTGGCCGATGCCTTCCTGACCCAGCCGCTTGAGATATCCGTCGCTCCGCCCGCCTCGCCGGCGGAAACGGTGACCCAGGCCCTGAGCCTCGTGCATGAGATGGACAAGCGCAAGGCGCTGCGCCATCTGCTGCAGACCGAGGACGTCAAGAACGCCTTCATCTTCTGCAACCGCAAGCGCGACATCGCCGTGCTGCAGAAGTCGCTGGAACGCCACGGCTTCAATGTCGGCGCGCTGCATGGCGACATGGTGCAGTCCAAGCGGACCGAGACGCTGGAACGCTTCAAGCAGGGTGAGATCACGCTGCTGGTCTGCTCCGACGTCGCCGCCCGCGGCATCGACGTCCAGGGCCTCAGCCACGTCTTCAATTTCGACGTGCCGCTGACCCCCGACGACTATGTCCACCGGATCGGCCGCACCGGCCGCGCCGGCAAGCAGGGCCGTGCCTTCATGCTGGCGACGCCCGACGACACGAAACTGGTCGGCGCGATCACGCGCCTCATCAAGCGGGAGATCCCCATGATCGCCATCGACGGCCTGGAGACGGCCGAGTTCGGCGAGGAAGACAGCAGCTCCCGCGGGCGTGGCCGCGGCCGTGGCGGCCGTGGCGCCAAGCCTGACTCCCGTTCGGAAGCCCGTCCGCCCCGTGGTGCCCGTGAAGAGCGCGCCCCGCGCGAGGAAGCCGCTCCTCCCCGCGAAGAGCGCGCCGCCCGCGAGGAACGTCCGGTGCGTGAGGAGCGTCCTGTCCGTGAGGAGCGCCCGATGCGTGAAGAGCGTCCTGTCCGTGAGGAGCGTCAGCCCCGCGAATCGCTGGCTGCCGCCGAATCCCGCCGCAACAGCGATCCCCGCCGTGATCGTGACCGTGATCGCCGCCGCCGCCGTGATGACGACGATGACGACGTGCAGGTGATCGGTTTCGGCGACCATATGCCGGCCTTCATGCTGCGCTCGGCCCGTCCGCGTCCGTCCAGCGAAACCTCGACCGATCCGTCGCAGGAGGGCTGAGCCCGTGCAGACCATCTTCGTCATGGTCAAGTGCGATCTCGGTCGCGCCTATGAGGTCGCCGATCAGGCTGTGCAGTTGATCGAACAGGTGTCGGAGGTGCATTCCATCTCCGGCCAGTACGATCTGCTGATGAAGTGCTACCTGAAGCAGGACGACGACATCGGCCGCTTCGTGACGGAGCATGTGCAGACCCTGCCCGGCGTGCGGGACACCTTCACGCTGATTGCGTACAAGGCGTTCGCATAGACGCTGTTCGCACAGCCGGTTCCGGCGTGCAGACATGAAAAGGCCGGGCGAATTGCCCGGCCTTTTTCGTTGTCGTGAGGCCCGGTTACTTCTCCGGTCCGCATCCGGGCCCGACGGCGGGATCGTTCGCGAAGCTCCCGTCATCGACCTGACTGCCCGCGCCGTAATCGGGATTGGTCCCTGCCGCCAGCGCCGCCAGCCGGTGGGCGGTCGCCACATGCGCTTCGCGTTCGACCGCACGGTAATGGTCGATCACCTGCTCGCCGAAGGCGGTCAGCACCGTGCCGCCGCCATGCTTGCCGCCGACGGCGGCGCTCACCACCGGTTCGCTGAAGATGCGGTTCAGGTCGTCCACCAGCAGCCACGCCCGCCGGTAGGACATGCCCAGCGCCCGTCCGGCGGCGGAGATGGAGCCGGTGCCGCGAATCTGCTCCAGCAGCGCGATCTTGCCCGGCCCGATCGAGCCGCCGCTTTCGAAGTCGATGCGGATTCTCATGCGGGTCATGGTGACAGGCTCCCCCTCAGCGCTCGGCCGAGTCCAGACCGTCGCCGCTCCAGGCGCCGGTGCGGAAGAAGGCGTCGATCCGCTCGCACCAGGGATCGATGTCCAGCCCGGCGGACTCCAGCCAGTCGCGGTTGAAGTAGGTCCCCATATAGCGGTCGCCCGGATCGCAGATCAGCGTGGCGACGCTGCCCTGCCGGCCCTCGCGCATCATCCCGGCGATCAGCTCGATGGCGCCCACCAGATTGGTGCCGGTGGAACCGCCGCAGGCGCGGCCCAGCCGGTCGCGCAGCACCCAGACGGCGGCGATGCTGGCGGCGTCGGGCACGCGGATCATCCGGTCGATCACCGTCGGCTGGAAGGACGGTTCCACCGTCGGGCGCCCGATGCCCTCGATGCCCGAACCGCGGCCGACGCTGGCCTTCGGATCGTTGTCGCGGAAGCCGGCGAAGAAGGCGGAATGTTCGGGATCGGCGACGCAAACCCGCGTCGGCAGCCGGCGATAGCGCACATAGCGTCCGAAGGTGGCCGAGGTGCCGCCGGTGCCGGCGCCGCAGACGATCCAGTCCGGCACCGGATGCGGCTCCTGCGCCAGCTGTTCGAAGATCGACTGGGCGATGTTGTTGTTGCCGCGCCAGTCGGTGGCGCGCTCGGCATAGGTGAACTGGTCCATGAAATGGCCGTCGCAGTCGCGGGCCAGCCGCTGCGCCTCGGCGCAGACCTCGGACGCACGCTCCACCATATGGCAACGGCCGCCATAGAACTCGATCTGCGCGATCTTGGCCGGCGAGGTGTTGCGCGGCACCACGGCGACGAAGGGCAGCTCCAGCAGCTGGGCGAAATAGGCTTCCGACACCGCGGTGGAGCCGGACGAGGCTTCGATCACCGTCGTGCCCGCGCGCACCCAGCCATTGCAGATCGCGTAGAGGAACAGCGACCGCGCCAGCCGGTGCTTCAGGCTGCCGGTGGGATGGGTCGACTCGTCCTTCAGGTACAGCGTGATCCCCTGCGCCGCCGGGATCGGCATCCGCAGCAGGTGGGTGTCGGCGGAGCGGTTCACGTCCGCCTCGATCCGGCGCAGAGCCTCGTCGAGCCAGCCCCGGCGGGCGACGGTGGGAGCGGCTGCGGCGGGGGAGGGGATGGTCATGGCGTCATATCCGGCGATTGGCTGCCCCATCCATAGCGCGGAATTTTACCGAATGCATCCGGTAGAACATCCCTCCCCGCCATGGTGGACGGTCAGCCCTGCCGGATGCGGGCGACGAAGGCCGACACCTCGCCCAGCATGCGGTCGGCGCGTTCGCCCACCGTGCGGGCGGCAGCGGCCACCTCGGCGGAGGCCTGGCCGGTGGCCGTCGCGTGGCTGCACACCAGGTTCAGGCTGTCGGACACCGAGCTGACGCCCTGCGCCGCCTCGTTGACGTTCTGGCTGATGTCGCGGGTCGCCGCGCCCTGCTCCTCGATGGCGGCGGAGATGCTGGAGGCGACGTTGTTCACCGTCTCGATGGCGCCGCCGACGCCGCGCATCGCCTCGACGACGGACGAGGTGGCGTCGGTCATGGCGGCGATCTGCGCCTGCACGTCGTCGGTCGCCTTGGCGGTCTGGTTGGCGAGATTCTTCACCTCGCTGGCGACCACGGCGAAGCCCTTGCCGGCCTCGCCGGCACGGGCCGCCTCGATGGTCGCATTCAGCGCCAGCAGGTTGGTCTGCTCGGCGATGGAGCGGATCAGGTCCACCACCTCCACCGTGCGGCGGGCGACGCCGTCCAGTTGCTCGATCAGGGCGTAGGTGCGGCGCACATCCTCGACGGCGCGGGCGGAACCGGTTGTCGACTCGGCGATCTGCTGGGCGATCTCGCGGATGGAGGCGGCCAGTTCCTCGGTGGCGCCCGCCACCGCCTGGACATTGCCGGAGGTGGTCCCGGCGGCGCGGGCGGCGCCATCCATCAGCCGTGTGGTCTGCTCCGCCCCGCAGCTCATCTCGCCCGAGGTGTGGGTCAGCTGTCCGGCCGACTCGGCGACGGAATGGACCAGCGCACCGACCGTGCTCTCGAACTCGTCGGCCAGCCGCCTCATGGTGGCGCGGCGGCCTTCCTCGGCTTCCCGTTCCAGCGCGGCATGGCGGCGGCGCAAATCCTCGGCTTCGATGGCGCTGAGCCGCAGGGTCTCGACCGAGCGGGCCAGGGCCCCAACCTCGTCGGCACGGTCAGCGCCGGCGACCTGGGCGGCCAGATCGCCCTTGGCGATGCGGTCGGTGGCGTGGGCGATGCCGTCCAGCCCCTTGCCGATGCGCGACACCAGACGGAAACCGAACAGCCCGAGCAGCAGGGCCGCCGCCAGCGTCACCACCAGCGTCTTGATCAGCGTGGCACGGAAGGCGGCATCGACATCGTCGATGTAGACGCCAGTGCCGATCATCCAGCCCCACGGCTCATAGATCGCGGCATAGGCCAGCTTCGGCATCGGCTCGGTCCCGCCGGCCTTGGGGAAATTGTAGATCAGGGTTCCGTCGCCGCTGCGGGCCGAATCGATCAGGCCGCGGATCACCAGCACGCCGTTGCTGTCCTTGAAGTCGGCGAGCTTGCGGGTGCCCTCCAGGTCGGGACGCACGCCGTGGAACACGTTGGTGCCGTCGAATTCGTACCCGAACATGTATTCGTTGCCGAAGAAGCGCAGGGCCCGTAGCGCACCCTTGGCAAGGGTCTGCGCCTCCTCCCGGCTGAACTCGCCCTTGGCGGCGCGGGCGTCATAGGACTTCATGATCGACAGCGAGGTCTGGACCACCGCCTGGATGGAGTTGCGGTAGCCCTCCACCATGGTTTCGCGCTTCGATGTCGCGGACCAGATGCCGCCCACCAGAATGGCGACGAGGAACAGCCCCTGAAGGATCAGGAGCTTTGCCTTGATGCTGTGAAGTTTGCCGATCATCGCCCTGTTCCACCCCATGCGCGCGACGCCGCATCCGCCGCCCGACGGCGCGTGACGATACGGTTCGCTAATCAAACGAACTCTAATACAACAAGTCAGTCATACTGGAGTATTGTTCGTCGACGCAATGCCTGACGTCGAGCCAGGAGTAATCCGGATGGTCGCGAAACCGGTTGTGACCATTGGAGCACTAGGGTTACACCGGATAAAGAAGTCTGTCAGGATGCGACGCCATGACGCTGATCGCCTATCCCCTCTCGGGCGCGATGCCCGACATCCGCCCGGCCCGCCCGACCCGCGACTGGATCGACGCCCTGCCAGAGCAGTACGGCTACCGCTGCCTGCCGCTGAACATCGCCAGCATGCACGGGTGGGAGGTCTGCTGCCCGGTGCGGGTCACCGCCGTGTGGGATGGCGGAACGGGGCTGGATGCCATCGCCGTCACGGCCGACGAGCCGCATCCCCTGCTGCCGGCCAGCCATTTCGGCAGCGGCGTCCTGACCTTCCATGTCGCGGCCCTGTTCCGCACGCCGCCGGGCGTCAACCTGATGGTCACCGGCCCGTTGAACCATCCGAAACACGGGATCCTGGGCCTGTCGGGAATCATCGAGACCGACTGGTCGCCTTACCCCTTCACCATGAACTGGAAGTTCACCGCTGCCGGCGTGCCGGTGACCTGGGAAAAGGGCGAACCCTTCGCCCATCTCATGCCGATCCAGCGCGGTCTTGTGGAAAGCCTGACGCCGGAGGTTCGCGACCTGGACAGCGACCCGGAGACCGCGGCGCAGTACCGCGCCTGGGCGACCTCGCGCAGCCAGTTCAACAACGAATTGCGGACTCCGGGCAGCACCGCGGCACAGGAACGCTGGCAGAAGGGCTATTACCGCGGCAAGCAGCCGGACGGCAGCGAAGGCCCGCCCGACCATGAAATCAAGGTACGGGCGAAGCCGTTTCCGAACAAGTAGTTATCGCTCAAACAGTTAGAGCGTATCCTGAATGCTGCGCACGAACTCCGGCAGGCCGATCTGCCGGCGGCGGCGCAGCCGTTCGGCATGCAGGATGGACTCGACCGCGGCGATGCTCTCGGTCACGTCGCTGTTGACGATGACGTAGTCGTATTCCGGCCAGTGGCTGATCTCGTTGGACGCCTTCGCCATCCGGTTGGCGATGACCTCTTCGGAATCCTGGCCGCGGCCGCGCAGGCGGCGCTCCAGCTCGCTGACCGACGGCGGCAGGACGAAGACGCTGACCAGATCGTCGCGGGCGTTCTGCGCCAGCTGCTGCGCGCCCTGCCAGTCGATGGCGAACAGCACGTCGCGGCCGGCGCCCAGCGCGTCCTCCACCGCCACCCGCGGCGTGCCATAGCAGTTGCCGAAGACGCGGGCATGTTCCAGCAGGTCGCCGGTCTCCGCCATGCGGTCGAAGCGCTGCTGATCGATGAAGTAGTAATCCAGCCCTTCGACCTCGCCCGGACGCATCGCGCGGGTGGTCACCGACACCGACATGGTGATGCCGGCATCGCGGTCCAGCAACCCGCGGGCGATGGTGGTCTTGCCGGCCCCCGACGGGGAGGACAGCACCAGCATCAGGCCGCGGCGGTGGATCGGGGAGGTGTTGGTCGCAGCCATGGCGGTCACTCGCAGTTGCCTGTCATTCGAAGAAGGTCGTCATTCGATGTTCTGGACCTGCTCGCGAAGCTGCTCGATGGAGGCTTTCAGCGACAGGCCGATGCGGGTCAGTTCGACATCCGCCGATTTGGAGCAGAGCGTGTTGGCCTCGCGGTTGAACTCCTGGCACAGGAAGTCGAACCGGCGGCCGATGGCGCCGCCCTCCGCCATCATGTCGCGCGCGGCCTGGATGTGGGCGCGCAGGCGGTCCAGCTCCTCGCGCACGTCGGCCTTGCCGATCAGGATCGCCGCCTCCTGGGCCAGCCGCTCCTCCGACAGGGCGGGGAAGGAACCGAGGATCGCCGCGACCTGGGTCCGCAGCTTCTCGCGCAGCGCTTCCGGCTGGGTCGAGGCGCAGGCCGACGCCGCATCCACCAGCCGGGCGATCTCGTCGAGATGGCCGTTCAGCACCTCGGCGATGCGCGCTCCCTCGGCGAGGCGGTTGACCGCCAGCTGGTCGATCAGTTTGGACAGGTCGCCCTTCAACGCCGACTCGACACGCTCGCGCGCCTCGGTTTCATCCTCTTCGACCGGTTCGATGATGCCGCGGACGGCCAGCAGCGAATCCAGCCTCGGCGCGGCGGCCCCGGCCCCCTCGATCTCCCGCGCGATCTCCAGGACCTGGGCCAGAAGCTCGCGGTTGATGCGCAGCTGCGACACCGCCTGGGCGCGGTTGACGGTCAGCGTCAGGTTGACGTTGCCACGGGCCAGCCGCTTCGGCACGTCGGCCCGGGCCGACGCCTCGACGCTGTCGAAGCCGGACGGCAGGCGGCAGCGCAGATCCAGGCTGCGGCCATTGACGCTCTTGGCCTCGAAGGTCCAGGAATAGCCGTCGCCGTGCCCGTCGACGCGTGCGAAACCGGTCATGCTGGCAATGACGGGGCGATGGGCTGACAACGGCGGCCTCACTTGAAAAGCGGTGTCGAATGATGTCGTGCTTATAAACGCGACGTCACCCCACAACAAGCTTCGGCGCCATCGGGCGGCCGACGGGCAGGGCGCACATCCCATGAAACAGCCGTGTTCCATCGTCATCACCGGAGCCTCCAGCGGCATCGGCGAAGCCCTCGCTGTCCTGTACGCCGCCCCCGGATTGGGACTTGCCCTGACCGGCCGCGACTCTGCAAGGCTGGAAGGCGTGGCGCAGCGCTGCCGCGCCGCCGGTGCCCTGGTCGAGACGAAGGCGATCGATGTGGCCGACCGCAAGGCGATGGCGGACTGGTTGGCCCGGGTCGATGCGACCTTGCCGGTCGACCTGCTGATCGCCAATGCCGGCATTTCGGCGGGCACCGGCGATGGCGGCGAGACGGAGGAGCAGGCGCGGCGCATCCTGGCGGTGAACATCGACGGCGTTCTGAACAGCATCCACCCGCTGCTTCCGGCGATGCGGGAGCGGCGGAGCGGACAGATCGCCATCATGGCCTCGCTGGCCGGCTTCCGCGGCCTTCCCAGCGCGCCCGCCTATTGCGCCAGCAAGGCGATGGTCCGGGTCTATGGCGAGGCGCTGCGCGGCGATCTGGCCGGGGAGGGGATCGGTGTCTCGGTCATCTGTCCGGGCTTCGTCAAAAGCCGGATGACGGCGGTGAACCGCTTCCCGATGCCGTTTCTGATGGAGACCGATGCCGCGGCCCGGGTCATCCGCCGCGGGCTGGAGCGCAATCGGGCGCGGATCGCCTTCCCCTGGCCGATGATGGCCGCGGTCTGGCTGCTCGCTCTTCTTCCCCCGGCCTGGACCGACGGTCTGCTTCGGCAGGCCCCGCGCAAGACTTGAACGCGCTCAGTCCACCTTCGCGTGGGCGATGGCCTCGCGAACGCTGACGCCCTTGCGCATGATGTTGTCGACTGCGCGGCCCTGGACCAGATTGATCCCCATCTTGTGGGCATAGACCAGGCTGGTGACGCTGTCGCAGCGGGCCAGGATGAATTTGCAGCGGTCCTGTTCGGCGATGCGGTCGCGGAAATACTTCTCGAACGACGGGTCCATCTCCAGCATGTCGTTCGACCAGAAGATCTTGGCGTAGTCGGCGTTCAGATATTCCAGGTCGAAATTCGTCACCCAGAACGGGTTCAGCCCGTCGACCGCGATCTGGTAGCGGCGGTCCTGGGCGAACTCCACCACCTCGTTGAACAGCGACAGGTTTTCGATCAGGTCGCCCTTCGACACCTCAAGCACCACCTGCCCGCGGAAGTCGATCGGCAGCCGCTCGTCGAACTTCACGAATCCGGTCGAAATGACGGTGGACAGGTTGATGTTGATGCCGATCCGACGGCCCCGCATGAAGCTGAGCCCATGGTTCAGGGCCCGCAGCACCGACTGGTCGAGATTGGCGGTGAAGTAGTTGAACAGCCACTTGTTGGCGGTGATGTCGTAATCCGGGCAGAGCCGCTCCTGAAGAAGCTTGATCGAGATGTAGAGTTCGAAATATTCCATCTCGGCTTCGCCGCTGCCGATGTTGGCGATGCCCTGGTTGAACAGGAAGGGCGACAGGTCGAACATCTGCATGGAGCGTTCGAGCTTGCCGAGTTCTTCCAGCGTGATCGGCGGCTTGGTCTCGGTGACGTGGTTGCCGGTCTCGCTCGCCTGCAATTCCTCGATGAAACGGATGACGTTGATGAAGTTCAACGCCAGTTCCATGATCGAGTAGAGCGAATATTCCTTATAGGGGTTGGGGCCCGTCAGCGTCGTCTTCGACAGGAAGACCTGTTCGACCGTCTGGCAGACGTCGGTCACGCCGGTCAGCTTCAGCCCCTTGTAGAGGATGATGACGTCGCCGTTGGAAATGTTGAAGGACTGCAGATAGGACGCCTTGGTCCCCAGTTCCTGGATGATGGACCGCACCATCATCTGGCTGGAGGGATCGCGGTCCTTCAAAAGCGACAGGTGCATGTGGATGAGACGCATGCCCTGCAGTTCGTTCTTCGCCGACCGCAGCAGATTCAGCAGCTTGTCGTTGTCGAAGTCCGGCTTCTGATCCTTGGCGGCGGCGACGGCGGCCTGCTTCTCCGTGGTGGAAAGCCGGACACGGTCCCGTCCAATGGGTGGTCTGCCGCCAAACTTGCTCATACCTTGCTCACTCCCACAACAAGCGTCACGCCTGCCAACCACCCGGATCTTCGGCCGCTCGTTGTTCGGCAGCCTTTTGTTTTCCATCCGGGCCAGTCTGCCCGGGTGGCGTTGTCGGCAGGCCGCCAGGCCGGGCATGCCTCGGTCGGCATACCCCGGTCCGCTCGATGCTGCGAAGCCGAACCGATCTTAACGGTAACTTTCTTTAAAAAGCCCTTAAGGCTGAAGTCCGGGCGCAGGAGGTACCCGGACCGCAGCAAAAGGCGCCACAGTCATCGAAGCGACGCCATCCGAAAAGGTCAAGTTTCCGGTTCCGGCGGAGCCGACGACGGGCGTGGTTCGCCAGCAGGAACGATGCGGACGCGGCGATCTATGACCGCAAGTCCGATCTTTCCGTGCTTCAGGGCAAGCGCATCATTGCCGAACAGTTCGCGCCGCCATCCCTGCATCGCCGCAATGTCTGCGCCATCGTCGGCCGCCAGAGCCTCGAGATCGGCGGAGGACGCGACCAGCTTCGCCGCGACATTGTTCTCGTCACACTTCATCTTCAGCAGGACGCGCAGAAGCTCGACGATCGGTTGCAGGCCGGGCGGCGGCTCCTCGCGCGGCTCGACGCGGGGCAGGGCGCTGTCCGGCAGGTCCAGCCCGCCCTTCACCGCGGCCAGCACGTCGGCGCCCTGGCGCCCCTCGGCGAAGCCGCGGCCCAGCCCGCGGGTGCGGGCGAGATCATCGACGGTGGTCGGGGCATGGGCGGCGATTTCCAGCAGGGCCTCGTCGCGCAGGATGCGGGACCGCGGCTGGTCGCGGCGCTGGGCCTCGCGCTCGCGCCATGCCGCCAGCTCCTTCAGGATCGCCATGAAGCGCGGCTTGTTGGTGCGCACCTTCAGCCGCAGGTAGGAGCTTTCCGGATCGACCTGATAAGTCGCCGGATCGGTGAGGATCGCCATTTCCTCCTCCAGCCAGTGCGAACGGCCGGAACGGGCGAGGCGGCGCTTCAGCTTCTCGTAGGCGGGGCGCAGGTGGATGACGTCGGACAGGGCGTAGGTCAGCTGCCGCTCGGTCAGCGGGCGGTGCGACCAGTCGGTGAAGCGGCTGGACTTGTCGATGCGTGCGCCGGCCAGCTTGGTCACCAGCGTTTCATAGCCCACGCTTTCGCCGAAGCCGCAGACCATCGCCGCGACCTGGGTGTCGAACAGCGGATGCGGGATCTGGCCGGACAGATGCCAGAAGATCTCCACATCCTGTCGGGCGGCGTGGAACACCTTCAGCACCGACGGGTCGCTCATCAGCGCGAACAGCGGCGCCAAGTCGATGCCCTCGGCCAGCGGGTCGATGGCGACCGCGCCGTTGGGCCCGCCGACCTGGACGAGACACAGTTGCGGCCAATAGGTCTTTTCCCGCAGGAACTCGGTATCGACCGTGATGTATTCGGTCCCTGCCAGCGACTGACAGAAGGCCTGGAGGGCGTCGGTTGTCGTGATGAGCGTCATGGTTGCTTCATACACGACCGAACGGGTGCTTGAAAGTCCGCCGAAGCGCGAAGGCGACGCGTTTCTCGAGGCGGCCGTCCGCGCGGATGGGGGGAGGGGCTCGTCCCGGCCCGATTTTACCGCTCCGCTTATCCCGCAGCCGCCGCAGTGTTAAACTCGGTTTCGACGGCCGGCACAGCGGCGAATGGAACAGTGAACAGGGGCGCGCAGAGTGTTTCATAGCGTTCCAAATGTCGCATTCCGGCCCTGCCGGCTGCACGCTCCGCCCTATCGCGGCTTGACTTTCGCCCGCGTCCGGTGTGGTGTGTCGGACCGCTTTTTCCGCCGGAATCCGCCCTTTTCAAGGTGTTTCGACCCATGCACCCCTACCGCACGCACACCTGCGGCCAGCTTCGTGAAGAGAATGCCGGTGAAACCGTCCGCCTGTCGGGCTGGATGAACCGGAAGCGCGACCATGGACAGCTGCTGTTCATCGACCTGCGCGACCATTACGGCCTGACGCAGTGCGTGGTCGATACCTCCAACCCGGCCTTCGAGGTCGCGAACCGGCTGAAGCTGGAATCGGTCATCACCGTCACCGGCAAGGTGGTGAAGCGCACGGCCGAGACCATCAACGACAAGCTGCCCACCGGCCGCATCGAGATGCAGATCGCCGAGCTGACCGTTGAAGGCGAGGCGGAGCAGATTCCGCTGCAGGTCAACCAGGACACCGATGCCGGCGAGGACGTTCGTCTGCGCTACCGCTTCCTCGACCTGCGCCGCGAGCGCATCCACGAGAACATCATGCTGCGCTCGCGCGTGATCGCCTCGGCGCGCCGCCGCATGATCGACCAGGGCTTCACCGAATTCCAGACGCCGATCCTCACCGCCTCCTCTCCGGAAGGCGCGCGTGACTATCTGGTGCCGAGCCGCAACCATCCCGGCAAGTTCTACGCCCTGCCGCAGGCGCCGCAGCAGTTCAAGCAGCTGCTGATGGTCGCCGGCTTCGACCGCTACTTCCAGATCGCCCCCTGCTTCCGCGACGAGGACGCCCGCGCCGACCGCAGCCCGGGCGAGTTCTACCAGCTCGATTTCGAGATGTCCTTCGTCACCCAGGAAGACGTCTTCGCCGCCATCGAGCCGGTTCTGCACGGCATCTTCGACGAGTTCGGCGGCTTCCGCCGCGACTCGAAGCCGGCCATCGACGGCCTGCCGTTCCGCCGGATCTCCTTCGCCGAGTCGATGCTGAAGTACGGCAACGACAAGCCGGACCTGCGCAACCCGCTGGTCATCACCGACGTGACCGAGGTGTTCAAGCGCGACGACGTCGAATTCCGCGCCTTCAAGCAGACGCTGGAGAAGGGCGGCGTCGTCCGCGCCATCCGCGCCCCGAAGGTCTCCGACCGTCCGCGCAGCTTCTTCGACAAGCTGAACGACTGGGCTCGCGGGCTCGGCGCTCCCGGCCTCGGCTACATCGTCATGGAAGCCGGCGGCGGCAAGGGCCCGATCGCCAAGTTCGTGCCGGAAGCCGCCCAGGCTGCCCTGCGCGAGTTGGCCGGCCTCGAGGACGGCGACGCGATCTTCTTCGTCTGCGACCAGCCCGGCCCGGCGGCCAAGCTGGCCGGCTTCGCCCGCACCCGCATCGGCGAGGAACTGGACCTGATCGAGAAGAACGCCTTCCGCTTCTGCTGGATCGTCGACTTCCCGATGTACGAGCTGGACGAGGAGACCAACAAGGTCATCTTCAGCCACAACCCGTTCTCCATGCCCCAGGGCGGCCTGAAGGCGTTGCAGGAGAAGAACCCGCTGGAGATCAACGCCTACCAGTACGATATCGTCTGCAACGGTGTTGAACTGTCATCGGGCGCGATCCGCAACCATCTGCCCGAAGTGATGTACAAGGCCTTCGACATCGCCGGCTATCCGCCGGAGGAGCTGGAAGCCCGATTCGGCGGCATGCTGAGCGCCTTCAAGCTGGGCGCCCCGCCGCACGGCGGTTCGGCTCCGGGCATCGACCGCATCGTCATGCTGCTGGCCGACGAGCCAAACATCCGCGAGGTCATCGCCTTCCCGCTGAACCAGCGGGCCGAAGACCTGCTGATGCAGGCCCCGGCACCGGTCGACACCGCCCGCCTGCGGGAGCTTCACCTGAAGCTCGACCTGCCGAAGCCCAAGGTGGCCGCTCCGGCGGCGCCGCAGGCTTAAAGCCGGACAGCCAGCAGTTATCGAGAAGGGCCGCGCTTTCGGGCGCGGCCCTTTTTCTTATGGAAGAACGCTTTTCTTTCCGGCGACCTTCTTCGCCCTGGCCGCGCCGACCGCATCGAGGAAGCTCTGCCGGGTCGCTTCCCTGCCGAACTCGGCCTCGATGGGCCTGAGCGTAAACATCACGGCGGCCATCGCCTGATAGAACGACATGTAGGTCAGGTTCAGCCCGGCCCCCGCCACTGCGCCGGCAATCGGCACCGACTGCGCCACGATCTTGGGCGACAGCGTTATCGCGAAGCGGCCGGCGACTTTTGTGATCATCTCGGCCACCCGCGGCGCAGCCATATTGGCGCCGACTCGCGACGCCACGAAGAGAGCGTCGGCCTCGTCGTCATCGTCCAGCGGCCCGCCGAGCGCGAACACCTGAAGACAGGCGACCTGTATCGCCGGGTCCTTCAAATCCGCGCCCTTGGAGCGCGCCACGTCGGCAATCGACCGGAGAATGGCCGTGGTGGTGACGGGCAATTCCGCCAGAATCCCCGGCGCTCCAAAGAAGCCGCCCGCCGCACCGGTTGCAGCCCCCAGCAATCTATAGAGGCCTTTCGACGCTTCCTTGCCCGCCTCGTCATCCATGTTCAGGATCGCAACCTTGAAAGCCCGCTCGAGCGCGGAGCGAAGCGTGTCGTGCAGAGAACCGCGAATACCCTCGGGCAGCAAATCCATCGCACCTTCGACCGTGCTGCCCAGCTTGGCCACGGCGGACATCAGGATCCCCTGGGCCGCCACATACCGTTCTGCGGCGTCATTCACCACGGACAAGGCATTCGAATCCAAAGTCATCTGATTCATCCGTAAAAATGAGAATGACCGAAGCAAGCTACACCATAGGTTTTCAGGCGATCAACGCGCCGGCCGTTCCGGGTGTGTGAAGCCATGAAGTGAACCTTTTGGCCTTCGGCGATCCGATGGAGCTTGGGTGAACGGAAGCAGGCGGGCCTGGCCGTCCGTCGCTGTCATAACGCTGAAAATGAGGGGTGCGGTTCACGGCGACAAAAACACTCGTCATGTCCGCGTGGCTGTTGCCAAAGTGATGCAAGAGAGCTATGTAAGCGCCGTCGTCAAAACCTCACGCGGGCTGGCGGACCCTCGGTTTTATCCCGATGGCCCGATCCGGTGTCTTCAGCCATGGTTTCCATGCGCTGTCGACAATGCCCGCGGCGGAGCAACCGGAAAAAGGGATTTTTTCCACATGACCATGCCCACCTTCACCATGCGCCAGCTGCTGGAAGCCGGTGTCCACTTCGGTCACCACACCCGCCGCTGGAACCCGAAGATGAACCAGTACATCTTCGGCGTGCGCAATGGCGTGCACATCATCGACCTCGAGCAGACCGTCCCGATGCTGCACCGCGCCCTGCAGGCCGTGCGCGACGTCGTCGCCGGCGGTGGCCGCGTCCTGTTCGTCGGCACCAAGCGCCAGGCCCAGGAGCGTATCGCCGAGGCTGCCGCCAAGTGCGGCCAGTACTACGTCAACCACCGCTGGCTCGGCGGCATGCTGACCAACTGGAAGACGATCTCCCAGTCGATCAAGCGCCTGCGCGAGATGGAAGAGCGTCTGGGCGCCGACACCTCGGGCCTGACCAAGCGCGAAATCCTCGAGCTGACCCGCGAGCGCGACAAGCTGGAGCGTGCGCTGGGCGGCATCAAGGAGATGGGCGGCCTGCCGGACGTCATCTTCATCATCGACACCAACAAGGAGTCGATCGCGGTCAAGGAAGCCAACAAGCTGGGCATTCCGGTCATCGCGGTCCTCGACAGCAATTCCGATCCGGACGGCGTGGCCTTCCCGATCCCGGGCAACGACGACGCGCTGCGCGCCATCGAGATGTACTGCGACCTGACGGTCGGCGCCGTGCTTGACGGCCTGCAGGCCGAGATGAGCGCTGCCGGCATCGACGTCGGCGCCGCCGAGGACGCCCCGGCCGAGCAGCTGCCGGAAGAAGAGACCGCCGAGACCGCCGCCCAGGCCTGACCCTGACGGTTGAAGGGCAGCCGGGCCTTATGACCTATGGCCCGGCTGCCTTTTTTATGGGCTGCCTTTTTGATGGGTTGCCACCCGTTTTGACTTTGTGACTCAATCCGATCCGCCTGCCGGATCGCTTGGAAGGAAGAGGGCGCAACATGGCCGAGATTACCGCCTCGCTCGTCAAGGAACTGCGCGAGAAGACCGGCGCGGGCATGATGGACTGCAAGAAGGCGCTGAACGAGACGCAGGGCGACCTCGAGGGCGCCGTCGACTGGCTGCGCAAGAAGGGCCTCGCCGCCGCCGCCAAGAAGTCGGGCCGCGTCGCCGCCGAGGGTCTGGTCGCCGTCGCCACCGCCGGCACCAAGGGTGCCGTCGTCGAGGTGAACGCCGAGACCGACTTCGTCGCCCGCAACGACAAGTTCCAGGGTTTCGCCGCCAAGTGCGCCGAGCTGGCCCTGGTCACCGGTGGCGATGTCGAGGCCCTGAAGGCTGCCGCCTATCCGGGCACCTCGCACACCGCCCAGGACGAGCTGACCAGCCTGATCGCCACCGTCGGCGAGAACATGAACCTGCGCCGCGCCGTCACGCTGTCGGTTTCGGCCGGTGTCGTCGTCAGCTACGTCCACTCGGCCATCGCGCCGGGCCTGGGCAAGATCGGCGTTCTGGTCGCCCTGGAGTCGACCGGCGATGCCGGCAAGCTGGCCGACCTCGGCAAGCAGATCGCCATGCACATCGCCGCCGCCCGTCCGGACGCACTGGACATCGCCGATGTCGACAGCTCGTCGCTGGAGCGTGAGCGCAGCGTGCTGGCCGAGCAGGCCCGCGCTTCGGGCAAGCCGGAGAACATCATCGAGAAGATGGTGGAAGGCCGCGTCCGCAAGTACTACGAGGAAGTCTGCCTGCTGGAGCAGACCTACGTGATCGACGGCGAGACCAAGCTCCGCAAGGTGGTTGAGAACGCCGCCAAGGACATCGGCGCCCCGGTCAAGGTCACGGGCTTCACCCGCTTCGCGCTGGGCGAGGGCATCGAGAAGGCCCAGTCGGACTTCGCCGCGGAAGTCGCCGCCGCCGCCGGCGGTCAGGGCTGAGGCCGGTAAGGTTGAACGCTTAGGTCCGCAAGCCGCATTCTGAAACAGCAAGGGAGCGTTCCCCCCATGGTCGATACCACCGGGACCACCACGCCGGCCGGGAGCGCCCGCTACAAGCGCGTTCTCCTCAAGGTGTCGGGCGAAGCGCTGATGGGTCAGCGCGACTACGGCCTGGACCCGGAGATGGTCAACCGCATCGCCAACGAGGTGAAGGCGGTCATCGGGCTCGGCGTCCAGGTCTGTCTGGTCATCGGCGGGGGGAACATCTTCCGGGGTGTGAAGGGTGCGGCGAGCGGCATGGAGCGTGCCTCGGCCGACTATATCGGTATGCTCGCCACCGTGATGAACGCGCTCTCGATGCAGAGCGCGCTCGAACGGATGGGCGTCAGCACGCGGGTGCAGTCGGCCATCCCCATGTCGACGGTCTGCGAGCCCTACATCCGGCGCCGCGCCGTCCGTCACATGGAAAAAGGCCGGGTGGTGATCTTCGCCGCCGGCACCGGCAATCCCTTCTTCACCACCGACACCGCCGCGGCGCTGCGCGCCTCGGAAATGGGCTGTGACGGTCTGCTGAAGGGGACGCAGGTCGATGGCGTCTATACCGCCGATCCGAAGAAGGATCCGACGGCCGAACGTTACGAACGCCTCACCTACATGGACGTCCTGACCAAGGAACTCCAGGTGATGGACGCTTCGGCGATCGCGCTGTCGCGCGAGAACCACATTCCCATTCTGGTCTTCTCGATCCACACGCCCGGCGCCTTCGCCGAAGTGATGCAGGGCCGTGGCAAGCACACCATCATAACGGAAGAAAGGGAGTAGGCCCGTGGCTGCGCCCGACCTATCGGATCTGAAGCGCCGCATGGAAGGCGCGCTTGACTCGTTTCGCAAGGAACTGGGCGGTCTCCGTACCGGCCGCGCCTCTTCCAATCTGCTGGAACCGGTGATGGTGGAGGCCTATGGCAGCCGCATGCACCTGCGCGAGGTCGCGACGGTCTCCGTTCCGGAGCCTCGCCTGATCTCGGTCCAGGTCTGGGACCGCGGCATGACCAAGGCGGTTGAGAAGGCCATCCGCGACAGCGGTCTGGGCCTGAACCCGCAGGCCGAAGGCCAGGTCATCCGCGTGCCGCTGCCGGACCTGACCCAGGAGCGCCGCGCCGAACTGGCGAAGGTCGCCCACAAGTACGCCGAGCAGTGCCGCGTCGCCATCCGCAACATCCGTCGCGATGGCATGGACGGCCTGAAGAAGGCGGAGAAGGCGAGCGAGATCACCCAGGACGAGCACAAGGTCCAGTCGGACAAGGTGCAGGTTCTGACCGACCAGCACATCAAGCTGGTCGACGACTCGCTTGCGCAAAAAGAAAAGGAAATCATGCAGGTCTGATCCGGAATGCGCGACGCGGACGACAACCGGTCCAACACGGCTCCTGGGCACGTCGCCATCATCATGGATGGCAACGGGCGTTGGGCCAAGGCGCGCGGCCTGCCGCGCACCGCCGGGCACAAGAAGGGCGTGGACGCCGTCCGCCGCACCGTGGAAGCGGCGCGCGAACTTGGCATCGGCACTCTGACGATCTTCAGCTTCTCCTCGGAGAACTGGCGCCGGCCGGAAGAGGAGATCAGCGACCTGATGGGCCTGCTGCGCTTCTATCTGCGCAGCGAGGTGGCCGAACTGCACCGCGGAGGTGTCCGCCTCCGGGTGATCGGCGACCGTACCCGCCTGTCCGAGGACATCAACCGGCTGATCGACAATGCCGAGGCGTTGACCCGCGACAACCGGACCATGACCCTGGTCGTGGCTCTCAGCTATGGTTCGCGCCTGGAGATCGTCCATGCCGCCCGCCGGCTGGCGGAGGAGGTGGCCGCCGGCCGCCTCTCGCCGGAGTCCATCGACGAGGACGCGCTGTCGGCCCGGCTCTACACGTCCGACATTCCCGACCCCGACCTGATCATCCGCACCAGCGGCGAGAAGCGGATCAGCAATTTCCTGCTGTGGCAGGCGGCCTATGCCGAGCTGGTCTTCGTCGATACGCTCTGGCCCGATTTCACCAAGCGCGATCTGGAGGCGGCGATTGAAGAGTTCCACCGACGGGAACGCCGCTTCGGCGCCACCACCGCCGGGTCCCGCTGACAGCGCGGCGCCCGCCGCCGCGGCTCCGGCCAAGCCATCCAGGACGGGCGACCTCAAGGTCCGTGTCCTGTCGGCGCTGGTCATGGCGCCGGTCGTGCTGGGCGCCGTCTGGGCCGGCGGCTGGGTGTTCCATGCCCTGATCGCCTTCGGATCGGTGATTGCCGTTTCCGAATGGACCAGCATCGTTCCCAGTGCCCGCCGGCTTCCCGCACGTCTGATGGCGACCATCGGAATCCTGGTTGCGCTGATGGTGCAGATCGTCGCCGGCCCGGCCGCCGGCTTGGGAGCGGCGGCTGCCTTTGCGGTTTTGACCGCAATCGTCGGCGGCGGCTCCGACCGTGGCCTGCTCGGCTTCGGTGTGCTGTATGTCGCGGTCGGCATGGCCGGCCTGATGTGGCTGCGCGATCTGCCCGACAGCGGGCTCTCCCTGTTCCTCTTCGTCCTCTTTGCCATCTGGGCGACCGATATCGGCGCCTACGCCGCCGGGCGCAGCATCGGCGGCCCGAAGCTGGCGCCGCGCATCAGCCCCAAGAAGACCTGGGCCGGCCTGATCGGCGGCATGGCGGCGTCCGCCCTGTTCGGCTGGCTGGTGGCGCTCGCGTTCGGGGCGGCCCGTCCCGACATCGCTCTGGCGGTCGGTGCCGCCACCGCCGTGGTCGGGCAGGCGGGCGATCTGTTCGAGTCGGCGGTCAAGCGGCGCTACAATGTGAAGGACAGCGGCCAGCTCATCCCCGGGCATGGCGGTATCCTCGACCGCATCGACGGGCTTCTGGCCGCTGCCCCGGTGCTGGCCTTGTTCCACGCGGCCGTTGGATCGGTTCTATCATGGTGGTGAAAGCGGATGCGCCGCGTAGCGTGACGATTCTCGGGTCGACCGGGTCGGTCGGCACGCAGACCGTCGACCTCGTCTCCCGCGATCCGGAGCGCTTCCCGGTGGAGGCGCTGACCGCCAACCGCAACGTCACCCTTCTGGCGCAACAGGCGCGGCAGCTGAATGCCCGCATGGCCGTTGTCGCCGACCCCGCCGCCTATGCCGAGTTGAAGCAGCTTCTGTCCGGCACGGGAATCGAGGTGGCCGCCGGCTCCGAGGCGGTCGCCGCCGCTGCCGAACGGCCAGCCGATTGGGTGATGGCCGCCATCGTCGGCGCCGCCGGACTGGAACCGACACTCGCCGCCATCCGGCGCGGCGCCATCGTTGCCTTCGCCAACAAGGAGGTGCTGGTCTGTGCCGGTGCCCTGATGATGGAGGAGGTGAAGGCGCACGGCGCCACGCTTCTGCCGGTCGACAGCGAGCACTCGGCGATTTACCAGGTCTTCGATTTCGAGCGCACCGACAGCGTTTCCCGCCTGATCCTGACCGCGTCCGGTGGTCCATTCCGCGACAAGGACCGCGCCTTCATGGCGGCGGCGACGCGCGAGCAGGCGGTGGCCCATCCCACCTGGGACATGGGCGCCAAGATCTCGGTCGACAGCGCCACGATGATGAACAAGGGGCTGGAGCTGATCGAGGCCCATTTCCTGTTCGGCGTTCCGGAAGAGCGCATCGACGTGCTGGTCCACCCGCAGTCGGTCATCCATTCCCTGGTGGAATATGTCGACGGCTCGGTGCTGGCACAGCTCGGCACACCCGACATGCGCACGCCCATCGCCTATGCTCTCGGCTGGCCCGCCCGCATCGCCACCCCGGCGGAGCGGCTGGATCTGGTCAAGGCGGCGACGCTGACCTTCGAGGCGCCGGATCCTGTGCGATTCCCGGCACTTCGGCTGGCCCGGGCCGCCTTGCAAAGCGGTGGGGGCGCTCCTACTATACTCAGTGCCGCCAACGAGGTGGCCGTCCAGGCGTTTCTCGACCGCCGGATCGGCTTCCTCGACATCGAACGGATCGTCGAGGAGACGTTGACGGCGTTGCCCCACCGCCCGCTGCGCGATCTCGCCGCCGTGCGGGAGGCCGACGCGGATGCGAGGCGGGATGCCGCCGGCCGTGTTGCGGCCATTGGTGCGACGGCGGTTGGCAGCCGATGATCCGCGTTCGAGGCGCTGGAAGGCGCAAGGGTTGAAATGGACGTTATCGGCGGTTTCTGGACTTCGGTGTTGGCCTTCCTTCTGGTCCTCACCGTGCTCGTCTTCGTGCACGAGCTTGGTCACTATCTGGTCGCGCGGCGCAATGGCGTGCGGATCGAGACCTTCTCCATCGGCTTCGGGCCGGAGATCTTCGGCTTTACCGACCGTGCCGGCACGCGCTGGAAGTTTAGCGCGCTGCCGCTCGGCGGCTACGTCAAGATGTTCGGCGATGCTGATCCGGCCAGCACGCCGGGCGCGCACCTGACCGCGATGTCGGCGGAGGAGCGTGCGGTCTCCTTCCACCACAAGCGGGTGGGGCAGCGCGCGGCCATCGTCGCCGCCGGCCCGATTGCCAATTTCGTCTTTTCCATCGTCGTGCTGGCCCTGCTGTTCATGACCGCCGGCCAGTCCTTCACCCCGCCGGACGTCGGCGGCATCCAGCCCGGAAGTGCCGCGGAGCGCGCCGGCATCCAGCCGGGCGACCTGATCCTGTCGGTCGACGGAACCGGCGTTCAGCGATTCGAGGAAATCCGCCAGATCGTCTCGATCCGTCCCGGCCAGCCGCTGGCGGTCGAGTTGAAGCGGGACGGCCGGGTGATGACCCTGACCGCGACGCCGGATTCGCAGGCCGTCACCGACCGACTCGGCAACGCCCATCAGATCGGTCTGCTCGGGATCAGCCGCGGCAGCGTCGGAATGATGCGCCACGATCCGCTGACCGCCGTCTGGCAGGCGGGACGAGAAGTCGCAGGCATGATCACCGGCACCTTCACCGCGCTGGGCCAGATGGTCCAGGGATCGCGCGGGACGGAGGAACTGGGCGGACCGTTGCGCATCGCCCAGATGTCGGGCGAGGTGGCCCAGTCCGGCTGGTATCCGCTGGTTTGGTTCATGACCTTCCTGTCGGTCAATCTGGGGCTGATCAACCTGTTTCCGGTTCCGATGCTCGATGGCGGACACCTACTTTTTTACGGGATCGAAAAGCTGCTCGGCCGGCCATTGGGAGCGCGAGCGCAAGAATACGGTTTCCGAATTGGATTGGCCTTGGTATTAACGCTCATGGTCTTCGCCACGTGGAACGACCTGGTTCAGTTGCGCGTGGTCGATTTCTTCCGGGGACTGGTTTCCTAAAGCCAGCCCCTTGCCAGGGAGCGTGATTTGCCGGTGTCGAGCAAAGTTCTGGTGGCGGGCCTGCTGGCCAGCTGCGCCATGACGACGGTGTCTGTCGCCCACGCCCAAACCGCATCCTCGCCCGGACGGGCGACGGGTGCCACGGGGTCCATGGTCGCCCAGGTGTTCAGTGGCGGTACGGTGCGCGACATCCGGGTCGAAGGCACCCAGCGAATCGAGCCCTCCACGGTCCGCTCCTATCTGACGATCCAGCCGGGCGACCCGTTCGATCCCGACCGGATCGATCAGTCGTTGAAGTCGCTGTTCAACACCGGCCTGTTCGCCGACGTCGTGCTGAAGCGCGAGGGCGATGCGCTGGTTGTGACGGTGGCCGAAAACCCGATCATCAACCGCATCGCGTTCGAAGGGAACCGGCGCATCGACAAGGAGACGCTGGATAAGGAAATCCAGCTGCGTCCCCGCGTCGTCTACACGCGCACCCGCGTCCAGTCCGACGTCCAGCGCATCCAGGACATCTATCGCCGCCAGGGCCGCTTCGGCGCGACGGTCGAGCCGAAGATCATCCAGCTCGATCAGAACCGCGTCGACCTGGTGTTCGAGATCAATGAGGGCGTGCGCACCGGTGTGCGTGGCATCACCTTCATCGGCAACGAACATTTTTCGGACGGCACCCTGCGTGAGAATGTCCAGACCAAGGAATCGGCCTGGTGGCGCTTCCTGACGTCGGATGACAATTACGATCCCGACCGGCTGAGCTACGACCGCGACCTGCTGCGCCGCTTCTACCTGAAGGAAGGCTATGCCGACTTCCGCGTGGTGTCTGCGGTTGCCGAGCTGACGCCGGACAAGTCGGACTTTTTCATCACCTTCACCATCGAGGAAGGTGAGCGGTACAAATTCGGCAAGGTCGACATCAACACCTCGCTGAAGCAGCTCGATCCGGCCGTTCTGCAGAACAGCGTGCTCACCACCGAGGGCGATTGGTACAACGCCCAGAAGGTGGAAGACACCATCACGAAGCTGACGAACGCCGTCGGCGATCTGCAATACGCCTTCGTCGATGTCCGGCCGCGGATCACGCGCAACCGCGAAACCCACACGATCGACATCACCTACGAGATCAACGAAGGGCCGCGCACCTTCGTCGACCGCATCGACATCTCGGGCAACGTCCGGACGCTCGACAAGGTTATCCGCCGCGAGATGCTGCTGTCCGAAGGCGATCCCTTCAACTCCTCGAAGTTGAAGCGCTCGGAACAGCGCATCAAGGATCTTGGCTTCTTCGAGCGCGTGAACATCACGACCGCCGAGAGCAGCGCGCCCGACCGCACCGTCGTGAATGTAGACGTGGCCGAGCAGTCCACCGGTGAGATCTCCATCGGTGCCGGCTTCTCGACCTCCGACGGTCCGCTGGGTGACTTCTCGATCCGCGAGCGCAACCTGCTCGGCCGCGGTCAGGACCTGCGTCTGGGTGCGACCCTGTCGGGCCGGCGCCAGCTGTACGATATCTCCTTCACGGAGCCGTACTTCATGGACCGCGACCTGTCGGCCGGCGTCGACGTGTTCCGGACCCGCTACAACTACCAGGACGAAAGCTCGTTCAACGAGAAGAACACCGGTTTCGCCCTGCGCCTCGGCTATCCGCTGACCGAGCGTCTGCGCCAGCGCGTCTACTACCAGCTGCAGGACACGCTGATCGAGGAAGTGCCGACGACCGCGTCGAAGTACATCCAGGAGCAGCGCGGCGAACGGCTGACCTCGCTGATCGGCCAGGAACTGACCTACGACGTCCGCAACAGCAAGCTGACGCCGACGGAAGGCTATTTCATCCGCCTGACCAACGACATTGCCGGCCTCGGCGGCTCGGTGCGCTTCCTGCGGAACAAGCTGGCCGGTGGATACTATCTGCCGCTCGGCGATGACCAATGGGTGCTCAGCACGACCGGTGAGATCGGGTATATCCACGGTCTCGGCAAGAAGGTGGATCTGGGCGACCGCTTCTTCATCGGCGGCGATACCCTGCGCGGCTTCAACACCGCCGGTATCGGCCCCCGCGACGTTTCGACCGGCGACGCGCTGGGCGGCACGCGCTATGCCCGTGCCTCGGTGGAGATGAGCTTCCCGTTCGGCCTGCCGGAGGAATTCGGCCTGCTCGGGCATGCCTTCACCGACGTCGGCACCCTCGGCAAGGTCGACATCAAAGATCCGAACGTGAAGGATGACGAGAGCATCCGCGTTTCCATCGGCACGGGTGTGTCGTGGAAATCGCCGTTCGGCCCCATCCGGCTCGACGTCGCGCTGCCGATCCGCAAGGAAGGCTACGACAAGAAAGAGCTCGTCCGCTTCAGCTTCGGAACCAGGTTCTAAGATGCAATCCACGCTGTTCAAGACGCGGCTTCGCGTCGCCCTTCTGTCGGCCGTCACGGCTGCCGGTCTCGTTCTTACCGCAGGTGCTGTTCAGGCCCAGTCGGCGCCCAAGGCCGATGCTGCAAAGGCGGAAGCGCCCAAGACCGACGTGCCGGCGCCGGGTGCGGAGCTGAAGGCTCCGGTCATCGCCGTGATCGACGTGCAGAAGATCATGCAGGAGTCGAGCGCGTCGAAGGGCATCACCAAGTCCTTCGAATCGCTGCGCGACTCCTACCAGAAGGAAATCTCCGCGCTGGAGGACAAGCTCCGCAAGAACGAGGACGAACTGCGCAAGCAGCAGACCGTTCTGTCGCCGGAAGCGCTCGCCACCAAGCGCCGTGACTTCGAAAAGCAGGTCGCCGACGTCCAGAAGACGGTGCAGACCCGCAAGCGCGCCCTGGAGACCAGCCTGAACGAGGCGATGGCTGTCGTGCACAAGACGATGGTCGAAGTGGTCGCGGACATTTCCCGTGAGCGTGGTGCCAACCTCGTTCTGGCCCGCCAGCAGTTCGTTCTGGTCGACACCCAGCTCGATGTCACCGATGTGGTGATGGAGCGGGTGAACAAGAAGCTGCCGCAGGTTGCGCTGAACGCTCCGAAGCAGTGATGAAAATCTGACCGGGGCCGCTGCCATCCCAGGCGGGACGGCGGTGGCCCCGTTCTGTTTCCGGTTTCGGTCCTCTTCCGGGTTCGGCGTTGCGGTCGCCGCGGAAATGGGGCAAGAAGGCGGTGCAAACAGGAAGGCGCCGGTGCTCCCCATCGGGGCGGCGGTGCCCGTTCCCTGAAACGGGGAATACTGAACCCTATCGGTTGGTGGAAAGGCGGGCGGCCGGGCAATGGACGTGACGGCGGACAACAGCGCACAAAGCAACAAGATCGACGACATCGACGTCATGCGGATCATGAAGATGATTCCGCATCGCTACCCGATCCTGATGATCGACCGGGTGATCGATGTGACGCTGGGCGAAGGCGCCACCGGCGTCAAGAACGTCACGATCAACGAGCCCTTCTTCCAGGGGCACTTCCCGTCCCGCCCCGTGATGCCCGGTGTCCTGATCATCGAGGCGATGGCCCAGACCTCCGCCGTTCTGGTGGTGGCCACGCTGGGTCCGGATGCCGAAGGCAAGCTGGTCTATTTCATGACCGTCGACGAGGCGCGTTTCCGCCGTCCCGTCACCCCTGGCGACACCATTCACATCCACGTCACCAAGCAGCGCCAGCGTGCCAACGTGTGGAAGTTCAAAGGCGAGGCCAAGGTCAACGGCGTCCTCGTCGCTGAAGCCGTCTATTCCGCCATGATTCTGGACGAAAAATGACCGTCACCATCCATCCGTCCGCCATCGTCGATCCCGCGGCCAAGCTGGGGGAAGGGGTCGACATCGGCCCCTTCTGCGTCGTCGGTCCCGACGTCACGCTGGGCGATGGCGTTCGGCTGGTGTCTCATGTGGCGGTCGATGGGCGCACCAGCATCGGCGCAGACACCGTCATCTACCCCTTTGCGTCCATCGGCCATCGCCCGCAGGATCTGAAATTCCATGGCGAGCCGTCGGAGCTTGTCATCGGTGCCCGCAACCAGATTCGCGAGCATGTGACGATGAACCCCGGCACCGAGGGCGGCGGCATGCTCACCCGCGTCGGCGACGACGGGCTGTTTATGATGGGCTCGCATGTGGCCCATGACTGCGTCGTCGGCGACCATGTCATCATGGCCAACAACGCCACCCTGGGCGGCCACGTCACGCTGGGCGACTATGTCATCATCGGCGGGTTGTCCGCGGTGCGCCAGTTCGTGCGCATCGGCTCCCATGCCATGATCGGCGGCATGTCGGGCGTCGAGAACGACGTGATTCCCTTCGGTCTCGTGATGGGAGACCGGGCGCGGCTGGCAGGCCTGAACCTTGTGGGGCTGGAGCGTCGCGGCTTCAAGAAGGACGACATCCACGCCCTGCGCGCCGCCTATCGCATGCTGTTCGGTCCGGAGGGCACTTTCGCCGAGCGGGTTGACGGGGTCGGCCGTGACTTCGGCGAGCGGGCGCTGATTTC
The DNA here is from genome assembly GCF_049472615.1 of Azospirillum sp. 11R-A. Taxonomy (NCBI): domain Bacteria; kingdom Pseudomonadati; phylum Pseudomonadota; class Alphaproteobacteria; order Rhodospirillales; family Azospirillaceae; genus Azospirillum; species Azospirillum sp. 11R-A. The sequence continues at coordinate 4,536 of NZ_JBCEBL010000005.1, read as the reverse complement.
GGACGTTCTGTCCTTTATCCGCGCCAAGGAAGCCCGGTCTCTCTGCCAGCCGCGCGAGAGCTGAGGCAGCCGGCCGATGGCCGATACTACGCAAAGTGCAGGATTGCCGGCGACTGGACCGAAGCTGGCGATCCTCGCCGGCGGCGGCACGCTGCCCGCCCGCATCGCCGAGGCGGTGCGTGGGCAGGGCCGTGAAGTCTTCATTGTCGCCTTCGACGGTCATACCGATCCGCAAACGGTTGCGGGGCTTCCGCATTTGTGGAGCCGTTTCGGCGCTGCCGGCACGATCCTGCGCCGTCTTCACGAGGAAGGCGTCGGGGAGGTCGTGCTCGCCGGACCCGTCAGGCGGCCGTCCTTCACCGAGCTGATGCCGGATTGGCGCACCGCGCGCTTTCTCGCCCGCGTCGGGACCCGCGCTTTGGGCGATGACGGCCTGCTGCGGGCCGTCGTGCGCGAGGTCGAGGAGGACGGGTTCCGTGTGGTCGGTTTGCACGAGCTGCTGAGGGATCTGCTGACCGTCGCAGGGCCGGTGGGCCGGCTGATGCCGGATGCCGATGCGGAGCGGGACATTGCCCGCGGGGTCGAGGTTGCCCGTGCCCTGGGCGCGCTCGACGTCGGGCAGGGAGCGGTGGTCCAGCAAGGCATCGTCCTGGCGGTCGAGGCGATCGAAGGGACCGACGCGATGCTTGGCCGTTGCGCCGGATTGATCCGGCCGGGCCCTGGCGGCGTGCTGGTCAAGGTGAAGAAGCCCAAGCAGGACCGCCGCATCGACCTGCCGACCATGGGGGTCACCACCGTGGAGCGGGCTGCGGCCTCGGGGCTGCGTGGCATTGCGGTCGAAGCCGGCGGCAGCCTGCTGGTCGACCGTGCCGCGGTGGCCGAAGCGGCAGACCGTCTCGGCCTGTTCGTCGTCGGCATCGAGATCCCGCAATGATTGCCGGCAATATCACTGACGATGCACTGACGCTGTTCCTGATCGCCGGCGAACCTTCCGGCGATGCGCTTGGCGCGCGGCTGATGGCGGCGGCGAAGCGGCTGACCGGCGGAAAGGTTCGCTTCGTCGGTATCGGCGGTGAGCGGATGACGGCGGAGGGGCTGGTCAGCCTCTTCCCGATGGCGGAACTGACGCTGTTCGGTATTTTCGAACTGCTGCCGCATCTGCCGAACCTGATCCGCCGCATCGACCAGACGGTGGCTGAAATCCTGCGCATGCGTCCCGACGCGGTGGTCGGCATCGATTCGCCCGGATTCACGGTGCGCGTTGCGAAAAAGCTGCGTGCGGCCGATCCGGCAATTCCGCTGGTCCATTATGTGGCTCCGACGGTCTGGGCATGGAAGCCCAAGCGTGCGGCGAAGTATGCGGCCATCTACGACCACCTTCTCGCGGTGCTACCGTTCGAGCCACCCTATTTCGAGAAGGAGGGGCTGGCTTGCACCTTCGTCGGCCATTCGGTTGTCGAGGGTCGGGCGGGCAGGGGAGATGGGCCGGGATTCCGTCAACGCCATGGGATTGCCGCGACCGACCGTGTCGTGGCCGTGCTTCCAGGCAGCCGCAAAGGCGAAGTGTCGCGTCTCCTGCCGGATTTCCGCGCGACGCTGGACCTGCTGCGTCCGTCCCATCCCGATCTGGTGGCGGTGGTGCCGACTGTGGCGACGGTGCACGACCGTGTCGCTGCCGCCATTGCCGACTGGCCGGTCCGAACCCTTCTTGTCGAGGGGGACACGGAGAAATATGACGCCTTCGCCGCAGCGGAGGTGGCACTCGCCGCCTCGGGTACCGTGGCGTTGGAGTTGGCACTTGCCCGGTTGCCGACGGTCATCGCCTATCGTCTCAACCCGGTGACGGTCGCGCTCTATCGGCGGCTGATCCGGGTCAAGTATGTGAACCTCGTCAACCTGATGCTCGACCGCATGCTGGTCCCGGAACTGCTGCAACAGGACTGCCGACCCGATAGACTGGCAGCCGAATTGGGGCGCCTGCTGGACAATCCGGAGGCGCGTCAGGTGCAGATCGACGGCGTCGCCGAGGTTGCCCGCTGGCTGGGGCAGGGAGATATCCCACCGAGTGAACGGGCCGCGCGCGCCATTCTGGACGTCGTCGCAGAGCACCGCTCGATCAGGCCCCAAGAGGGCAAACCCCGAACGGGAGAACAGAGACCATGAGCGAATTCCGTCTGTTGCATACGATGCTGCGCGTGCTGGATCTGGAGAAGTCGCTGGACTTCTACACCCGCCTGCTCGGCATGAAGCTGTTGCGCCGGAATGACTTCGAGGGCGGCCGTTTCACCCTCGCCTTCGTCGGCTATGGCGAGGAGTCGGACACTGCCGTTCTGGAACTGACCCACAACTGGGATCAGAAGGAGCCGTACGAGATCGGCACCGCTTATGGCCACATCGCGCTGGGCGTGCCGGACATCTACGGCACCTGCGAGAAGCTGGCGGCCGAAGGCGTGAAGATCCCGCGTCCGCCCGGCCCGATGAAGCACGGCACCACGGTAATCGCCTTCATCGAGGATCCGGACGGCTATAAGGTCGAGCTGATCGAGCGGAAGTGACCGCTCGGCATATTACCGTTTTCGGGAAAGGGCGTGGTCGATGACGGCCGCGCCCTTTTTCGATGCGGCGGGATGATCGACAGGAAGCCGGCGGAAGCGCGTCCGGTAACTCGCCGGACTGAGCCCCAGCCTTTGCCGGAAATGGTGGCGCAGGGTGGCGGCGGAACCGAAGCCGGTCAAGGTTGCCACCTCCTCCACCGGCAGGCTGCTGCATTCCAGCACCTCGCGGGCCCGGGCCAGACGTTCGGTCAGCAGCCAGTCGCCGGGGGTGGTGCCGGTCATCGCCTGAAAACGGCGCAGGAAGGTCCGCAGGCTCATGCCCGCCCGTGACGCCATGCCGGAGAGGCTATGGGTCTCCGCCAGCGTCTCCCGCAGATGGTCGAGCAGGGGGGCCAGGCGCGCCCCCTCGCGGGCTATCGGCACGGGCGTTTCGATGAACTGCGCCTGACCGCCTTCGCGGTGGGGCTGCACCACCAGACGGCGGGCGACGCTGTTCGCTGCCTCAGGGCCGAAATCGCGACGGACCAGATGCAGGCAGAGGTCGATGCCGGCCGCGCTGCCGGCCGAGGTCAGGATGTTTCCTTCATCCACATACAGCACATCGGGCACCACCCGGATGTCGGGATAGAGGTCCGCAAGCGTTGCGGCATATCGCCAGTGCGTTGTCGCCCGGCGGCCGTTCAGCAGACCGGATGCGGCGAGGACGAAGGCCCCGGAGCAGATCGACAGGATGCGGGCGCCCCTGGAGTCCGCCTGTCGAAGGGCGGCAGTCAGGGCGGTGGGAACCGGCTCCATTGCGCCGCGCCATCCGGGAATGACGATGATGTCGGCTTGGTCGAGCAGGTCGAGACCGCCATCCGCTTCGACGCGGATGCCTCCCATCGCCCGCAGCGGGCCGTCGTCGAGTGCCGCAACGGCGAAGCGATACCAATCCGGTCCCAACTCCGGACGGGGCAGGCCGAACACCTCGACGGCGACACCGAACTCGAAGGTGCAGAGACCGTCATAGGCCAGCGCGACCGCCAGGGGGGAAAGGGCATTTGGCATGAACTGCACGATAGCTGGCAATCGCGCCACTTTCCAGCCGAAGCCGCCACAGGGATGATTGGGTCCTCATCATTCACCGGGCGATTGCGAAGAGGACAACATGGCCAGTCACGTCAGCGAAATTCCCGCCGCTCCTTCCGAACAGGCGGAGGCGCACTTTGCCAGGCGCCTGTCCCTGGAGACCGACTGCTGGGATGTTCACGACTCATCGAAGTCCGGTGCGCCGGATTTCGTCCTGCTCGATGTTCGCGGGCCGGCAGCTTATGCGCGTGGCCATGTGCCGGGCGCCTTGAACCTGCCGCATGGCAAGATCACGGAGCGGCGGATGGCCGAGTGGCCGGAGGGAACGCTGTTCGTGGTCTATTGCGCCGGCCCCCATTGCAACGGGGCGGATCGCGCGGCTCTGCGTCTGGCGCGGATCGGGCGGCCGGTCAAACTGATGATCGGCGGTGTGACCGGCTGGATCGACGAAGGCTTCGCGCTGGAAAGCGAGGTCTGAGGGACTGCCTCAGACGAAAACGATCCCGGCGATCAGCGCCAGGATCAGCAGATAGACGATCAACCGGCGGACGCGCCAGCCAAGTGGCGCCCGGTTGTCGTTGGCCGGCGGGCGCAGACGCACCCGCCGGGCCGGAACGATGTACGCAGTCGGGTCCTGGGCGGCTCCGTTGGAGCCGCCCATTCCGATATGGGCTGTGGGCCGGTTAGCCACGCTCGGCCAGCGGCACGAACGGCCGCTTGACGTCGCCGGTGTAGAGCTGACGCGGACGGCCGATCTTCTGCACCGGGTCCTCGATCATCTCCTTCCACTGGCTGATCCAGCCGACGGTGCGGGCCAGCGCGAACAGCACGGTGAACATGCTGGTCGGGAAGCCCATCGCCTTCAGGATGATGCCCGAGTAGAAATCGACGTTCGGATAGAGCTTCTTCTCGA